>JAWSVD010000592.1:0-1219 GCA_033852095.1 Granulosicoccaceae bacterium | reverse complement strand
GGTTGTCCCGCCCCGAACGCAGCAGCGCCCGTGCTCACCGCGCAGAAGCCGCCGCGGTGGAGATAGGGCTCAAAGATATACACAGCCGCCTCGAACGCGGTGGTAGCCTGGGCCTACCGCCCAACCCGGAATGGAAACTCAACAACCAAAGTGCCGAGGGTCTGGGTCTAACCAAGACCCGCAACACCGCTGTGCCATTGCACGTGGGAGAGCTGGTCGCCATCAGCGGGCTGAGCGGTGACGGAGCCAACCCAGTGCTGCGCATCGGTACCGTGCAATGGCTGCGCTACGACATGGCCGGTGACTTGCGCTGCGGCATTCACTTGGTGGCCAATAAGGCACGACCCGTGATTGCCAGCCACAGCATCGATGGCAGTGACAACAACCGTGTCAGCCACGAATGCCTGTATGTATCGCCTGAGCCAGGCATGGCATACGCCACGCTGATCGCCCCGCCGCGTGACTTCGCTGCAGGTCAGACCATCGCCCTGCACCACAACGGTCGCCCCGGCCGACAGTGGCGCTTGACCAGCCAAGTGCGACACACGGGATCAGCCGCTTGTTATCGCATGGAACCGATCTCCGCGAGCTGATGCGCCCTATTCGGGCAAGCAGTCACCTGCACCAACCGCAGGGCGTAGAAGTAAAGCGCATCCGCATAACTCCGAGCATGATTTAGAGGCATGTCCCCCGATGCACCTGCGGCTTATCAGCCCTACGGAAACCGCACGACTCGCGATCCATGTAGGGCGAATAAGCGAAGCGCACCCGCGTAACTCCGAGCATAATTTCGAGGCGTCGCCGATGCGCCTGCGGCTTATCAGCCCTACGCAAACCGCACGACTCGCGATCCATGTAGGGCGAATAAGCGAAGCGCATCCGCGTAACTCCCAGCATGATTTGGAGGCATGTCCCCGATGCGCCTGCGGCTTATCAGCTCTACGGAAACCGCACGACTCGCAATCCATGTAGGGCGAATAAGTGAAGCGCATCCGCGTTGCTCAGAACACAACAGCAGAACATAGCACCCGATCAAACCAGCTCAGCAGTTGTATCTGCCGTATTAACTCGATTGTCCAACCACCCCTGCACACGCTGCTCCAGCGCCTCCGCGGCGAGCCGCCCTTCTATCCCTTCAGCCAAAACCTGCTCACCCCTGGTCGACGAAATCATCAAGGCAAAATACTCTTTGGTCCGTTGCCCACTGACGGTCGACGAC
>JAWSVD010000591.1:0-593 GCA_033852095.1 Granulosicoccaceae bacterium | reverse complement strand
GTGCGACGCTTTAATGCCGCTTTCGCGAAACTCTATAACCGCTCTCCATCTTCCGTCAGAAAACTCAATTAGCGTGTAATAATTTCCGAATTCTGCGGGCGGCCCATAATGGCCATGTGCTGGTTTCAGAAAAGTGAATGGCTGGCCCTGAAAGAAATCGATCCAGAGTCCATGGACGACAGCTACGAAGAGTGGCTGAAAAATGCGAACGGGGCGATCAGTGATCTACGAGCGGACGGGGCGCAGGTAAAGAAATAGCTGTCCGTGTCGATGAGCTACAAGCCTGGTGCAAAGAGAACCACACAAAACCCGATAGCCCGACTCGCAGCAAATACGCGATTTACAAGCTGCAGCAACGGCTTGGTTGAGGTGAGTGTTTTTCAAGGAAATAGCGCAGCGATTGGTTTTTGCTAAAGAGTATTTGTGGAAACTTGAGCTACAGGGTTTTCCTCAGCGAAGCAAGCTTCTGGTCGCCGAGCCCAGAGTAAAAGCGTGAGCAACCTGCCCAAGCCAGCATCCTCGGGACCCGCAACACCCCCGACCACCATCGCCAGATTCCACAACATCACCAAGCCCCGTAGGGCGGTATATGG
>JAWSVD010000590.1:0-998 GCA_033852095.1 Granulosicoccaceae bacterium | reverse complement strand
TGTGTATGTTTGGGTTAATGACACAGCTGGGGAAACTCGGTTCTTACACCATACCAAGGCTAGTGGAGATGATGCTGACTTATAGATGACGTCACCCACCGAAAATGATGACCCGGTGTTTCACAATCCGAGTAGGGGCTCAAGTCTCCACTAATGCTATTTTAATCTGATAGGCTATTACGATGGTAAGAGCACGGCGGGTTGAATACGAAGGGGCGTTTTATCACGTGATGAACCGGGGCCGAGGGCGGCATGTTAGCGCCAGTATAATACCGCTGAATAGTTACGATATTACTTTGTATAAACAACCAAAAAAAAGGATGCTTCTACGGAAATGCAACTCGCGGAACTTTGCAGAGCATTGCGTTAGAGCTTCTACGGAGTTCATGAATTGACCATCCAACAGAAACCCCTCCAACAAGAATTTTCCTGGCACTGTTACGGTTGCGGAAAATGCAATGAAACTGGCTTGCAGGCAGAGACCGTAAAGACTGAAAAAGGGTACCTTTGCAAATGGTATACGAACGCAGACCACGTCGCTCATCCCGGAAAGTATCACCATGGTCTGATAACAACCATTTGCTTTTGTCACGGTGCTTGGGCAGCTACAGCGGAAAGCTATGAAGTTGTAGGCAAGAAAATCACAAATCCACTTGATTACTTTTACGTGAATCGAAGCATCAACTATGAAATACTGAAACCGATCTCTTTGAAATCAACAATATCAATTTTGGCCAATGTATCACTTGATTCAAATAATTCGGCAACGGTCGAGTTTGATATTCGGCTTGGGGAGGAGTTGTGTGCAAGGGCTAAAACGAACCTTGTACGAGTCTATGCTAGCGAAATGGAGTTCTGACAAGAACATTATGTCGTTCGTTTCACTCACTGGGTGCTCCGCTCGTACCTCGCTGCGCACACCATATGTTGGGGTTACGTGGCACCAAAGGAGGCAGTGGGTCAAGTCTCCACTAATGCTATTTTAATCTGATAGGCTA
>JAWSVD010000117.1:0-1253 GCA_033852095.1 Granulosicoccaceae bacterium | reverse complement strand
GGTAAGGCTTCAGCCTTACAGCAGAGCCGCGCTCTGCCCGGCGCCGCCCGGGCGGCACGTAAGCCTGAAGGCTCACCCACTTCCCCCTTGTGTGTGGGTGAGGCTTTAGCCTTACAACTGTGCCTGAAGGCTCACCCGCTGCGGTGGCAGCATGCTTGAGTCAAATTCGGTCAGCGATGTGGATGTCGCCATCGTCGGCGCCGGCATGGTCGGCGGTGTATTGGCCTGTTCGCTGGCCAACACCGGCCTGCGGGTGGCCCTGGTGGAACAGCGTGCGCTGGGCGATGCGGTGCATGCAGCCGGGGAGCGAAGCACCGCACTGTCATGGGGCTCGCGGCAGCTGCTCGACGCGGTGGGTCTGTGGGCCGATTTGGAAGGCGATGCCGCGCCCATAGAGCGCGTGCATGTGTCGCAGCAAGGGCACTTGGGCTCGGTGCGGCTGGCGGCGCGCGAGCACAGCATCGACGCGCTGGGCTATGTGATCAAAAACAGCCGCCTGCTCGCTGCGCTGGCACGCAGCATCCCGCAAATAGACAACTTGCAGCTACTGGCGCCTCGCTCTGTCACCTCGGTCGTGCCTTCTGCCCATGCCGTGGCGCTGGTGCTCGACAACGGGCAACGGCTCAGCGCAAAGCTGCTGGTCGTTGCCGACGGCAGTGCTTCGCTGACCCGCGAACTCGCTGGGCTGATCGCCGAAGTTCAGGATTACGAACAGCAGGCGGTGATCGCCACCCTGACAATGGACGCCGCCCCCGAGTGCACGGCTTGGGAGCGATTCACCACGGAGGGTCCGCTGGCTCTGTTGCCGCTGGGGGCGAACGCACTGTCACTGGTCTATACCGTGCCGCAGGCGCGTGGGGACGAGGTCATGGCGCTGGGCGATCAAGCCTTTATAGCGAACATCCAGCGCAGCATGGGGCGGCGTATCGGCCGCATCGATGCCACCAGCGCGCGGCAGATGTTTGCGCTGCAGCGTGCGGTGCTCAGCCCCAGTTGGCAAGGGCGTGTGGCGGTTCTAGGCAACGCCGCTCGCACCTTGCACCCTGTGGCCGGGCAGGGCTTTAACCTGGCGCTGCGCGACACCCTGGCCCTGGCCGAGCAGCTGCAGGGTTTGGCACAGGGGCAAGACCCGGGGGCTGATTTTGTGCGCGAGCAGTTCCTCGCAGGTCGCAGTGCCGACCAGCGCGAGACCATGGGCCTCACCGACGCACTGGCGCGCGGCTTTCGTGGGCACTCGCTGCTGCTGGGTCACC
>JAWSVD010000589.1:0-475 GCA_033852095.1 Granulosicoccaceae bacterium | reverse complement strand
ACCTGTGCGCCGTGGCCGATAAACGGGGCGAGCGCCCTGCTGAAGCTAACTGACCCAACGCACAGGCCCAGAGGCAAGACCGACATGCACAACGAATCCCGAACCCTAGAGATCGACCTAGACATCATCTCCGGCAACGCCGAGCAGGTGGTGGGCTTTTGCGCTGGCCACGGCATTGACGTCTGCGGCGTGAGCAAAGCCACCTGCGGCTCGCCGATGGTGGCGCGTGCCATGCTCAAGGGCGGCGTCAGCTCGCTGGGGGAATCCCGCATCGACAACGCCAAGCGCCTGCGCTACGGCGGCGTGCACGCACCCCTGTGGATGCTGCGCATCCCGGCGCCGTCCGAGGCAGACGAAGTCGTAAAGCTTTTCGACCTGAGCCTCAACACGGAAATCGACACCCTCGATGCCTTGTCCAAGGCCGCGCTGGCGCAGGGCAAGGTGCACGATGTCATCGTGATGATGGAAATGGGCG
>JAWSVD010000588.1:0-457 GCA_033852095.1 Granulosicoccaceae bacterium | reverse complement strand
AAGGATCCTCTCCGATGATCCAAAAAATCAAGCCCGACACCATCAGCGCCATCGTGAGATTGACCAGCGGCACAACGCCGACGCGCAGCCAGGTGGGCATGTGGATTGTCTGCTCAGACATTGGCCACCTCCCGCGCATTGGCCATCATTAAGCCAAGCTGCGCTTTATCAGCTTCCGCGGCCGAAACTTCGCCCACCAGCTCCCCGCCGCACATCACCACGATGCGATCAGCGAGCGCCAAAATCTCATCCAATTCCACTGATACCAGCAATATGCCTACCCCTGCATCTCTCATTTCCAATAGGCGCCGGTGAATCAAAGCAATCGCCCCTATGTCCACCCCGCGCGTCGGCTGGCCGACAAGCATCAGCTTCGGCTTGCGCTCTATCTCGCGCGCGATGATGAGCTTTTGTTGGTTGCCGCCGGAGAAGGCGCCGGAGCGCAACTGCGGATCGG
>JAWSVD010000587.1:0-424 GCA_033852095.1 Granulosicoccaceae bacterium | reverse complement strand
CGCTAATTCCGGGCTACACCGGAGCCAACATCGGCACCGCCATGTGCAATCACCGGCCCCGTAGGGCGTACAAGCCGCAGGCGCCTCCGCGGCATGCCCGTGCAGCATCACCGATCCTGCCGGCGCCACCGGGCCAAATAGAAACACAGACCCCGTGGCCCGTCATGAATCGCAGCGTGATACGGGGCCACGTCTCCAAACTACCATCGCCGCGGATGCGCTTCGCTTATACGCCCTACAAATACCGCAGCAGCCCCAGAAATCACAGAGCCCCGTAGGGCGGACAAGCCGCAGGCGCCTCCGCGGCATGCCCGCGCAGCATCGCAAACCCTGCCGGCGCCACCGAGCCAAATAAAATCACCGGGCCGAATAGAAACGTAGACCACGTGGCCGGTCATGAACCGCAGCGCCATGCAGGGCCACG
>JAWSVD010000116.1:0-1096 GCA_033852095.1 Granulosicoccaceae bacterium | reverse complement strand
GCGAGCAATGGCACATTGGTCGGCGTGCACACGGGGCTGGCCAACAAGCTGGTGCACGAGGCCATTGGCGCGGGATTGATTGGCGATCTAGGCGACTACCCTGAGCGCCGACCGGAGGTGCGCTACGGCGAGAGCAGTCGCATTGACTGGCTGTTGCAGGGTGAAGGCCGCCCAGATTGTTACGTGGAGGTGAAAAACGTCACCCTGGCCCGAGAGCGCCTGGCGCTGTTTCCCGATGCGGTCACGGCCCGTGGTGCCAAGCACCTGCAAGAGCTGATGGGCATGGTCGCAGCGGGTGACAGGGCGGCGATGGTCTACTGCGTGCAGCGCGGCGACGTGGATGCCTTTAGCCCAGCGGATGACGTGGACCCGCACTACGGTGCGCTGTTGCGTCAGGCGCTGGCGGCGGGGGTGGAGGTCTACACGATGGCGGCGGATGTCTCGCCGCAGGGGGTGCGGCTGTGCCGTCCCTTGGGACTGGAGTTAGGGTAAGTGTATTAACGGCCACACTAACGGGCAGAGCTAGCAGCGCATTTGGAGTGTTGTTAGCTAATTGCATATGAAACCAACAAATGCTCCGTGATGAACTCAACACTGACTGAGCCTAAATAACCCGCTTCAACCACTGGAACGACACGCTGTGACCATTTTTCCTCTTTCTTCCAAGACTCCCAGGATTCAAGCTGTGCATGTTTGGATTCTGCAAGGACTAATAGTGAGATAGAGGCGGCACTTCGTAGAATTTGATCAGGGGTGCATTTATAAGCATGGTTCCTCCAACTTTGGCTACCGTACGATCTGTAATCAAAAAAAGAAACACAACCACGAAGTCTAAAGAAGCCATTCTTAGAGTTTCCGAATAATGAACCCCATTCGTAGTTAAGATTCGGTTTTATCTCACCGGCTGCCTCGATAGCATTCATATTTGAGGTCGGAGTGACATGGAAAACTTTGCCAGCCAGCATTGGCATTAGCTCTCCTGGCTCCTTTAACGTAATTTGTTTCTCAATCATTGTTCCGAGAATACTATTTCAGCTAACTGTCAGCCACTGCAGCGTAGCTCAAGACAAAGCGAATGCTCAGGGCGTCATGATCA
>JAWSVD010000586.1:0-561 GCA_033852095.1 Granulosicoccaceae bacterium | reverse complement strand
GGCGCCTGCGGCTTGTCCGCCCAACGGGGCTCTGTGATTTCTGGGGCTGCTGCGGTATTTGTAGGGCGTATAAGCGAAGCGCATCCGCGGCAGTGGTGACATGGCGGCGTGGCCCCGTATCACGCTGCGATTCATGACGGGCCACGGGGTCTGTGTTGCTATTCGGCCCGGTGGTGCCGGCAGGGTCGGCGATGCTGCGCGGGCGTGCCGCGGAGGCGCCTGCGGCTTGTCCGCCCTACGGGGCTCTGTGATTTCTGGGGCTGCTGCGGTATTTGTAGGGCGTATAAGCGAAGCGCATCCGCGGCGGTGGTGACATGGAGGCATGGCCCAGCATGGCGCTGCTATTCATGACGGGCCACGGGGTCTGTGTTTCTATTTGGCCCGGTGACGCCGGGAAGGTTGGTGATGCTGCGCGGGCATGCCGCGGAGGCGCCTGCGGCTTGTCCGCCCTACGAGGCCGGTGATCGCACATGGCGGTGCCGATGTTGGCTCCAGTGTAGCCCGGAATTAGCGCAGCGGTATCCGGGATTGCGCAGCAATCTTAATCTCACGTCTGGCACC
>JAWSVD010000585.1:0-429 GCA_033852095.1 Granulosicoccaceae bacterium | reverse complement strand
GATGGCGTCGGCCGCTTTTTCTGCCAACATGATGGTGGGCGCGTTGAGATTGCCGTTGGTGATGTTGGGAAAAGCGGATGAATCCACCACCCGCAGGGCTGCTATGCCGCGCACGCGGCAGTCGCTGTCCAGCACCGCCAGCGCATCATCCTCCGCGCCCATTTTGCAGGTGCAGGAGGGGTGGTAGGCGCTCTCGACGTTTTGCCTGACCCAGGCGTCTATGTCCTCGTCGCTTTGGATCTGCTCGCCGGGCTGTATCTCGCCGCCGTGGTAGGGCGCAAGTGATGGCTGCTCGAGTATTTCTCGGGTCAGCCGCACCACCGCGCGCCAGTCCTGCTTGTCTTGCTCGGTGTCGATGTAGTTAAAGACAATCTCGGGGTGGGCGTAGGGGTCGTCGCTTTTGATGCTGACGTGGCCGCGGCTGCTGGG
>JAWSVD010000115.1:0-27357 GCA_033852095.1 Granulosicoccaceae bacterium | reverse complement strand
ACGGCGCCATCATCCCCACCATGGCCAACGCCCTCTTCGCCCGCGGCCTGCAAGCCTTCCAAGAGCAGCTATCGAGCAAGCGCAGCACCTTATTGGTGGCGAGCTCTTCCTATGATCCTGAGGAAGAAGAAAAACAAATTCGCAACATGGTGGCACGCGGGGCAGATGGCTTGTTGCTGATTGGCACCAGCCGGAGCGAAGAAATCTACCAATTTTTGCAACAACACAAAATCCCCTTGGTACTCGCGTGGAACATAGATAGAAGCAGCACACACAATATGGTGGGTTTCGACAACATCAGTGCGACGCGAAGGCTAACGGCTAGAGCCGTTGCATTCGGCCATCGGGATTTTGCGTACATCAGCGCAGAGCGGCAATACAATGATCGAGCACGCGACCGACTAGAAGGTGTCAGACAGGGATTAATCGATGCGAATATTAACCCTGACACCATCGCGCTGGCACAGGCGCCCTACTCCATCGCTGAGGCAGGAGAGGCTTTTGAGCATTTGATGAGTGCTGAGATTCGCCCCTCAGTGGTCATGTGCGGCAATGACGTTCAAGCGGTAGGCGCGCTGAAGAAAGCCCGTGATCTGGGATTTCGTGTTCCCGAGGATGTTTCAATTACAGGCTTCGATGATTTAGAACTTGCCACAGTGGTCGAGCCTGGCATCACCACCGTGCATGTTCCGCATCGCAAGATGGGTCGGCGCGCGGCGGAGTTACTGCTGGCGGCTGCGCCCGGTGCTAAAACCCAAAAAATAGAGCTGGATACCTATTTAGTGGAGCGCGGTTCGCTAGGGCCTGCACCTAAGGCATAACCCTGGCTGAATGCAACGGGGCGAAGCTTACAGTGTTCTCCGGAGACAATTGCTCACTCCAAGCTTTATGGTGCTGACAACGTGGCCGGCCGACGCGGCTCAAAGACCATACTTCGCTAGAATCTGAGCCCATTCAGGATCACTCGCCAGCCCTGATACATAAGCTTCGATGGTCTGATAGGCAGAGCCCAAATCAGGTTGCACCAACACGTATCGATCGTAAGTCGCGTGCGGTAACTTGGACACATGAATTTTATTTTTTAGCTGCAAGTCCTTTAGAAAATAGGAAGCGGCGAGGTTCGAGATAATCAGTGCACCGTCGGGCTTAACCGATATAAATTCTATCGCAGCTTCTTCTGTACTCACGTCCTTGCGGCGAATATTAAGCTCCGCCAAACGCTCATCCACACCGCTGTACACATGACCTCGAACGCCTATTAAATCCATATTCGCGATAGACCTTGCATCCACGTATTCCACCGGATTAGAGGCCGGAGACAAAACCAAGTTTTTTCCACTCAGGATGGGACTACTCCACCGGAACTTGCTCTTATCGGGATCAGCAAACCAATGATTATTGGCCCAAAAAACAACCCCGGGCAGCCCTTCTTGCAATCGTTTGTCGAGACGAAGTCGAGGCAGCAGCTCCACACTGAAAATGTGCCGCCCTCCAGAATTTTTTGTCAGCAACCTCGCCAGATCGTAGCTGAGCCCCTGCTCGGTGTCCGCATCGATCACAAAGGGTGCAGTCGAATGATATTCCCACACCTCAATTTCGTCGGCCCAAGCCAAGGGCGCGTGAAAGAGTGCGAGCAGGGAGACGAGAGCGCGCACAGCAGAATATTTGGGCATTTTCAGCACTAGACACACCTACTCTTGTAAAACCAAAAAACACGGTCATTCTGCGATCAAGCACCGCAGCTGCAAAGGCTAAATCGAACGGCTCCGAGCGGCCCTGTCGAGCACAGGCCTGAACGCCAGAACTGGGTGCTTCGATGCACGCCACACGCCGAAAGCCCTGGACCGCAGTACTGCATGGGCCAAACAAGTAACGGATCGAGCAACACAAGAGACACATAGCGATCCGTACGACAGTGGGCACAGAACCTCTGCGCAATTTGGGCCAGATGGAGACGCCATTTTCATCAGCAGTGCTGCCAGGATGCGAAATACTGAGCAGGTAAATTCCGGCGCATACACTTGCCCTTAACCTGCATCAGAATCTGTTTCTGACATTCTCTCCTGCTGACACTCCCCGCAATCTCAGCTGAACTTCACTGGATAATGACAACACCCTCATTTTATTGTGCTTCGGGCCATAAACTTCGCTCTCTGGCAAACTAATTGCTCCACCTAAACACTCGGTATTTTCCAGCCACAGGCTACCCTGCGGGCAGAAATTGAGCAGTTTTCGGTGTTTCACATTTTCAGGTGTTCAAATTTCTTTTGCCGTGCTTCATCGCTCAGTTTGATTTTGAAACAACCATACTTTCTTATTAAATCGCTTCATTACGTTCCTGCCTCTGGATAAACGGAGATTAGACAGTGCTAGCAATACGCAACAAATCAATATCATCCGCTTTCATCTTTCTGCTCGTTTTGCTGTGCCTCGCACTTTATTACTCATCCCAGCGAAACAAACAAGAGCCGCCAGGAGCAGCACCTGAAATCGGTGCGCTGCAGAACGCTGCACAGATATCCATCGTGCAAAACGAGCACAATGCATTCATAAAAACAAAATCAAATGGCAGGTGTGTTTCTCTCGCCGACTATACGCGGGAAAATGGAGAGCATGTCATCGCCGGGGATTGCTGGGAAAACCCCAAAGGCCGCGTCTGGTTCGACCAAGAGGCGAACGGCTATGGCTACCAATTGCGCTTTAAGTACAGCGGTAAGTGTCTCGAGCCCGAGAGTGAAAACAACAACGCTAAATTGGTACAACGCACCTGCAATCGCGGCGATTTCCTACGCCCACTGGTGTCCAAAGACACCCAGCTCTGGAACATCAGCCCACTAGCTGGCGGAGAATTCGCCTTGGTACATGTCGACAGCGGTTACGCGGTGACCGCCGTGACAGAAAATGACGGTGTCAGCAGGCTGTATCTGGGGACTTTCACGCAGAGCAATTCGCAGACATTCAGCTACCTCAATAAAATCACCCACGCCTCAGACCCCAAAGTGATGGGCATGTGGGGCGACCTCATCTCCTGGCCATTTGTCCCCATTCAAGCGGCCGCCCTCTACGACGACACCGTGCTCAGTTGGTCTTCAAACGAAAAAGACTCCTTCACCACTCTTAGTTCAAAATCCTCCTGGTCCTCGGTATTTGATGTGGCAACAGGGACGTTTCTCTCCTCAAACAACCCCACACACGACATGTTTTGCTCAGGTTCGGTGCTCATGGAAGACGGCAGCGTGCTTGCGTCTGGTGGCAACCCTCGGGCCGATCAGACCAGTGGCTTTGACCCATTGACCAAGACCTGGTCGTCACTGAGTTCCATGCGACAACAGCGCTGGTACGGCACAAATGTACTCACTGGACGCGGTGAAGTGCTTTCTGGTTTTGCCAAGGGTGCGCAAGAAACCCCTGAGCTCTACACTCCCAGCAACAACACCTGGAAAGACTTGCCCGGTGCCGATATGTCGGCCATGCGCGACGAACAAGATGCGGTTAATACTGACAAATCCAGTGCCAACTTCTCAGCGTCTATGCAATGGTATGCCTTTATGCACACCTCGCCTGACGGCAGAGTGTTCAATTCTGGCCCGCTAACCAATTTCCACTGGTACAGCACTGAGCAGAGTGGCTCCACTGAGTCAGCAGGCTCTCCGCCCGACACGTCGATCACGCGACAGTACGGTTCATCAGTGATGTACGATGTGGGCAAACTGCTGGTCAGCGGAGGCTCCGACCCAAGAATCACCGGACCCATTGACAGCGGAGATTCTGAACAAGTATTGGGCGCGACCGATACCGCGTACACCGTTGAAATCAGTGCAGCCTCCCCCACCATCAAAGCAGTTAATAGCATGCACACGCGGCGTGCGAACCACGACAGTGTGGTGCTGCCTACTGGCGAAGTGTTTGTCGTCGGCGGCAGCAAAAGCGGCGTGCTGTTCAACGACACAGGCACCGCCTGGTGGTCTGAAATATGGAACCCGCAAAATGAACAATGGCGTGAAGTAGCGCCTATCTCCGCACCTCGGGGCTATCACTCCTGGGCATTGTTGGTGCGCGATGGACGTGTATTGGCCGGCGGCGGAGGCCTCTGCGGCGATTGCCCTGCAAATCATTCAGACGCGCAGTTCTATTACCCGCCCTATCTGTTCGCAAACAACGGCCAAGCGTCGAACCGGCCCAGCATCCTGAGCGCGACCAGTGCCGCGAAAGTGGGCAGCACAATCACCGTGTCTGTGGACAGCGCCATCAGCAACCTCAATCTGGTAAGGCTTTCCAGCACAACTCACAGCATCAACACCGATCAACGTTTTATCCCACTGGCGTTTGAACAAAGCGATGCAAACCAGTATGTAGCGACCCTCAGCAGCAATACAAACGTGCTGATACCCGGCATGTACTGGCTGTTTGCCGTCGACGCACAAGGCGTCCCCTCCGAGGGGCACGTGCTGCACATCCAAAGCTTGGCCGAACACGCAGACCCACTGCTGGCGTTGATTGGCGACAGCAGTACGCTGGAGTTAAACAAAGGTGACGCACTCGGCATCGCACTGGCATCAACAGGCTTCGACGCCTCAACACTTGTCGCGAGCAGCATTGACCTGCCCGCTGGTCTGCGTCTAAATCAACAGACTCATATGCTTGAAGGCAATGCAGAGATTGAGGGCGAAGGCAGCTTTATACTCAGCGTCAGCGACGATTCGAAACAACTCACGCAACGAATCAATTACAAGATAAACGCTGCCACAAAATCGGGTAGCGGTGGGGGCGACAATAAGAGTTCCAGCTCTGGATCTGCTTCTGGATCCGGCGGGTCGATCGGCTTGTGGTTTTTGTTGTTGCTGGCTTATCCCTGGGTAGCGCAGCGTCACCGCAATGCCAACAGCTAAGGTCACTATTGACTGAAACGGCAAATACAGGGGCCGAACATCCAGTTCGCGCCCCACTATAAAATGTCGTTAAGCACTTTCGAGTTTGCGCACCACCCCGACAGTGCTGAAGCTCAGATTTATTCCGATCTGAAGAAATTTCGCGCCAAGTAATCCGAAACTCCCATCACAGCCCGTCTTCAAGTCCCATCAAAGATTGATCTTGCAACAGCTCCAACATGTCCTGCACATCCACACTGGCCGCCACTTCCCTGCCTTCGAGCAGTGAGTCGGCGAGCTCGCGCTTTTGCTGGTGCAGGCTGAGGATCTTCTCCTCGATGGTGCCCGCCATGATCAGGCGATAGATGGTGACGGGGCGCAGCTGGCCCATGCGGTGTGCGCGGTCCGATGCCTGGTCTTCCACAGCGGGGTTCCACCAAGGGTCCATGTGGATGACGTAGTCGGCGGCGGTGAGGTTGAGACCGGAGCCTCCGGCCTTGAGACTGATCAGGAACACATCGCCCTTGCCCGCTTGGAAGTTGTCCACCGCTTCCTGGCGTTTTTTCACCGGGGTGCTGCCGTCGAGGTATTGGTAGCTCACACCCTGCTTGTCCAGCGCCGTGCGAATCAATTTAAGGTGGTCCACAAACTGGCTGAAGATCAGCGCTTTGTGGCCGTTATCGACCAGCTCACCAACAATGTTCTGCAGCTCTTTGAGCTTGCTGCCTTCGATGTCCACGGCAGGCGACACCAGCTTTGGGTTACAGCAGGCACGGCGCAGTCGAGTGATCTCGGCCAGTATCTTGAAGCGCTGGTTGCCTGCCGCTTCGCTTGGGTCGGCGAGATCATCCAGCGCCTGGCGCCGCAGCGCTTCGTAAAACACTTTCTCTTCGTCGGACGCTTCAATGACGCGATTAATTTCGGTGCGCGAAGGCAATTCGGTCAGCACTTGGCTTTTGTGGCGACGCAAGATAAAGGGCGCCACCAGTGCGCGCAGGCGCTGCTTGGCATATTGATCGCCGTGTTCCATGGGGCTGATGAATTGTTTTTCGAACTTCTTCTGCGTGCCCAACAGTCCCGGATTGATGATCTGGAACAAACTCCAGAGTTCACCCAGGTGGTTTTCAATGGGCGTGCCCGTGGCGATGATGCGGAAATTCGCACTCAACGCTGCCACCGCTTTACTGCGCAGGGCGCGAGGGTTTTTCAGTGCTTGCGCTTCGTCGGCTACCAGCGTAGTCCACTGCACGGGGGTCAGCAGTGTGCTTTCGCTGTTCATCAGTCCATAGCTGCTGACCACCACATCTCGTGGGCCGAGGCCGGAGATCATGGCCTGTCGGTCGCCATCGCCAAAGCGGTGCATACGCAGTGTGGGTGCAAAGCGCGCCGCTTCATTAAGCCAGTTGCTGCACACGGAGGTGGGCGCTAATACAAGTGCGGGTCCCTCTTCCGCGCGCGCCAACAACACAGCCAGTATCTGAATGGTTTTACCCAGGCCCATGTCATCGGCCAAACACGCCCCGCCTCCCCAGTGCGCCAGGCGCATCATCCAGTCGAAACCGGCGTGCTGGTAGTCGCGCAGCTCTGCACCCAGAGTGGACGGTAACTGCAGCTCCAATTCCCGCGCCTCTTGCAGCTTGTCTTGTTGCAGCGTCCACTCCGTGGCGGCGTCTCCCAACATGTCTTGGGTCAGCTCAGCTATCGCACCACTGGCGAGCGGGTGAAAGCGCCCGTCCTCGTCGGCAAAGTCAGCCAGGCTTTTGAGTTTTTTGTGCAAATTGGCCGAGAGTGCGAAAAATTCAGACTCGCCAATTTTCAGAAACCGTCCGTCGGATTGACGCACCAGTTGCAATACTTTTTGCAGCGACATGACGGTGTCGTCGTCAAGCTTGAGCTCACCGTCAATGGCAAACCATTCGCGTTGGCTGGAAATATTGAACGCCATGCTGGTGGCACTGTTGTGCCCCAGCAATGACATGCTGCGGCCCTGCGGCCAGCTCAGCACCATTTCTTCGGTGTAGCTGCGCAGCCCGTCCAAGGCCTCCAGGGCGGATTCTGGATCCTCCAGCAGCCAGTCGGTACCTGGATTGAGCTGGAACACGGACACGTTCTCGATCAAGCCCTTTAAGCTCTCTTGCTCAGTGCTGAAGTCCCGCTCACTGCGCACGCGCTTGCCGTCGATCTCACTGATCACGTTCAGGCCGCCAACCCCGGGGGAGAACAATGGGCCCTGCTCGCCAAAGGGACGCACGAACACCCCCATGCGCAGCCCTTCGCCCGCCGGTTGGATCTGCAGGTGCAGGCGTGTGTCACAGGGGATGAATTCAGCGCTTTCATCAACACCGCCGCCGATGTCCGATTGCACAGTGAGCAGCGGCGCAATGGCCGAGATGCTCTGCAGCACCTGCTCTCTGGCCGAGACCGGCACCCGCAGGCCGTCTGGCCCCAGTATGCGGGCTATTTCCAGGTGCTGTTCGCTGAGCGAGGTGACGTCGAGCTGGTTAAAGCCCCGCCGCTCAACAATCAGGTATTCTGTCAGGTCCGCCACTTTGGGCGTAAGCGTCAGCAACAACTGCTCTCCCTGCGATAAGACCACCAGTTCGGGCTCCGTCTCTCGCACTTCCACGGGTTCGCCGGTTTCATCAGGCCAAAACACATGAGGATGCCCTACGGCGGCCATCAGCGCTTGAGAGGTCAGCACCGCCGCCTCTTTGTCGTAACCGTAGCGGTCGTACTGGCGAACCACACTGATGCAATCACAGATACGCTCATCGGCGGGCGAGAGAAAATCGAAGTCATCGCGCTCTGTGCGCAATCGCATCAACGCGACCTTGCGGCCTTTGCTCCAGCCGCTCTTGCCGCGCTTTTGCTCGCGCGGCTCCAGTTCAAAGTCATCGCCTATAAACCAGGCCAAACGGGACTCCCTGTGCACGTGCGCCGTTTGTTCTTGTGGCGCCATCATGCCCGTAAGCGCATTCAGCGAGAGCTGCCATTCGGGGACGGGCTCAATGATGCGTGCAATCGACACCGAGGCGGTACTGTCAGCGGCCTGATCCATTAACAACGCATCCAGCTGCGCCACGTGCCACGGCAAACCGTATTGCCGCGCATCGTCTCGAATGCCTTGCAGCGCTTCTATTTCCTTCGCCTTGAGCTCGATATCAAACCAACGCGAATGACAGGCGCTGATCAAACAGGAGATTGCGCCGATGTTCTCGTGCGCAGCCGAATTGTAGGCAGCGCCGCCGCTCTTACGGAAAAGCAAACGAGAGGCCGCGTCGACGGCCGCCGTGCGCTCGGGCGAATCCGAATAGGGATCGTCTGCTTTTTGCAGTTTGGCGATTCTTTCTAGAGAGCTCTTGTCTCCCAACTGCAACAACGCCAGCTGATAAAACAGCATGCAGGGGTCGTCCAGGGATTCCAAGCGCGCGCTGAATTCGCGTTTTCGCTGCTTCATCGCCTGTGCAAAATAACCCACTGCCGCCTGTGGATTGCCCGCGTTGAAGGCAACAAAACCCGCGGCGCTCGCCAACCAGCTGGAGCTGGCCACGTTGAGCGATTCAAGCGCGACTGTCTCGCCAGTCAACACCCGCGCCACTGCGTACATGGCCTGAAAAGCAGGCAGCTGGTCAGAGGCATTTTCAGCGCAGTGGGCCATGGCAGGCAGATAGGGGCGCAAGTCGACCACCCCCATCCACGCCAAGGTCTGCAGGTAACCAAGCAGCTGCCACTGTATGGCCGGCGGCAAATTTTTGAACCACGTTTCATCCCAAGCCGCCAGGGAGCGCTCAAAGCACTCAACCAACTCATCGGCCCAGATAAAACTAAAGGGCTGCTGCTGCGCGTAGTGAAACAACACCGTCGCTTCGTTCAGGTAATAGGGTCCGCGCACCAGCTCGCCGGGCAAAGTGGCGTGATCGAAACGGCGGTAGCGTGTCTGGTAGATAGAGTAGATGCCCCTGAAAGTCTCAGGGTGCGCGCGCCGCAGCAGCTGTTCAGCGAGGACCGACGGCACCTGTAACTGCGCACCAGACACGACTTCAAGCGCGCCCAAGGCCTCCAGGCGCTCGCGCCAGTGCTTGTTCAGCAAGGACGCCAGCGTCGTCTCTTGGCCGTCCAACTGCCAGCCCAGCGCCGTGATCATCTGCTTCAGCTCGGTCGGTGTCAGCGCGCGGCCCAACACGGCCAATACGAGCAGAATATTCTTATCGTCTAAGGACAAACTGCCCCGAACATCACTAATTGCTGACACTAGACACCACTGAAGTTATTACCTATCAAACAAAGCCAAAAAGACCACCGCACAAGCGCTGCACTGAAGCCGCAGTCGCGCAAAACTGCCGAGCTAACAGAGCAGTGTAAAAGATTGACAGCCACAGAACCGAACTAATGCAAGTGACAGTGGCCAGTTGTGCTGCTGAGCCCGTTTACTGTGCAAGAGTGTGTCCACTGCAAAGTGAAAACAAAGAACTGAGGCCCGCGTCCAAAGGCGCACGCAGAGCGGCAACAAAAAAGCCGTCTAGATGACGGCTCTCGTGGCTGCTTATTACATTCAGTAGTACTATATAGCCGTATTTTACAAACGTGCCAGTAACTCTTCTTTCTTTGTCGCAAACTCACCGTCACTCAGCACCCCAGCACTGTGCAACTGCGCCAGCTTTTCGATGAGTGCCAGCAGCTGCTCACCGTTCTGCGTGGACACAGGTGCTGGTGTTGATTCGACGTGCTCCGCGGCTGCGTGACTGTCGTTGATCTCAGCAGTGACGTCTTGCTCTGGTGCGGGCTCTGCCGGCTCAACAAACTGATTATCCGGCACATCGACAGGCGCGGATGGCTGCGGCTGTGCGAAGTTGCTGTTAGCAGGCTCCATCTGCCCTGCCCCTGATACCACGGGTAAACTGCTCACCACCATTGTGCCGTATTGGCTGCTGAAGGTCAGGGAGCTGTCACTGCCCTGCTGCTGGCTGACTCCCCCTATCTGATGGTCCAACGTGTTGTACACCGTCACGCAGCCGTTCAGCTCCACCGCCAAGCGGCCAGCAAACACCGCATATCGCGTGTTGTTTTGACCACCGCTGCTGAAGGGCGCACCGAGATCCCCAGGCCACCACTGATGGCTGCCCGGCGTGCCCGCCGGCAACACAGGGAATACTTGTGTACAGGCCAACAGATCGCTCAGCTCATTGCAGAGGTTATCCACGGTGGCTTTCAGACCGTAGTTGAACATGTCCCCCACCATGATCATGCCGCCGCGCATCCACTGGCCTGAACCGCCCAACTCCGGGCAGTTAAACTGCGCCATGGAACCCGCGCCATTGTTGACCGCAAGCAACATGTGCTCGATGGCCTGAGGGCTCAGATTGTAACGATGCGCCAAATCAGAGACGGCTTGTTGCCCAGCGGGGCTAAGAAGTTGCACGGTGTGCCTCACAGCAAAAAAGATGAAAATAGATAAGTAGACGCGAGCACTGTAGCATTTAAGGCCGCAGCGAAAGCACTAACACGTGCCAGTTTTGAGCCAACTGTGATGCAGTGGCAATACATCGAAAAACAGCATAAGCACCGCCTTTCATAAAAAGCACTGAGCGCCCCGCAGCAAACACTGTTGCTCGAGGCTTCCTGCAGGTCAGCGGCGAAGAAACGGTGCATGCACGGCAGGCAATCGACTTTGCGTGTGACATTGCTGAAGGGCCCACCGACGCTGCCTAGCGCTGCAAAGGTCACCAGCGAGCAATGACCCGAATTAGGGCGTGGAAAACAAAAAACGGCGGACCAATATGGACCGCCGTTTTTCTGACGCCTAACTACGGAGAAGGATTAACCCTTCAGTGCAGCAACCAGCGTCTCACCCAGTTTGGCGGGCGATGGAGAGACAGAGATACCAGCCGCTTTCATGGCTTCGATCTTGTCTTCCGCGCCGCCTTTACCACCGGAGATCACAGCGCCCGCGTGACCCATGGTGCGGCCAGGAGGAGCGGTGAGACCGGCGATAAATCCAGCCATTGGCTTAGAGCGGCCCTTCTTCGCTTCGTCGGCGATGAACTGCGCCGCGTCTTCTTCGGCGGATCCACCGATCTCACCGATCATGATGATCGACTTGGTTGCGTCGTCCGCGAGGAACATTTCCAGCATGTCGATGAACTCGGTGCCTTTGACCGGATCGCCGCCAATGCCCACGGCCGTGGTTTGACCCAGGCCTGCATTGGTTGTCTGAAAGACAGCTTCGTAAGTCAACGTGCCGGAGCGTGAAACAACACCCACAGTACCGACGCTGAAGATGGAACCGGGCATGATACCGATTTTGCACTGCTCAGGCGTCATCACACCTGGGCAGTTAGGGCCGATCAAGCGCGAGTTGGAGTTCGCCAGACGTGCTTTGACTTTCACCATATCGGCAACGGGCACGCCTTCAGTGATACACGTGATCAGCGGGATTTCAGCGTCGATGGCTTCAATGATCGCCGCCGCAGCACCAGCAGGTGGTACGTAGATGACGGAGGCATTAGCACCAGTCACTTCTTTTCCTTCGGCAACCGAAGCAAAGATAGGTAGCTCTTGACCGCTGGCTGCAGTCCACTTGCTTCCGCCCTTCTTCGGGTGGGTGCCACCGACCATTTGCGTACCGTGGTAGGCCAGCGCTTGCTCAGTGTGGAAAGTACCGGTCTTGCCGGTCATGCCCTGGACCAGGACTTTAGTGTTCTTATCGACCAAGATGGACATTATGCACCTCCCTTGATAGCAGCAACAATTTTCTGAGCGGCGTCGTCCAGATCGTCTGCAGCAACCACATCGACATCGCTGCCGTCGATGATCGCTTTACCTTCTGCAACCTTGGTACCTTCGAGGCGTACAACCAGAGGAACCTGCAAGCCCACATCTTTAACCGCCTGCACAACACCCTCCGCGATCACATCACAACGCATGATGCCACCGAAGATGTTGACCAGAATGCCTTTGACATTCGGGTCAGCCGTGATGATTTTGAAAGCCGCAGTGACCTTCTCAGTGGTGGCACCGCCGCCCACGTCGAGAAAGTTGGCGGGCTCTTCGCCGTACAGCTTGATGATGTCCATGGTGGCCATGGCCAGGCCAGCGCCATTTACCATGCAACCGATGTTGCCTTCGAGCGCAACGTAGGCCAGATCGTGCTTGGAAGCTTCAATCTCTTTGGCGTCTTCTTCCGAAGTATCACGCAGCTCCATCACGTCGGGGTGACGGAAAAGTGCGTTGCCGTCGAAGGACATCTTGGCATCGAGAACGCGCAGTGACCCATTTTCCATGACGATCAAAGGGTTCACTTCCAACAGCGCCATGTCTT
Source organism: Granulosicoccaceae bacterium (assembly GCA_033852095.1). GTDB lineage: Bacteria > Pseudomonadota > Gammaproteobacteria > CALCKW01 > CALCKW01 > CALCKW01. The sequence continues at coordinate 15,171 of JAWSVD010000115.1, read as the reverse complement.
TTTCAACAAAAGCTTTGTAGAGCAGGCTGAACAGCTCAGGGCCTTCGGCTGCGGCTGTGCCACTGAGCTCAAAAGCAGCGACCAGCTTAGCGGCAGCAGCGGCATCAACACCTGTCTCGACGTCGATGTCGATGGTGTGGATTTTCTCGGGCGTGTGCTCTGCCACGGCTTCGATGTCCATGCCACCTTCAGTGGAGGCCACGAAAGATACCTTGCCTGTCTCGCGATTAACCAGCAGAGACAAGTACAGCTCAGACTCGATGTCAGCGCCGTCTTCCAAGTACAAGCGGTTAACTTGCTTGCCAGCGGGACCAGTTTGAGCCGTGACCAGTGTGTTGCCAAACATCTCTTCGACGTGTGAACGCACTTCGTCTTCAGTGAACGCCAGACGAACGCCGCCTTTGGAACCTTCAGGCAACTCTATAAATGAGCCCTTGCCACGTCCACCTGCGTGGATCTGGCTTTTGACCACGTACAGTGGGCCCGGTAGTGCTGCTATCGCAGCTTCGACGTCGTCCTTGCTCAGGATAGGCTCGCCGGCGGCCACAGGGGCCCCGAACTGCTTCAGCAGTTGCTTTGCCTGGTACTCATGTATGTTCATGAAGTAGCTCTCGTTCTGGTTTACAGATTATGCCGTCACAACCGAGCCGCATATTTCTTTGCCAAACCATAACAAGAAGCCTCCGGGAAACGGAGGTTTCGAGCTGTAGTATGGCTGGAAATACATGGCCGACTATCTCTAAACGGCTAGATTGGGTGCTCGTCAATCCCTCCATTGTGACAAAAAACACGAGGGATTTGGACATAAAAGACCGTTGGAATGCATACGCACTGCGATTGACGCAATAAATTGCCAAATAGCCGTGCAAGGCATCGGCAGCAAGCACTATAACGTTTGCTCGCGCCCTTAAATTTGTCTTTAATGACAGCCCCGCCGGAATGATGAGACTGAGATTTTGTTCGCCGAAGTGGAACACCGGCCAAATAACAGCAGCGGCTGACCTCACTTGAAGGCCGTAACATCCGCTGGGTTCGATCAACTTTGTTGCAATTGCTGATGGATGCTGGCGACCAGGCTGTCCTCGAGATTCAGCGCCTTGGCCATCTGCTGCAGGTAGGCCTGTTCCATCGGGTTATCCAAATCCAACACCGCCAGTGAGGCGAGGTAAATCTCAGCGGCTTCCTCTGCATTCTCCACGCCCTGTGCCATGTCCGCCGGGTTCAGCGGTTTTTCCAGCTCCTGCTGAATAAAGCTGGCGGCCGAGCCATCCAAACCCAGCGTGCTGACCTGCTGCTCGATGCGGCTGCGCTCAGCGCTGTCGATGTGGCCGTCGGCACGTGCAGCGCCAATCACCGCGCGCAGCAAGCGCAGGCTGCGCTGATCGGTGTTGCTGGCGGTGTCTTGATCGACGGGCACAACGACCGCGACTACTTCGGGCGCGGCATTGGCTGCCTGCCATTGCTGGTAGGCTTTGAAGGCCACCCCGCCCAGCGCAGCGATGCTGCCGAGTTCCAGAGCTTTGCCACCGAGATTGCGCCCGGTCTTGGTGCCCAACAACAGAGCCAAGACTCCCGCCACGGCGGCCCCCTTGCCCATATTGGCCAGTGCCTCGTCCCTTTCTGTGCCTGCGCGCGGCAGATCAATTTTGTCTTCGGCGAAATCACGGCCCTGATTGGCGATCCCCAGTCCGGCACCCAAAATTTCATCCAGCAGTTTTTTGGCGTCCATGCGGCGGCCTCTTTAAGTCAGTGGAAAATCACAGCATATGACAAAAAGCTGCTTGCTGTGTTCAGTCTGTGCAAACAGCAATTTAGAGGTGCAGAGCGGGGCCGCGCCGCACGGCGTGTGCGGAGCAGCAGATTCGGCGCGACCTCCAAACACCCTCAATAGCCGATGGCGCAACCGTCTTTGCGCGGGTCAGACGCGCCGGTCAACACGCCTCGCTGCCAATCTATCGCTATCGCTTGAGAACCCCCGATAGGCTTTAGCGCGGCTTCGATGCGGTGACCCTTGGCCTTGAGTGCGGCAAACAGCTCTGCGCCAGCGCTGTGCTCCATTTCCACCTCGCCGTTAAAGGGATCGACCATAAAGCGCGGCAGGTCCATGGCTTCTTGCAAATCGCAGCCGAATTCAAGATAGCGACTGAGGAACTGCAGATGGCCAAAGGCCTGGTATTGCCCGCCCATCACGCCGTAGCAGAGCTGTACTTTGTCGTCCATGCTCAACACGCCGGGGATGATGGTGTGCATCGGCCGCTTGCCCGGTGCGATCACGTTGGGGTGACCGGCTTGTAAACTGAACCCCTGCCCGCGGTTTTGGAAGAGAACCCCCGTGTCAGGGGCCATCATTCCGCTACCAAAGCCCTCAAAGAGCGTGTTGATAAAACTGCAGACATTGCGGTCCTTGTCCACCACGGAGATATACACGGTGTCATTATGCCGCGGCAGCATCCACTCGCGCGGCGGCTCTACCGCTCGGTCCTTATCAATCTGCTGCCGCAGTTGCGCGGCGTAGGCCTGGCTGAGCAGCTCTTCCAGTGGTACCACTGCGTGCGCTGGATCTGCCACGTAAGCATTGCGCGCCGCGTAGGCCAAGCGGCAGGCTTCCAGCTCCGCGTGCACACGCTCGACAGACATCGGCCCCGCTTGGGTGTGCTGCCCAGACAAGATATTGAGCAGCAACAACGCGATGACGCCCTGCCCGTTGGGCGGACACTGATGCACTTGATGAGCTTGGTAATCACTGTGGATAGCAGAGACATAGTCTCCCGAGGCCGCGCTGAAGTCCGCCGCTGTGTGCAGGCCACCTTGAGCCCGCAAATACGCCACCATGGTCTCAGCCAGCTCACCAGCGTAGAACCCTGCACGTCCCTTGCGGCCAATCAGTGCCAGGGTGTCCGCCAGTGCGGGCAGCTTGTGTAGATGCCCCACCGCCGGCGCACTGCCATCCCTCAGATACGTTGCGGCCGCGGTGGCGTCGTGCCGCAAGTGCGCCTCATTACTCTGCCAGTCAAACTGCACGCGCGAGGACACAGGGAAACCCTCGCGGGCAAAGTAGATGGCGGGCTCAAGCACGGCGGCCAAGGGCAGCGCACCGTGATCTCGGTTGAGCTGGCACCAGGCATCCACCGCTCCGGGCACAGTCACCGCGTGCGGCGAGCGCTGTTCGAGCTCGGTGATACCCTGTTGCGCAAAATAGTCCGCCGTCGCGCCCTGTGGCGCTCGCCCGGAGCCATTAAAAGCGACGGGCGAACCCTGACCGCGCGGGGCGTAGAGACAGAAACAATCGCCGCCTATGCCCGTGGAGCCGGGCTCCACCACCCCCTGCACGGCAGCCGCGGCTATCGCGCCGTCCAGCGCATTGCCGCCTGCTTTGAGGATATCTAATGCAGCCTCACTGGCCAGCGGATGAGAGGTGCAGGCCATGCCACGGGTGGCATGAACAGGCGAGCGCCCCGGCAATTGGAAATCACGCATACGAGCTCCCAGCTCAGTGTCTAAGCGGGATTCTACATTGGCAATGCACTGTTGCGCAGTGCTTCGGGTCGATTAGCTGCAAGATAGTGCCAAGCCGTCAATACTGTCGGCCCGCACAGCGACGGCCTCAGGCCGCCTTTTTTAACTCGAAAGCACGCTCTTCAAAGGGCTTGGCCACTTCGTGATGTAAACAGGGCAGGCGATCGAGACGCACGGTACGCCAACCGCGCATGGCCGCCAGATCGAATATTCGCGGAGGATTGAATGCAGCTTTCATGGTGTCGACAGCCTTTAGTGTTGTTTAGTACGCAAACAAACATCGAGAGTTTCAGAAGTTTTGGCGGCGACTTAGCGCGGTTCTGTAGTACACCGGGACACGCATAGCCCTGGGCTGGCCATGCTGTCATGCTCTGAACCATCGATTCAGCCGATTTTTTGCACACTCGACGGCGTACAAATTGCAATCAAACGGCGAAGCTGCCCCCTCAGTTTGAACAGTTAAATCAAAGAAATAGAGACGGTTCCCACGAGATCACCATGTTCTTTTTTGCCTTCAATAAGCGCCTACTTTGGCAGATCAGTGCCCTGCTGCTACTGCTATCACCGCTGCTTCAACCAGCAGTCTCTGCGGACGCAGCTCAGTGGACGAGCAGCAGTAAAAACCGCCTGTTCAACGCCACACTGGGGCCGCAACAGGGCTCGGTATCGATCAACAAATTGCAAAACTGGGTTGTCAGCTTCAGCGACAAAAACGGCGCCGCACTCATCGCCGACAAAGTTTTTATCGACGGGGGCATGCGTGGCCATGGCCACGGCCTGCCAACCCAAGCACAAATAACCAAAATGCTGGAACCCGGCACTTACCTTATAGAAGGCGTGCGGCTGAACATGGTCGGTGATTGGACGCTGATGATCGCGGCAGAGATTCGCGGTCAGCGAGACGCGGCGCTGTTCGATATAAAGGTCGACTATTGATGAATGTGATTGCCCTCGTACTGGCCCTCGCCAGCGCTGCGGTATCGGCCGAGCAAGCCTCCTGGACAGACCGTGAGCGGCGGATCTTGCAGAGCTTTAGCCTGGCCAACTTGGGGCCGCCGCCGGCGCGCCCTTCCAACGCCTTCGCGGACAATGGCGCAGCAGCAGAACTCGGTCAGTCCCTGTTCTTTGACAAGCGCTTCAGCGCCGACGGCGAGTTCTCTTGCGCTAGCTGTCACGAGCCTGGCTTGTACTTTACCGATGGAAAGAAACGCTCCGTTGGCGTGAACAAAACCGGTCGCAACGCCATCACGGTGGTGGGCAGCGGCTACCAGCGCTGGCTGTACTGGGACGGCCGCCGCGATTCCCTGTGGGCGCAGGCGCTGATCCCCTTTGAAGCGCCCGACGAAATGGGCAGCAGCCGCAGCACCGTGGTCAAGAAACTGCTGGCTGACGACAAACTAAAACAGCAATATCTAGAGATATTTGGCCCCTTGGCCAGCAACTTCTCCGCCGAGACCCTGCCGCAGCATGCGGGGCCGTTCGCCAGCGGTGACGGCAAAGAGCAGTGGTACCGTCTGAAGCCGCAGCAACAGCAGAACATCAACCGCGTATATGCCAACTTAGGAAAAGCCATCGAAGCCTACGAGCGCACGCTAAACTACAGCGAGAGCCGCTTCGATCGATATCTAGCTGCGCTGGCCGAGGGTGCCGTCGACAGCGACATCCTCAGCGCAGACGAAAAAGCCGGTGCAAGACTGTTCATGGACGCCGGCAAGACCCAGTGCCTGCAATGCCACAACGGCCCCACCTTCAGCAACGGTGGCTTTCACAACATCGGCACCGGAAACTTCAGCGGCGAGCAGTTGGACTTCGGCCGAGTATTTGGCCTGCAGGCCGTGTTGCAAGATGAGTTCAACTGCGTGGGCCCCTTCAGTGACGCCCAACCAGAGCAATGCAGCGAGCTACGATTTCTCAAACGTGATACGCATGTGCCACTGGAGGGCTCCTTCAAAACGCCCAGCCTGCGTAACGTGGCCAACACCGCCCCCTACTTTCACGACGGCAGTAAGGCGGATTTGAATGCAGTGATGCAGCACTACAACGAGCCTCCGAACAAACGCCGCAGCGGCGATCACGAGCTGCGTGCGCTGGCGTTGAGCGCTGAGGAACTAAGCCAGCTGACAGGCTTTTTGCAGAGCCTGAACGAGCGTTGAAAAACCGTCTTCAGATGTGAGGATCTGTGCTTTCGAGGAATTCTTTGACCAGGCTGGGAGAGATAGGGTGAAGCTGCCGTAGTCGGCGATCCCCCCAGTGCCAGCGCGATCGAGACCAGCGCACAAAGTGGCCCACCCACGCTATTTCCACGGCAACCAGAGACACACCGATCATCAGGAAGAGCCAGCCGAGCGGGACCGGCAAGGGCACAAAGAGGATGCCCAGCAGCAGGCTGCCCACACCGAGCAAAAGACGCCCAATGTGTGGACGCCGTTTTCTGGCTTCATCTTTTTTATCCACCCAATTGCACCCTGTTCGCAAAAACCTTTATCGGCGGCTGAATCATAATATAGATGAGATTCCAATTCCTCTGCCATTTTTGCCGGCCTTGCAAGCACTATTTTTCCACTCAACCTAGTGTAGCGCCCTTGACAGTGCATCTTTACGTTTACGTAAACGTCAAAATACCTTAGCCTTTGAGCCGTACTCATCCCGCGCCCTGCCCTCTAAAGACCGAAAGTGATAAGGAGCTTTGCATGTTATTGAACGAAGAACAGCGCTTGGTGCAGGACACTGTGCGCCAGTTTGTCCGTGCCAAGGTCACGCCTTTTTCTCAGCAATGGGCCGAGGACAAGGCCGTGCCCCGTGCCGTGCTGACAGAGATGGGCGAATTGGGCTTGATGGGCATGACCACCGACCCACAGTGGGATGGCGCCGGTGCGGACTACGTCAGCTACGCGCTGGCACTGATGGAAGTCGCGGCCGGTGACGGCGGTCTTTCCACCATCATGAGCGTCAATAACGCCCCCATGTGTGCGGCCCTCAGCCAACAGGGCAATGAGCAGCAAAAAGCCAAGTACCTCGCGCCCATGGCCCGTGGCGAGATGATCGGCGCCTTCTGCCTGACTGAGGCGCACGCGGGCTCCGATGCATCCGCTATCCGCACCCGCGCGACACGAGACGGCGACCACTACGTGATCAAGGGCAATAAACAATTCATCACTTCGGGCCGCATTGGCGGCTGCGCGTTGATTTTTGCTGTGACCGACCCGTCGGCGGGAAAAAAAGGTCTGTCCGCCTTTATCGTGCCCACCGATACCGCCGGTTATGAAGTGAGCAAGGTCGAGGAAAAGCTGGGACAAACCAGCTCGGACACCTGCGCCCTGAGCTTCGACAACATGCGGGTGCCCGCCGACTGCCTGCTCGGCGAAGAGGGCCAAGGCTATCGCATTGCCCTGGCCAACCTGGAGACAGGCCGCATTGGCATCGCGGCCCAGAGCGTGGGCATGGCCCAAGCCGCACTGGACTACGCCATCGACTACGCCCGCGAGCGCCAGTCCATGGGCGTGGCGATCATCGAGCACCAGGCCGTCGCCTTCAGGCTGGCGGAGATGCAAGCCACGCTCGAAGCCGCACGGCAGCTGACCCTGCACGCGGCGGCGCTCAAGGACGCCGGCGAACCCTGTCTAGAACAGGCCTGCATGGCCAAGCTGATCGCCTCTGAGACAGCGGAGCTGGTCTGCTCTGCCGCGATACAAACTCTGGGGGGTTATGGATATCTGAGTGACTTCCCGGTCGAACGCATCTACCGCGATGTGCGTGTCTGCCAGATTTACGAGGGCACCTCCGACATCCAAAAACTCATCATCAGCCGCGGCTTTAAGCGCTAAAAAGAAAACAAAAGGAAGCATCATGGACTTGCAAAACAACATTGCCATTGTCACCGGTGGCGCCAGCGGGCTCGGCGCCGCCACCGCCAGCCACTTCGCGCAGCAGGGTTGTAAAGTCGCGTTGTTTGATCTCGACGAGCAACGTGGCCAACAACATGCGAAGGACATCGGTGGGTTCTTTGTCGCCGTTGATGTGAGCAGCGAAACAAGCGTGCAGGCGGGGCTGTCGGCCGTGCAGAGCTGGGCGGGTGGCCCAGCGCGCATTTTGGTCAATTGCGCCGGCATCGCCATCGGCTGCAAAACAGTGGGCCGAGACGGTGTGCACCCGCTGGCCGACTTTGAGAAAGTCATCAAAATAAACTTGATTGGCTCCTTCAACTGCACCCGCCTCGCCGCTGCACAAATGGCGCAGGCCGAGGCGCTGGATGACGGCGAACGCGGGGTGATCATCAGCACCGCCAGTGTCGCAGCCTTCGACGGGCAGATTGGCCAGGCGGCCTACACCGCCTCCAAGGCAGCCGTGGCGGGCATGACGCTGCCGATTGCGCGCGACCTCGCCAGCAGTGGCATCCGCGTCTGCACCATCGCCCCGGGGATTTTCATGACCCCGATGATGGCGAGCATGCCCGAGAACGTGCAGCAGGCCCTGAGCGATTCCGTGCCCTGCCCCAAGCGATTGGGCCAGCCACAGGAATATGCCAAGCTGGCAGCGCACATCGTGGACAATCAATACCTCAACGGCGAGACCATTCGGCTGGACGGCGCTATTCGCATGCCGCCGCGCTAATCGATACATCGGTGGTGAGCGCCTGAACCGGAAAGCGCTCAAGGCACACTGCACAGGATTCTATCGCTTGTTTACTTGCTCGTTCGCGCCACGTAACTGCAGGCCACGTCACCGACCAGTTTGCGACGGTGTTCGATTTCCTCAGCGGTGGCCATGTCCACACCGAGGGTCGCTTTCAAGGTTGCGCGATTGGAAACAGCGTGAAAGCTGATCGACACGATTGCAAAGTACAGATCGATGATGCGAATGTCGTCTCGCATGCTGCCATCAGCACAGCCGCGCCGCCAAATTTTTTCCAGCGAAGAAAAATTGAGAATATTGCGCTCGCGGATAAGCTTGGATTCGGAGATAGCCTGTGCGTCGCTGAGGTTTTCAGCCATGACCAGCCGCACAAAATCCTCGTTGTTGAGAAAGTTCAGAAAGGGCTCCTCTGCATACTGGCGCAGGGCCTCCATGGGAGACAGCGTCCGCTCTTCTACGCGGGAACTTGCCTGCCGCCCTACGCGCTCATAAGCCGCCTCCAGCACAGCCTGATACAAGCCGCGCTTGGACTCGAAGTGGTAGTACAGCATCCGCTTTGAGCTCTGACTCTGCGCCGCGATTTTATTGATGCTCGCAGCCTCGAAGCCGTGCTTGACGAATTCATGCGTCGCCGCCTGCAAAATGTCATGCCGAGTGGCACGGGCGATCGCCTCCCCGTCGAGCTCATCAGAATGGCTCCTGCGGCCCGATCGCCGCTGACGATCAAGTGCGACGGTTCGCTCGGAACCGGGCTCGATGTTCTGTTTTTTATCCTGACCCACTGCACACCTACGTTGGTTCTGCCACAAGCTGCTGTCGCGCCCAGCCTCTTAGCCAGCACTCTCACTGCCCTCAGTATACGCACTCGCAGCGCTTGACAATCAACAGCGGCAGTTTAATATACCACTAGGTACATTAATTCAGCGCATCAGATTTGCACCGGCCAGCCAGTCGATCCAAGGCCATGTGCAGAGCTCAAACCAAGCCAAGGAGTTACACCATGAAATCGAAGTCACAGCTGGCATACAGTGTTATTACAGCAACCGCGGTTCTACTCACCACGCTTTCAGCCCAGGCCGCCGACAAGGTGGAGCTGATCTACTCAGACACGGTTCCCGAGAACGACATCCGCACCACCACCTTGAGAGAGAGTTTTGGCGCATGCCTCGGCGATGAGTTTGAGTTCAAGTCCTACCACGGGGCCACACTGCTCAAACAAGGCACCGAGCTGACCGCCATGCAACGCGGCAACCTTGACATGGCCAACCTGGCAATATTCGATTTCTACAACCAAGTCCCCTCGACCGCCGTGCTTGGCACACCCTTTTTGTTTCGTGACTACGATCACATGCGCGCCGTCTACAACAGCGATACGCTGGACGCACTGCTCGCTGAGATAGAAGAGAAGACCAAGGTGAAAATTTTGTCTTTTCCCTACATCGGCGCGCGCCATCTGGGTTACAAGGGCGACAAGCAGATCATGACGCCGGCGGATCTCAAGGGCGTGAAGTTACGCATGCCCCCAGGTGAAGGCTGGCAGTTCGTCGGCACGGCGATGGGCGCAACACCTGTGCCCATTGCCTTCACCGAGGTCTACACAGCCCTGCAAACCGGTGCGATCGACGGCCAAGACAACGGCTTTCCCGCGATCAACTCAATGAAGTTCGACGAAATTCTCAGCCACATTGGCAAGACAAGTCATTTGATTGCCGCCAATGAATTCACTATTTCACTGTCAAAATGGAACAGCTTGAGCGAATCGCAGCAGGTGACAATGCAGGGCTGCGCGGACAACTTCGAGGCGGCGTTGGACAAAATCACGCTGGATTTTGAAGCCGACTTGGAAGGCAAGATGAAAGCCAACGGCATCGACGTGTACCTGCCGGACAACGCCGCATTCCAAGCACATGTGCTTGACGTGTACCAGCAGTCCAAGTACGCAGAAGACTGGCCTGAGGGCTCGGTCGACGCCATCGTCGCGGTCGGTCAGTAGAGGCTCCGGGGTGCTAATCACAGCGCGCGCACACGACGCAGCGCTCTGGCACCTCCATTCTTATGCATAAGCTACGCACCCTGCTCAAAAAACTGGCTGGCGCCGCTGAACACATCAGCGCGCTGCTCTTGGGTAGCATGTTTGCGGTGTTCATCCTGCAGATTGTCTTTCGCTATTTTCTGGATCTGCCGGTTGGCTGGACCGTGGAATGGGTCACCCTGGCCTGGCTGTGGGGCATTCTCTTCAGCTTCGCTTTTGTGATCCGAGCGGAGGACATGATCCGCCTCGATATTGTTTACAGCTCCGTGCCGGTGCCCGTGCGCCGCGCGCTAGACGTCTTCAGCGGACTGAGCTGCGCCGGCATTTTCCTGTGGACACTGCCGGACGCCTGGGGCTATGTGGAATTCATGCAGATCGAGCGCACCGCCTACTTGCGCCTGCCCTACAACTGGGTCTTCGCCATCTACATCCCCTTTCACATTGCAGTGATTATCCGCATGCTGCTGGTCGCTTGGAGCGGCCTGAGAGGTCCCGCAGAGCCCACGATAGAAACGCCAAATACCACAGCCACATTGGAAGCCACACGCCATGACTGACCCCTTCACGCTGGCCATGGTGCTGATCCTGGCATTGGCGATAGCCGGCCTACCGGTGGGGCTCGCCATGATGTGCGGCTCGTTCCTGTATTTAATTTCAGCGGGCTTCGACCCTTCGCTGGCGACCGAGACCCTGCTGCAGGGCATATTCAACAGCTACACGCTGCTGGCGATTCCGCTGTTTGTGCTCGCCGCCGATCTGATGAACGTGGGCAGTCTGGCCGATCGTCTGTTGCGCTTTTGCCAGGCCCTGGTCGGGCGTTTTCGCGGCGGTCTGGGCTACGTCAATGTGGTCTCCTCGGTGATTTTCTCCGGCATGTCCGGTTCGGCAGTGGCGGATGCCGTGGGCATGGGCAAGATCGTCATCACCATGATGACCCGCAACGGCCAGTACACGCCCAGCTACGCCGCGGCGCTAACCGCTGCCACCGCCACCATCGGCCCCATTATCCCGCCCTCTATTCCGATGGTGCTGTACGCGCTGGTATCCGATCAGTCGGTGGGCTATCTCTTTGCTGCAGGCCTGGCACCTGGCCTGTTGATGGCGCTGCTGATGGCTGGCATGAACTTCATGCTGGCGAAAAAACACGACTTCCCAGTCGACGAGGCAATCCCTCTGTCTCAATTCCCAGCCATCACCGCGAACGCCTTCCCCGCCTTGATGCTACCGGTGATTTTGCTCGGCGGCATCTACGGCGGCATCGTCACGCCGACCGAGGCTGCCGCTCTGGCCGCGGCCTACGCCCTGTCGGTCTCTGTTCTGCTCTACCGCTCCGTGTCTTTCGCACAGTTCTGGGAGACGCTCAAAACCGGCGCCCGCTCATCGGGCTCCATCGGTGTGTTGATCGCGGGTTCGCTGACATTCAACTACGTGGTCACCCGCGAGAACATCCCCAATGTGCTGGCGGACTTCCTGACCGACATGGATCTCTCGCGCACGGGTTTTCTCATCGCGGTGAATCTGCTGGTGCTGTTGCTCGGCTGCGTGCTCGAGGGCGGCGCCATCTTACTGATCGTCGCTCCGCTGTTAATACCGGCAGCCCAGGCGGTCGGCGTGGATCTGGTGCAGTTCGGCGTCATCATGGTGGTAAACGCCATGCTGGGCCTGATCACCCCGCCCTACGGCCTGCTGCTGTTTATCGTCGCTAGCATCACGCGGCAGCCCATGGGAGCCGTGGTGCGCGACATCTGGCCCTTTATCCTGGTACTGCTGGGCGCACTGGCCATCATCACTTTCGTCCCCGATTTCGTACTTTTCCTACCCCGACAGCTCGGTTACAACGGCTAAAAAAGGCAACAGACATGCTTGACCCACAACTCAAACCCTTTCTCGACACTTGGAACGACAGCTGGTCTATATTGCCGCCCAATGCCAGCCCACAAGACCGGCGCCTGCTGTTTGAATACATCGCCGAACGCATGCGCCTGCCGGCACCGGCAGAGGTCGAACTGAGCACCCGTTTTATGACATCGAACGGCCGCAACGTGTTGCTCAGGGTTGAGCGCCACACATCGGCCGCGCCCCAGTCCTGCTTGATCTACATGCACGGCGGTGCCTGGATGCAGGGCAGCCCGATGACCCACAGCGACATCACCAGCCGTATCGCCGCCAGTAATGCGCAGACCGTGATCAGCGTTGACTACGCGCTGGCGCCGGAACATCGCTTCCCCACCGCCATCCACGAGGTGATGGACGTGCTGCGCTGGGTGCACGCGAATGCCACCGAGCTCAACATCGACAGCTCTCGCATCGCCATTGGTGGCGACAGCGCGGGTGCTAACCTCGCGGCCGCCGCCTGCATTGGCCTGCGAGACAATGACGCCGTGCACCTACCCATGGCACAGCTGCTTTTTTACCCCTGTGTTGATTTCGACATGGCGCGGCCGAGCTATACGGAGAATGCCGCGGCCCCATTGTTAAAAACCAAAGGCATGCCACAGGTCAATGCCATGTACTGCCCGGATGAATCTGAGCGCCGCAACCCCCTGCTCGCTCCCTTTCACGCCGCGAGCCACGCAGGCTTGCCCCCAGCCTATATTGGGGTCGCTGAGTACGACCCGCTGCGCGATGACGGTTACGACTACGCGGACAAGCTGCGAGCGGCGGGTGTCTCGGTGGAATTTGATGCAGGCACAGGGCTTATCCACGGCTACCTGCGCGCCATGGAACACTGTGAAGCCTCGCGGACACGCTTGGCGCAGGCCTGTGAGTGGCTAAAGGCGTGTTATGCCAAGGTCTAATAGTTCAGACAACAAGGCATCACCGCCCACCCCGCCCCACGCCGAATACGTCTTCACGATCAGCGCCGATATAACAGTGCCGAAAAGCGCAGGTGCCGGCGTGAACGGCGAGCGTAAACACATCGCTATCGTCGGCGGCACGCTCAGCGGCCCAGGCATACAGGGCCAGATACTGCCTGGGGGATCGGACTGGCTATGGCAGCGCCCAGATGGCTGTGCGGAGGTGCAAGCACACTACACGGTGGAGATAGACGACGGCACGCTGGTCTATGTGAAAAACTATGGACTGCGCGTGGCGCCAAAACACACCAGGCTGGCAATGCAAGCCGGAGAAGCAGTGGATCCTCAAGCCTACTACTTTCGCTCCTCCCCAGTATTCGATGTGCCCGATGGCCCGCATCAGTGGCTGCGAGAACATATTTTTGTCGCCACGCTGGCCCCGCGTGCGAGCGGTGTTCTGATCGAGGTATTTTGCATCCGCTGAATCTGTATTCGGCTCTGCCTTGCCGCCACCGCGGTTGGCTTGTTGTTGGGATATCGCAAGCCGCCGGGCTACTTGAGCATCGGCCCAGTGAATATCCATGTAGGCAACGAAAGACCTGCCATTGGCCATGAATAGATTTCCACTGGCGGCATAGGTTTCAGCGCGGCCGTCGCCTAAACAAGTCAAAGTGGCCGTCCCTGAAGTTATTGTCATCATTTCGATTGCAGAGTAGGCAGCGAACACCGATTTGCAAGGCGCGCATTCCCAGTGCAGCGGACAAAAGTCATCAATTGTCCGAGCCCCACAACAACTAACCGGCCTCACTATTTCCCTGCAACCATGCCGGGAGACTGGTGTTATTCGGTAGCCAAAAAAAACAACCGTGGGCAGACAATTGACCGCACCCTCTAGGCGCAGCCTCGTACTACAAGCACGGCTTCATCTGCAGGTTCAAGCTTGCTTTTTCGCCACTTTGTTACATCCCAGCGACTGCAAGCTCTGCGACAGCGGACTTTCTGATACGACATTCACGCCTCGGGGAAAATTGAATCAGCAGGAACTCTGGCCCATACGCAGCTATTCCATTGTTTTGTAGGCATTTATCAATGATTCGATTTTTACGCACATCACGGGCTATTAATTCATATTTTCAACTCCACCGCTTAGGCATAAGCTGGGTACAGATAGAAGAGGCCTTAGTTGTGCGTTTCAAGGCCGCCGCACCGTTCACTAAAAATACCCACTTGATAACACCCAGAGGACAGTAGTCATGACATCTGATAGCCAACAAACGGGCGATATCGCGAAGTGCCCAGTAATGGGCGGCCACGTCGCTGCCAGCAGCTCCGCCAACGTCAAATGGTGGCCAAACAAACTCAATCTGAACGTACTCCACCAGAACAGCGCTGCACGCAATCCCATGGGAGAGGATTTCAACTACGCAGAGGAATTTAAATCACTCGATCTGGCCGCGCTGAAATCAGATTTGGAAGCGCTGATGACAGACTCTCAGCCCTTTTGGCCGGCCGACTACGGCCACTACGGCCCCTTCTTTATCCGCATGGCCTGGCACAGCGCAGGCACCTACCGCAATTTCGACGGCCGCGGTGGCGGCAGCACCGGCAACCAACGCTTCGCGCCCCTGAACAGCTGGCCCGATAACGTCAATCTGGACAAGGCGCGCCTGCTGCTCTGGCCGATCAAACAGAAATACGGCCGCAAGATCTCCTGGGGTGATCTGATGATACTCACGGGGAACGTGGCACTTGAATCCATGGGCTTGAAGACCTACGGTTTTGGCGGCGGCCGCGTAGACGCCTGGGAGCCCGAGGAAGACGTCTACTGGGGCCCCGAAGCCGAGTGGCTGGCCGACGAACGCTACAGCGGCGAGCGAGACCTCGAGAAACCGCTGGGCGCGGTGCAGATGGGACTGATTTACGTCAACCCCGAGGGCCCCAACGGCAACCCCGACCCGATGGCCTCGGCCTTTGACATCCGTGACACCTTTGCCCGCATGGGCATGGACGACGAGGAGACCGTCGCCCTGATCGCTGGTGGCCACACCTTTGGCAAGGCGCACGGTGCCGCGGACCCAGACAAGCACACAGGCCCCGAACCCGAAGCCGCGGGACTCGAAGAGCAAAGCATGGGCTGGACCAGCAGCCACGGCACCGGCAGCGGCGGTGACACCATCGGCAGCGGCTTGGAGG
>JAWSVD010000114.1:0-22128 GCA_033852095.1 Granulosicoccaceae bacterium | reverse complement strand
AAACCAACCCCGGCTAGGGCTAGGGCTAGGGCAAGTGTTAAGGCTAGGGCTACGGCTAGGGCTAACAAAAACGCTAAAAGAAAGCGCGACTACACCCTCAATCGGAAATAATATTCAAACGGGTGAGATCCACTGCGCGTTGGCCACGGGAAGAGCGCCTGCTCTGCTACAAACTTGAACGCGCTTTAGCGCGGGCAAAAAAAACAGCCCGCAGGCTGTTCTTTAGATGTAAGACGGCGCCACTCAAGCAGCCCCTCTCCCGCGCTTAGGTTTCGCCACCAGTTTTTGCGCCTGGGCAACCCATGCGTCTCGCGTGATTCTGCCGCGGAAGGCGTGCATCTGGCTGTCGACCCAAGCCTCTTCATCCGCTGTTAGATCTGCAATCTGCTGCAATTGGAAAATACCCAGACTGTTTAACATGGACTCCAGTGCCGAACCCACGCCCTTGATAAGCTGCAGATTATCGGTTTTCTCAGG
Source organism: Granulosicoccaceae bacterium (assembly GCA_033852095.1). Classification (GTDB taxonomy): domain Bacteria; phylum Pseudomonadota; class Gammaproteobacteria; order CALCKW01; family CALCKW01; genus CALCKW01. The sequence goes on along the minus strand of JAWSVD010000114.1, from coordinate 21,651 downwards.
TGGGCTATCAAACAACTTTTTGGGCCGCGGGCCAGCAAAGGCTAACAAGTTTGTGGTGTCTAGCTTGGTTACGGCCTTGCCTGCCTGAACCCGAAATTTGATGTCACTCACTTCAGGGATTTCTGGCAAATTGTCGGCTTTTTGCCGCTCGGCATCCAACATCGCCTCCAACTCAACGATGCGCGCCAGCAGATTTTGACCGGCTTTGCGCCGCTCGTCCGACAGCATCTGCTCCAGGCGGCGAATCCGCTCTCGCAGCTTTTCGTCGCCTTCTTTGTATTCTTCTATTTTGTCTTGCAGCGCCAAGATTTGATTGCTCATTTCCGTGTTGGCCATTTCAGCCGCAGCCAAGTCCTGCTCCAATTGCTTGGCCCGTTCAATTTCGGCCTGCAACCGCTGCTGTAGCTCGGAGATTTCCCGCTCTAAAACACCTTGGTCTTGCGTGGCGCTGGCTTCACGTGCGCGCGCCTGCTCCACCTTGTTACGCAGCTCTGTCACCCGTATTTCACTGTCTCTGGCACGCCCCTGCTCTTCGGCCACGCTCAGCTTGAGTTGTTCCAGTGCTTTGGCAAGTGCTTGCCGGTCAGTGTCGCTGGATTTCTTGTCCGCTCGCAGCTCGCCCAACTGATCACGCAAACGCTGCTCTTGATTACCGCCTTTCTCGACCGTCTTCTGCCGTGCAGCTTCGGCTGAGGCAAGGGACTTTTCCAGTTTTGCTCTGTCGGAAGACAGTTGTTTTGAGAGATCCGAGGCACTCGCCAGCTTGCTGCGCAAATCATTGAGCGAAATCTCCAGTTTTTGCCGCTCGCTCTCACTGCCGCCCAAATCTGTCTCAAGCCCCTTAGCCACGCTCTCTTGGCGCGCCAAGCTGCGCTGCAGCTCTTCAAGACGTTCACGGTGATCCTCTCTGGCCTGCGACAGTGCATCGCGCATACCCTGCGCGTCTTTTGCCGCTATCTTTGCGTCGGTGGACCGACCGCCCAGCTCCTCTCGCAACGCTTGAAGCTTTTGCTCCAAGCCGGTTTTCATCCCCTCGCTCTCGCGCAACTGCGATGCTGTGTCGGCCGCCGCTTGTGAGTGGCTCTTCTTCAGCGCCACGTGTTGTTGCTCCAGGCCGGCGTGCTTCTGCGCCAGCTTCCCACTGTCCGCAGACAGTTTCGCAAGCTGTTTTTCCAAGCCCCCGTGTTTGCTGTTCAGCTCTTTGTTCTGTTCAGCAAGCGCCTTGCGGCTCAGTTTCAACTCTTCATGTTCGCGGTCTAGCTTCTGGTGCTCGCGTGCCAAAGCGTCTCGCTCAGCCTGCAGCGCCCGTTGGTCCTGACGCATGGAATCTGATTTCTTGTCCAGCGCCTGATGCGCACTGCCCAAGTCACGGTGCTGACGGCCCATGTCGTCGCGTTCCGCCGACAGCTTCGCGTGCGCAGTTTTCAAGGCACTCTCCGCATCTTTCAATGCCGCAAACTTGTTGTCCAGTACTGCGTTTGCTTTGGCGAGATCTTGGTGTTGCTGCTGCAATGCACTGTGCGCATTTTTCAATGCCTCGTGCTCGGACCCCAAGACACGCTTTGCTCCTGTCAAATCCTCGTGTTTTTGCGCCAGCATCTCACGGCTCTTCAGGCTTTCAGCCTGTTGCTGCTCCACCGCCTGTTTTTTGTTTTGCAGGGCTTCGCTGTGCCGTTGCAAAGCCTCATTTTGGTCGTAGAGACGACGCTGTTCCTCCGCCAGATCTTCGTGTTTTTGTGCCAACAGATTGTTTGCACTGGCCAGCTCAGCGTGCCGCTGCTTTAAACCCTCATTTTGCTCTTGCAGCGCTCGGTGCCCGGCATTCAGCGCCCCATGCTGCTCCCCCAGAGCCCGCTTCGCCTCAATCATGTCTTCGTGCTTCTGTGCTAACAGGCCTTTCTCATTTGTCAGCCCGACATACTGCTGCTGCAGGCCTTCGTTTTTCTCTTGCAGGGCGCGGTGCTGAGCACCCAGCGCATCATGCTGTTCCGCCAAGACGCGCTTCGCCTCCGCCAAGTCTTCATGCTTCTGCGCCAACACCTCGCTGGACGTGGCGATCCCAACACGCTGCTGCTCTACATCATCACGGCTCGCTTTGAGCGCTTTGTTTTCCGCAGCCAATTGCTCACCGCTGGCACCGAGCTGATCACGCTCCTTGAGCAAGTCCTGGTGCAACTGCTGCAACACTCGCTGAGCGTCTACTAGTGCAGCCTTATCATTGCTCACGCTATCATGAGAGGCACTCAGCTCCTCGTGTTCATCAGCCAATGCTTGGTTGAATTTGTTCAGGGCACTGTGCTCTTGCTCGAGCTCTCGGTGCGCTTGAGCCAATGCATCGTGCACACCGCCGAGCGACTGATTGTCCGTACCCAGTGTTTGATGGGATCGGTTCAAATTGTCATGTTCACTGGCCAAGACTTGGTGTGATTTGTCCAGTGCGTGATGATCTTTTTCCAACGCCTTGTTTTCTTTTGCCAAGTCATCGTGTTTGCTTTCCAGCGCAGCGTGCCGCCCTTGCAACGCCACGTGATCCCGTGCCAAGCCATCTTTTTGCTCTTTGAGCGCGGTTAGACTGGCTGACAGGGCCGCGTGTTCTGCGTTTAAGCCGCTGTGCTCAGCACCCAAGTCGCCGTGTTGTTTTGCCAGTGTTTGGTGCGCTTGCTTCAACTCGCTGTTCGAGTCCTCCGCCGCTTTGTGCTGTGTCTCGATAACCCTGTTATCTTGGCTCAAGCTGCGATGCGATTGCTCCAAATCCGCGTGGCGCTGTTGCAAATCATCATGCGCTTTGGCCAAGTCGTCACGCTGTTCACTGAGCGATTCCAGGCCTGTCGCCAGCGCCACGTGCTCTTCGTCGAGCCCGCTGTGCTGAACACCCAAGGCCTCATGTTTGGAAAGCAAATCTTGATGTTCCTCGTTCAGCTCACGCAGCGCATCTGCCACCCCATCGTGCTGCTTCTCAAGCGCCTTGTTTCCTGTGTCCAGCGCTTGATGACGCGCACTGAGATCGGAGTGCTGCGCCTGCAATTTCTCGTGCTCACCGAACAATTCCTGACGTTGCTCAGCCAAATCATCCAAGCTCTTTAACAGCTCATCGCGCTCGGCATTGAGCCCGCCGTGCTGATCGGAGAGCGAGCTGTGGTCCTGCTGTAAAGCACTGTGCTTGTGATTCAGATCACTCAATGATTCAGCTAAGTTTCCCAGCTCATCATTCAGCCCCGTCAAACGCTGCTCAAGGTCTTTTTGTACATCGCCGCCCTCAAGCAACGCCTGGTTCGCCTGCGCCAATGCCTCTTTTTCTTTGACGATCGCCGCTTTGTATTTTCTCTCTTGAGTGGCTTGCGTCGCTTCATTCTCTCGCAATCGCTGCTCTAGTTCCTCGACATTCGCGGCCAGTGCGGCCAATTCTTCCACCGTGGATTCCGCCGCCTCGCTCCTCTCTGCCAGCTCCTTTCGCGCTGTGGCCACTTGCCGTTCGAGCTCTTGGCCATGGGATTCAGCACTGACCAGCGCCTCTTCTGCCTCGCGCACCACTTTGCGCTCACGCTGCAATTCGCTCTGCAGTTTCTCAACCGTTTCTTCCAGCGGAGGCACCTTTTGCTCGCTGTCCCACAATTTGTTCTGCAGGTCGGCAATGCTGCCGTCCTTGCTCATGATATTGCGCTCGGCTTTATCGAGCGCCTCCTTGATCGGCGGGATCGCTGTCTCGGCCTCAAACAGCTTGTCGCTGAGCACGGACTCCGCTTTTGCTGCACTGACGCGGCGCAACAGCCAGCCCAGTGCAGCGCCCAGCAATGCTGCCGCTACCAGGATCAGCAGAACTTGTGTGATTAAGTAAAACATGGTGACTCCAGTCTCCGAATGCTCATTCTGTGATGTGTTGTATGTGTATTTCTACGCGTCTGTTTTTCGCCTTACCTTCAGACGTTTCGTTTGACGCGACCGGCCGGAACTCTCCATAGCCAAAGGCTTCTATCCGAGACTCTAAAACACCCTTTTCAATCAAAAATTCACGCGCGGTGCTCGCACGTCGAACACTTAAATCTTGGTTGTAATTTTCTTTGCCCACTTCATCCGCATGCCCCTCAATCAGTACCCGTGCTTCACAGTCCACAGCTGTTTTCGCGATGTACAACAAATCGTCTTGATACTTCTCGCGAATACGGTGCCGCGCCGTGACGTAGTGAACAACGTTCTTCTCCATTGCCGTGGCGAAGCTCCTTTTACAAGCTTCGGAGAGGCGACGGTTGGGATCAACCTCAATATTGAGCACAACTTTAAGTGGCTTGAGAATGCTTTGGCTTGCCGCGATCTGCTTACGGATCTGATCGATGCGCGTCTGGTTATCGGCGACACCCGACAGGGCGAAGACCTTGTCATCGATACTTAGCTCACCCCGCTTTAACTGCGTCAATGTGGCGATACCCGTCACCAACTTCTCTGGGCTGAACAACAGGACGTCGCCTCCAGTTTCCGTCGTATTTTCATATAGCAATCCAGGCGGAAGGCGGTCCGGCATGGATTTCAGCGCGTTCATGGCTGCTACTGTGTCCACACGCCCAGACATTGTTAAGCGTCGGCTGTCGTAACTGGCCTTGAAATTGAATCCCGTGTCCGCTTCTTCTACCGGCGTCAGTGCAGCCACTTTAAGGTCATTCTGGCTTGCTCTTACACCGCGCAGCTTATTGACCAGCGCGCCCGCTTTTTGCTGAGCCCCGGCACTTATGACCTGGCCATAGACACGCACGTCTCTGCCGTCGACCTCTACTTGTGCCTCGGGCATACCGACCTCCAGGGCCTGCTGTGCACGGGCTGTAATATCTCGTTCTATTTCCTCTGTCTCGCTGGCGCCCCACAGAAGCACGATGGCGAGCAAGGCAGAGACAGCTGTTATTGGTATTGTGTGCATAATCCAATTCATCTAAAAACACGGCTAGCACGAGCCCTTACAACGCCGGTTCGTACTGGGAATTTTTCCATGAGCGATTTGTAATTCACTTGTTTTAACAAGGGAAATACTGCCTCATATGCCAGAAAGGCATTTCAGGTTCCGTGCCATTGGCAACAATTGATGTTTTGTAATGAACAAATGAGATGGGCCAAACACGCTAAGGTGTTGTACTTCTTGGATAATACGGCGATCGCTACCGAACTATCACGGCGCTGCCTACCCCTATGCAATACAGGGCACTTGAGCTCAGTTTACTCGCCGAAAACCCAGCGCTTCTGCTAGATGTAACGCCTGAATACTGTCGCAGCAGGCGAGATCCGCCACCGTTCGGGCCACCCGCTGGATTCGGTGGCAGCTGCGCAGGCTCAATCGCAGCTGATTCGCTGCCCTGACCATCAAGGCCTCACATTCTGTGTCTAGCTCGGCAAAGCGGCTCAGCGAACTTCCGCCCAATTCCGCGTTACAGACCCCGTTGCGTTGCAGCTGCTTTGCACGCGCTTCTACCACACGCTCCCGCACCCGTTCAGAACACTCCCCCGGTGGGGCGCCTTTCAGGCTCTGGTAGTCCTGCCAGGGGACGGATATGTGAATGTCGATGCGATCCAGCAGGGGCCCCGAAAGTCGTGATTGATAGCGGCTGACCACCTCTCGCGAGCAGCGACACTGACCTGTGGACTCCCCGTGAAAGCCACAGGGGCAGGGGTTCATGGCAGCGATGAGCTGAAAGCGCGCGGGGAAACACGCCTGACGCGCAGCACGGGAGATGTGTATCTCCCCGCTCTCGAGCGGCTCGCGCAGAACATCCAACACACTGCGCGGAAACTCGGCCAACTCATCGAGAAACAAGACCCCGCCGTGGGCGAGTGATATTTCACCCGGTCTGGGCACGCTGCCGCCCCCTACTAGCGCCACTCCACTGGCCGTGTGGTGCGGAGCTTGAAAGGGTCTGCGTCGCCACAGCTGGCTGTCGAAACGACCGTTGGCCACTGAGTGAACCGCCGCGACTTCCAGTGCTGTCTGGTGGTCCAAGGGGGGCATGATGCTCGGCAGCCGCTGTGCTAACATCGACTTCCCGCTGCCTGGCGGCCCAACCATCAACAGGTTGTGACCACCGGCCGCGGCTATCTCCAGCGCACGCCGTGCTTGAAGCTGCCCCTGAACATCACGCAAATCCGCCCCTGCATTGGCAGTGTCAAGACCGAGACTCGGGTTCGCGACGGGCAAGTCCTGAACCCCTCGCAGGTGCAACACCACCTCGGCCAAACTCTGGGCTCCCAGAACAACACAGCGTGTGTCCAAGGCGGCCTCTGCTGCACAGCCCAAGGGCAGCACTAACTGTCGTTTGGCCAGGGCACACGCCGACGCTGTGGGCAGCGCGCCGGAGACAACCCGCAGAGAGCCATCGAGCGATAGCTCGCCCGCAAACTCGCAGGATTCAGCGCGCTCCGGCGGCAGCTGCTCAGTCGCCAGCAAGATGCCGACAGCGATGGGGAGATCAAATCGGCCGCCGTCTTTGGGCACATCGGCGGGCGCCAAGTTGATCGTGATTCGCCGCTGCGGGTATTCAAAACCGGCGTTGATGATCGCCGAGCGCACACGGTCTCGGCTCTCCTTTACCGCAGCTTCAGGCAGGCCCACGATATTGCAAGCAGGCAGCCCACCCGATATATCAACTTCGACCTCGACCAGGGTCGCGGTGACACCCGCAAGCGCCCGCGCCCTGACCCGCGCCAAGGTCACCCAGCGCTTTCCTTTGTGGCTTCGAGCTGGGCAACCCGCTCTTCCAGCTCTGACAAACGATCCCGCAGCTTTGCCACCATGGCCAGCTGCACTTCGTAGTCCTCACGTGTCACCAGGTCCATACGCTCAAAACTGGCCTGCAGTGTTGAACGAAAGTTCTTTTCCACGTCGTCTTTGACTGTTTTCAAACTGTCGGGAAGGTAGCGACTGAGGCTGTCAGTCACTTCATCGATTATGCGTGCGTCAATCATGGGAAGACCCTGTGTGAGATACCGACAGTGTAGACCGCTAGCAGTGCAGGCGATATGCGGCTCGGGATCGGGAACCCTGAATCAAGTCAGCACTCTAAGCGGGTGTGTCAATTCGCTGAGACGGCGGGTTTTGGCCGTCTCGCAATTTAGACAAAACCACTCAAACGCTGACAATCGCGCGCTTGGACCTACACTCACTCACATCGAAAACAATAAAAAGATTCGCCTTATGCCCAATTTCTCCCCTCGGACTGTATTTTCTTTTCTACTGCTCAGCTGTGCCGGCCTGCTGGGTTTCGGCTACTACTTGCAATACGTTGACGGGCTCGCACCCTGCAATTTGTGCATCTTTGAACGTGTGTGTTTTGCCAGCATAGGTATTGTCGCACTGGTGGGGCTGATCCACGGCAGTCGCGGCAGCGCATCTCGGCTGTACCACGGCCTCGGCACCATCGCAGCACTGCTGGGGACAGCGATCACTGTGCGCCACGTCTGGCTGCAGCACCTGCCCCCCAGCGAAGTCCCAGAGTGTGGACCGGGACTCGATTTCCTGATGCGGGCCTTCCCCCTACAGGATGTCATTCAAACGGTGTTGAAAGGCTCTGGCGATTGCGCTGCAGTAGTCTGGCAGTTTCTTGGCCTCTCAATCCCGGCCTGGGCGCTGGTGTGTTTCCTCGGGCTGCTGCTGATCAATGTGCTTGGCTTGCTGGGTGCATTTCGCTACCGCGACTCACGGGCCTAAGCGCGCCCTTTCGGTTCCAGCTGTGCTCCATGAACCGCGCAACTTCGGTGCAGATTTCTTCACCGTGCAGCTCGTACAAGAGCTGCAGGGTGCCGTCGATACCACTCGCTATACCGCCGGTGGTCAATATGCGCCCGTTGTCGACAAAGCGCGCCTCGCGCACCACTGCTGTGGCCGGGGCGAGCTGCTGTAAGGTTTGCCACAGCCGGTGATGCGTGGTGCTCTGTTTTTGGTCCAGAAGACCTCCTTTGGCGAGGATCAACGCGCCCGAACACACTGAAACCACTTTTTCTGCGCGCTGCGCTGTGTGCACGATCCAGTTAAGCATTTCGTCGTCGCGCATCACGGCTTGGCGCCCGTCCCCACCCGGCACGATCAGCACATCCAGATCTGGGCATTCGTGCATGGCAAAATCCGGCGTGATCTGAAGACCCCCCGTCGCCCGCAGCGGCTCACCAGAATAGCTGACGGTCATTAAATTGAACAAGCGGCTGGCACTGAGTCGGTTCGCCACCGCGAATACCTCATAAGGCCCTGCAAACTCCAGCACTTCCACACCGCTAAACAACAGTATTCCTACGTTTCTGCACCTCATAAATCTCTTTCGCCATCCCTTTCAGTGTGTCTTCATGACCATCGCTCCTGTTCGGTAAGCACTTTCGGCCTCAGAAGGCCCTGCATACCGCTCCCTGCTCTGCCCTACCCTGCCAAAGTATCCAAGCGAGCGCGAGAAAAAAAGCAACATTTGAAACGCCTTAACGAACAGCGCAGTCCATTTTTATCTGCCACAGCACGCGGCGCTGGCAGTGCATAAAACACAGATTGAACATCGAATTCGGACGTATACCCCTAAGAAAATCAAAACAGACCAATAAAAGTGACGAAGTTCACCCACAACCACCTCACAACACGCTAGAATCGTTGGTTTGCCTAATGAGACCACAATCCGTGATCGAAAAGCTCCGAAATATCGCCATCATCGCTCACGTCGATCATGGTAAAACGACCCTCGTCGACCAGCTCTTGCAGCAGTCCGGCACCCTGGATGGCCGCAAAGAAGCGGAAAGCCGTGTGATGGACTCCAACGCGCTGGAAAAAGAGCGGGGAATCACCATCCTGTCCAAGAACACCGCCATCAAGTGGGGCGAGTACCGCATCAACATCGTGGACACCCCCGGCCACGCCGATTTCGGTGGCGAGGTTGAGCGCGTCTTGTCGATGGTCGACTCCGTGCTGCTGCTGGTGGACGCCGTTGACGGCCCTATGCCGCAGACACGTTTTGTCACCCAAAAAGCTTTCGACATGGGTTTCAAGCCCATTGTCGTGATCAACAAGATAGACAGAGACGGCGCACGCCCCGACTGGGTCATGGATCAAACCTTTGACCTCTTTGATCGCCTAGGTGCCACCGACGAGCAGCTGGACTTCCCGATCGTCTACACCTCTGCCCTGAACGGCTACGCCGGTCTTGAAGACAACGTGCGCGAAGGCAACATGGACCCGTTGTTTCAAGCGATTCTGGACAATGTATCGCACCCGGACGTCGACAGTGACGGCCCCTTTCAGATGCAGATTTCCACACTCGACTACAACAGCTACCTCGGCGTGATCGGCATCGGCCGCATCAAGCGCGGCACCGTGGGCAACAACACCCAAGTCAAAGTCATTGATGCCGAGGGCAATGTGCGCTCTGGCAAGGTGCAACAGGCCTACGGCTTCATGGGCCTCGAGAGAATCCCTGTCGACCAGGCCAGCGCCGGCGACATCATTGCCGTCACTGGGCTCGACCCGTTGAACATCTCTGATACGCTTTGTCACCCTGAAAACGTCGAGGCGCTGAAACCGCTAACGGTTGACGAGCCCACCATCAGCATGGTTTTCCGGCCGAACAGCTCGCCTTTCTCCGGGCGCTCTGGCAAGTACGTCACCAGCCGTCAAATATGGGAACGTTTGCAGCAAGAGCTCAAACACAACGTTGCGCTTCGCGTTGAGCAGATCGACAGCTCAGAGCAGTACCGCGTCTCCGGTCGTGGCGAGCTGCACCTGTCTGTATTGATCGAGACCATGCGCCGCGAAGGTTACGAGCTGGCAGTCGGCCGCCCAACCGTCATCATTCAAGAGATTGATGGCGAGAAGTGCGAGCCCTACGAGCAACTGACTGTCGATGTGGAAGACATCCATCAGGGTTCAGTCATGGAACGCCTCGGCCAGCGCCGCGCCGACCTGAAGAACATGACGCCCGACGGCGCCGGCCGTGTGCGCTTGGACTTCATCATCCCTGCACGTGGACTGATTGGTTTCCGTACCGAGTTCCTGACACTGACTTCAGGCACAGGTTTGCTGTACAACGTCTTCGATCACTACGGACCCATGGTTGGTGCAAAAATCGGCCAGCGCAACAACGGTGTTCTGGTCTCAAACAGCCAGGGTAAAGCACTCGCCTTCGCCATCTTCAACCTGCAAGACCGCGGCAAGATGATGATCGGTCACGCCGAGGAAGTCTACGAAGGCATGATCATCGGGATTCACACCCGTGACAATGACTTGGTGGTCAACCCACTCAAGGCAAAACAGCTCAACAACATCCGTGCAGCGGGTACCGACGAGAACTTGATCTTGGTGCCACCCATACGCTTCACACTGGAGCAGGCACTGGAATTCATCGACGATGACGAGCTTGTAGAAGTCACGCCCGATGCGATCCGCGTGCGTAAAAAGGCGCTCAAAGAGAATGAGCGCAAAAGAACTAGCAGAGGCTAGGACGCTGGGCAAGGACTGGGCCCGTCACGAGGAAGGGATAGTTTTGACACGAATTTTTGTGCCGATTGAGGCGAATAGCCCGCTATTTAACGAAGTCGGCGCGGAAATACGGCCAAAAATAGCCTTCCGCAGTAGGGTTTCTAGTTCTGGCCCGGCTTCCTAGTGCCTCGTCAACTGCAGTACTGCGGCGGGTGCGGGTCTGAAAAGCTAAGCTTTGACGGCCAAAAAGAGCATTGCTGCAGTGACTGTGGCTGGGTCTATTTTGGCAATCCGGTGGCTGCGGCCGCCGGATTGTTATGGCACCAGGGCGAACTGCTCATGGTGCGCCGCGGTCGAGAGCCTAGCAAGGGCCTGCTCGACCTACCGGGTGGTTTTGTAGATCCGGGCGAGAGCGCTGAGCAAGCACTCAAACGCGAACTGATGGAAGAGCTCGATTTAGAGCTGAGCCAGTTCCAATACGTGGGCTCCTTTCCCAACCGCTACCCCTATAAAAACATCGACTACACCGTCGTTGATATCGTCTTCAGCGCAACGCTGCAAGAGCGGCCAACGTGGCACGACAAAGACGAACTGACAGCCATAGAGTGGTGTAAGCCTGAACAGCTGCGAGATGATGAGATCGCCTTTGAATCTATCCGCGCTTGTTTTCACACACTGCGCTAAGCGTCCCGCTTCACCCGCATATCGGCGATCAGCTTTTGCTTCAGTTGGTGCAAGGGCTCACTCAATGACACATGGTAGATATGCGGATTAACCAGCCGCAGCACCCCAGGGTGCAAACACTCTAAGTCCCTGTCCCTGCGGGATCGCATCTCAATCAACGCCTGCTCAGCATCGCGCTCGTCGTCATATTTACCCACGTCGACCAGCAGCTCCTCTTGCTCGACCGCCTCGCCAGCCTGCAACACCCGCGATCGTCCCGATTCCGTGGGGTGATAGAGATTGTTTGATCGCTGCAATTCAAATTCATCTTCCTGAGTTGTCACCACATCCGCGGTGGCGCTGCCTTGTTTGTCATAGAGCCGCAACACTTTTTTCTGCCCAGGGCTGGGTGTTTTCGCCGCGGATTCGGAGAGTTTTATCGCCGGCCGCCACTGACCCACATCTTCCACCGCCACCAGCTTATAGACACCGCCCAACGCCGACGCCCCTTCTGAGGTCATCAAACGCGTGCCCACGCCAAAGCTCAGTCGCCGCAGCAAACGCTCTGCGTCCTGCCCGTAACGGCGCGCCTCTTGTTGTATCTGAGTGACTATCTGCCAGATAGAAATCTCGTCCAAGTTATTCGATAGCGAAATCACGACGTCCTCAAATCCCGCTCGATCGAGCAATTTTGCCGCCTGGATACTCAGGTACGCCAAGTCTCCCGAGTCCAGTCGAATACCGATCGGCCGCTGCCCTTTAGCCCGCAGCTCTTCAAATATCCTGATGGCATTGGGCACGCCCGACGCCAGGGTGTCGACGGTGTCCACCAGTAACAGGCACTGGTCCGGGTAAGCCGTGGCGTAAGCGCGAAAGGCGTCTATCTCGCCCATACCCAGCGCCATGTAGACCTGCACCATGCTGTGGGCGTGCGTACCCCGGGGCGGCAAGCCCATGGCGTGGCTCACCCCCACGTTGGAGCTGAAGTCCGCGCCCCCGATCAATGCAGCCCGAGAGCCTGCATTCGCGCCGAAAGAATGGCCTCGGCGCATGCCGAAATCCATGAGCAGCTGTCCGCGCCCGCTGTGTTTTATGCGCGCTGCCCGTGTCGCGATCAAGGTCTGGTAGTTCAAGGTGGCGAGTAACACGGTCTCCAGCAACTGCGCCATCACCAAGGGACCTTCGACCACAGTCTGAGGAGCGTGCGGGTGTACGACTCGCCCCTCGGGAACAGCCTGCACTGACAATGCGTCAAATCCTCCCATCTGCTTCAAATAGTCCAGAAAACCCTCGTCGAACAGACGCTCGCCGCCTGGGCTGCGCTGCTGCCGCAACACGTCTATTTCAGGCTCACCAAAGCTGACGTTCGCCATCCACTCCTGCAAGGTGCCCATGCCCGCATTTATGCAATAACCCGCCTGATGCGTGCCGTAATTGGGGTAACTTCTAAAAAAGTGATCAAAGCGCACTTTTTTTTCATGCAGGCCCTCACGAAAGTACAACTGAGACATCGTGAACTGATAATGATCCGTGAATAACACCCCTGAACAGAGCTGAGATTTTTCTTTTGACATAAACAACGGCCGAGATAATTTCCTGAGTCCTTAAATAATAGACACTTCTGGCCCGCAAAGCCGCTTTGGTCTGTGCCTTCATTGCGGCATAATAGCTTCCTCACCCACGACATGGCTCAGGGCCGCCGGATCACATATTGGAAACTCTAGTAACGCTCGTTCCGCCCACCGCAACACAGCAATTGAACTGGCCCGGTGGCATTGCAACAGCAGCGGTATATGGCAGCAGTGAAAAAAGTGACTTTCCCGCGTGGCGCTTTGGAGAACTCCACATTTCGGGTTCTGGCAGCATGCCGCAGCTGGAAGGCTTCAGCCGGCACTTGGCTCTTTTGAGCGGCGAAGGTCTGCTGATCATGCACGGCCCCGCCGATAGAACAGAACTGTTGGCAGCGGGTGAACAGGGCGCCATGAATTTAGAGCACAGCAATGAAGTCGAGCTGATCGACGGCCCTGTGCGCCTGCTGGACATCGTAGTGGACAGCCGTCAATTCACCACCGAGGCCGTCATTCTCGGGGGCGATGAGAACATGCACGCCGTGGACGCTGACGTGGTGATAGCCTATGGCCTGGAGGGTGAACGCATGCACTGCATCATGGATGAACACGAGTTCACGCTGAACAGTCAGCAGTGGGCACGCATAGACAACCCGCCCAAGAGCGACATTCAGTGCACCGACGGACGCGTACTGATCCTGACCATCAACGCAGTTTGAAGTTCGGCCCACAGCCTAAACTACCCCTGAGCAGCCTCATCGCGTTAGGGCTTTGTGCTGCAGTGCTCGCGCTGAGCTACCAAATGTCATTCAACCGCGCGCTGAATCAGCTTGCGTTGCAGTCGAGCAGGACGGCAAGCCTGTTCACAGCGACGCTTGAAAGCGCGGTCAATCGCTACGATTATTTACCCGGCGTTCTTGCATCCAACCCCGGTCTTATCGCCGCACTGCGCCACACAACAGCGCGTTCAACCAAATCCTTGTCCAGAGCCTTGGCCAAAAATAACGCGCAGGCCGGCTCCCTCACCATCTACGTGATGTCCGCTTCAGGGGTGACACTGTCGAGCTCAAATTACGACGACACAGATACCTTTGTCGGTCGAAATTTCTCGTTCAGGCCCTATTTCAAACGCGCTATAAACGGAGAAAGCGGCCGATATTTCGCCCTGGGAACCACCAGCGGGAAAAGAGGTTACTATTTTTCCTCACCGGTGCGCGACCCCGCCACCAGCGCAGTGATAGGCGCTGTCGTTGTAAAAGTGAGCCTTGAAGAGCTGGAGTCCAACTGGGAAAATCGCAGCCCTATTGTCTTGCTCACCGATCAGCACGGCGTGGTTTTTTCTGGCAATAAAAAAGACTGGCACTTCCACAGCCTGCAAACGCTCACACCTTTGGCCCATCAAGAGCTGCAAAAAAGCCAACAATACAGAGGGAAGGCCATACACCGCATCCCCGGCATTGCCAAACCTCCGTCCCGTGACGAACACAGGCTGCTGCAGATCACAGACGAGGCCGGACAAAAAGAGTACCTGGCGCAGAAGCTCCCCATCCCCCTGTCCGGCTGGTGGCTGCAGACTCTCAGCGACACATCCGGTGTTCGATTCACCGCGTGGCGCGACACCATTAGCTTGGCTGTTCTGATGAGCCTGATCGCGGTACTGGGCCTGTACTATGCACAGAGAAGACGCACTTGGATCTTGCTGCGCCAAGCCAAGGCATCGCTCGAACTCCGCGTACAAGAACGCACATCCGCCCTACAAGTCGCCAACAAACAACTCAGCGATGAAGCCCGTGAAAAAGAAGCGGCACTTGACGCCCTGAAAAAGGCGCAGGACAAATTGCTGCACAGCAGCCGACTGGCGACCATAGGAGAAATGTCCACCGCTATCACACACGAGCTGAGCCAGCCCATCACCGCCATTGCAGCCTACGCGCAAAACGCCATCGAATACTTAAAGGCAAACCGGCCTTCCAACGCCATACAAAATTTGGAGAACATAGAGAGCCTCACAGAGCGGATGGGAGAAATCACCACGGTGCTGAGAAACCACGCACGCAAGAGTGATGACAACAAACAAACCGTGCTGACAAATGAAGCCATTGATAACGCCATTGCAATTGTGCACCCCAGGCTCGCCGCTATATCAGTCAACATCAGCCGGCGCGTGGAAGCGGACCACTGCATGGAGGTTAATCAAACTCGCCTTGAACAAATTCTGGTGAATTTGCTCGTCAATGCCTGTGACGCCGTCGCTGAAAGCCACGACAAGCACATCAGCATCTGCACTGAGACGCGTGACAATGGCCTGAATATCACGGTTTGCGACAACGGCGGCGGCATTCCAGAAGAACATTTAAACGAAGTTTTCGAACCCTTTTTTACAACCAAGGGCAAAAGCCGCGGCCTGGGTCTGGGCCTGTCTATTTCTCAGTCCATCGCCAACAGCCTCAACGGCTCGCTGTCCGCACGGAACCGCCCTGAAGGCGGGGCGTGCTTTTGCCTCGCTCTTCCACTGCCAGCCACTCGTGATCAATAGCGGCTACATATTATTGGTCGACGACGAAGAGCACGTCTTGCGATCCACAGCTCAGACCCTAGAAATTGCGGGCTTCACTGTGACCCCCTGCAGCAACGCCCGTGACGCCCTCAGCAAACTGGATCGTCGCTGGCCTGGTTTGATCATTTCGGATCTGCGCATGCCCAAGATGGATGGCATAGAACTGATGCACCGCTGCCACCTCCGTGACAGCGATGTCCCTTTCATACTGCTAAGCGGCCACGCGGACATCGCTGACGCCGTAAACGCCATACGTGACGGCGCCTACGATTTTCTGGAAAAACCCTATCATCGAGGGCGCCTAATTGAAACCGCGCGCCGCGCGCAAAACCATCGCACGCTGATCCTTGAAAACAGGCGTCTTTCAATTGCATTGGAGAAGCAGATTGACAGCGCGTGGCTTGGCAATTCCTTGGCGAGTCAACTTTTCCGAGACAAGCTCAGAACTGCGGCAAAGAGCGAACAGGCAATCACGCTCCACGGTGAACAAGGTACTGGCAAGTCCCTCGCCGCCGACATATCTCATCGCCTGAGCTCACAAACCGGGCGGAAAATTCAGGTCGATTGCCATGTTGGCAGCATAAAGATTGATTGGCCAAAAAATCTCAGCCGCGCCGAAAATGGCACATTGGTTTTAAAACACATCGACCGGGCCAGCCCAGTAAACCTGGACACCCTGAACCAATCACTTAAAGCCCTGACAATACAAAAACCGCGCCTCATTGCGACTAGTCGCAGCGACCTCATCGCAGGCCAAGACAAGCAACCTATGCCCTTGTCACTTTATTATGAGCTGACACAAGAGGTGTTAATAGTGCCGCCACTGCGCTCACGTGCAGAGGACATCCCCATACTGCTCAGGCATTTTCTGAACACTGAGAGCAAGAAACTGGACAGGGCACCACCAAATTTCGGCAGCCATTATCTTGCTGAACTGATGACCCATGACTGGCCTGGAAATACCCGAGAGCTCAAGCACATCAGCGACAAATGGTTCAGCCATCAGCAAGAACCCCAGAGAGAAGGCGCGCCTTCTTTAGCGGACACAAGTGAGAGCATACTGAGCTTGCCGGAGCGTATGGCTCAATTTGAAAAAAAACTGATTGAGCACGAGCTCGCTAAAAACGCCGGTGATGTAAAAAGCACGTATTTAGCACTCGGCATTCCCAGAAAAACACTTTATGACAAGCTTGCGAAGCATGATATCAAGCGCGCCCGAGATATCAACAAGCGCTCCTCGCATTAGCTCGCTGACAGTATTGAAACTAGGCCTTTGTGGTGCGCAAGTATATCCAGGCTGTGCCCCAACAAGGCTTCCAACATGACAAAGGCGCCCTTAACGGCGAGTGAATCCTGTGAACAACCCATCCGCTGACAGTACAGAACGCGCCGGGGAATGGACAGAAAGCACCATCTCTGATTCCGTCTGTATCGGAGAAAAAGAGACGTGGCGCAACTAACTGCCGTGGCTGGAGTGTTCTGCCGGTGCGTATTCTTGCACGTAGGTTTGCAGCAAGTTTACCACTGCGTTGTCATTCTGTTCCTGACAAGCCCGGCGAAACTGCTCAATGGAGAGCTTCACGGAGTCATCCGACAAGGTGTTTTCGTTTGCGCGGGAGATCTGTGGGTGGGCAGTGGTTTCGATGTTGTCACCGTCGATGAGAAGCTCTTCGTACAATTTTTCTCCAGGCCGCAAGCCGGTAAACTCTAGGCCAATATCACCACCGAGATTATCATCATCTTTCACGGTCAATCCACGCAACAAAATCAGCTGGCGCGCGAGGTCCGTGATTTTCTTGGGCTCGCCCATGTCCAACACATAAACCTCCCCTCCCTGCGCCATTGCACCCGCCTGAATCACCAGCTGAGATGCCTCGGGAATCGTCATAAAATAGCGCGTCACTTCCGGGTGCGTCACAGTGATGGGTCCGCCTGAGTCGATTTGCAACAGGAATTTGGGCACCACGGATCCCGATGATCCAAGCACATTACCAAATCGCACCATGCACAGCTTTGTGCCTTTCTTATTGCCCGAACGGTGCTGTATCAGCAGCTCCGCCATGCGCTTGGTCGCCCCCATGACATTGGTGGGCCGCACAGCCTTGTCAGTGGAGACCATGACAAAACGCTCTACACCGTATTTGATCGACAAATCGGCAACGTTCAAGGTTCCAAGCACATTGACCCCAGCGCCCGACGCCGGGTGCGCTTCGACAATCGGCACGTGTTTATAGGCTGCCGCGTGGTAGACCAGCTGAACCTGGTGCTCAAACAAGACTTTCTGGATGAGCTCCTTGTCCAGAACAGAGCCCAGCACAGGCACAACACCACTTGAAACGGCCTGCCCCTTAACCGTTCCGCAAAATTCCTGCTCCAGCGCATAGAGGCTCGGCTCACTGTTATCCAACAAGATCAATTTCGCAGGCCCAAGTCTCGCGAGCTGCCGGGACAACTCCGAGCCAATAGACCCGCCAGCCCCTGTCACCAAAACAACTTTTTCAGCGACGCACTCTTTCATTAAATCTTCTTGAGGCGCGACAGCTTCCCGCCCCAGGACATCATCGGGCGACACGTCGCGCAGAGAAGACAGTGACTTGCCCATAAGCAATTCATCGATGCCGGGCACAGATTTTACCCGAATGCCCTTTTTCGACAGTTCCTGCACGATGTGCTGGCGCTGCTGCTCCGAGGCCGATGGTATGGCCAATAAAACGTGCTCAAAATCGTAAGCACCTGGGCTGCGCTCCAGCTCAAGCTTCGCTGGGTTGGTAACCCTCAATCCATCGATTTCCACGCCATGCAATGAAGATTTTGTATCGATAAAACACACGGGGTGGTAGCGATCAGAGCGCCTCAACACCTCTGCCAGCTGCCTGCCGGCCTGTCCCGCACCAAAAATCGCCGCCCTTACCCCTACTTTAACTTGATGCCCGTCAAAAAAAGCCTTCCAAATGCTGCGCGTGGTGCTGACCAAGAGCAATAGCAGCAAGCCAAATACCACAAACGTCGAGCGGGGCAGCGTGCCTCCGGTCAAAATATAGTCGGCAAGCACCACGACCAAAGAAGAGAGAAATACTCCCTTGTATAACTGCAGGTGTAGTCTGTAGCCAGAAAAGCGGAGAACAGCGCGATAAATACCGAGGCTGCTAAACACAGCGATGGTGGAAAAGAGCACCACTGCCAGTGTCTGCCAGTGTTTTAACAGCTCAGAGTAGTATTCTGAGTAACGGATACTGAGCGCGAGCCAAAAGGCCAACACCACACAAAGCGAGTCGGCCAGCAAACTGATCAGCTGCTTGCGCCCACGCTTCGTCTCTTGAATATTGGTAAGCGCGTAATTGAGTGTATGAGAAAGATTAGCAATCACCGACGCACCTTTTGCCAGCACACGCCAGCCTTTTGTTTTTGCTCGTACAACTCAACATCCCTTTGACCCGCCAGCACGACAACTTAATTAACCAAATAAAGACTACGCAACGTATTCGAAAGTGAGCTTTCAGCTCGCTTATTCTAAAATTTCAAGAATAGAGTCGATCCGGCGCACCTAGCGTTAATCCAGCCACCGAGTGAATTAGCTTTCTCAAGAGGCAGAACGAATAGGACTACTGCCCTACTCAAGCAAAATGCGTGACAGCATCACTAACCTTGCCAAAAATCAACGATTTCGCCGCACCGCCCGCAAGGGGAAACGGTGCCTACTGAAGTACCATTTTTCATCTGTTGCATCCAACAACAGGCACGAAGGTCCCCCATGAGTGCGATCTCGCCCCGCAGCACCTGGGTTAACCACCCAAGGGTCCTCATCAACATCAATGACCATGCGATGACTGTGCCCATAGGCAATGCACTTCATATTGGGGAACAGCCGCCGCAGGGACTGGTGCCTCAATCTGGCGGGGACCTGTCGGTGCCCGTGTATCGCCACTAGCTGGCCACCGGGCAGATCGAGCACACAGGTTTCAGACAGCTCCGCCAGCAACGACAGATCTTGAGCCGGGGCGCGGGCAGGCGTGTCATTATTGCCAGTGATCACGTGCACTCGCCCCTGCGGCTGCAGCGCACTGAGAACATGTGCGTCGCCGATGTCGCCGCAGTGCAGCACAATGTCCACCTCCATGGACATGACTGCGATGTTGCTGTCGATATCACCGTGCGTATCCGACACAATCAGAACCCGGGTTCGCTCAGCCACAACACGTTTCTCGAGCTTTTTTCCTCCAGCAGGCTCCGGCGATCGGCGCCTGGCATGGCGGCAATCGCTGCAGACAGCTGGTAGAAGCGTGCATAGTTTTCACCGCTATCAACAAATATCGTGGCAAAAGCACCAACCCATTTATTGTAGGTACTGACGCTGGCAACGCGCGCATTATTTAGCGGTTTTTCAAACCACTTGTCGTATCCGGCGTAACCTCCCCACTCCTCTTTTAACAAGGCGTAGTCCCGGCGAAATTCATCGAAGGCCTGTTCTTTTGCACGCGCCATCTCATCCACGCCGAGCGCCGTCCGATACAGCGCTTCAAGCTGCGATCGCAATTGTTTTAGCTGAGCGACAAAACCCTGACGGCGATTTTGATACGCCGTATACCGCCGCTGTAAGTCGGCTCGATCCTGATGCCGCAACCAGTCACGAAGCCCCTGCTGCTCGACAAAAGACGCGAAACTCTCATTGAAGGCACTGTCACCTTTCACATAGAGCTGCTGATGCGCCAATTCATGAAAAATCACGCCTGCCAATAAGGGCTCTCCACGGCGCAGCATCGTACTGAGCAGCGGATCGTCAAACCAGCCTAGGCTCGAATAGGCATCGGACTGTGTCAGCGCGACATCCAGCCCTTGCTCACGCAGATCAACAGCATAACGCTCCGCATCTTCGCGGTGAAAATAGCCGCGATAGCTCAAGCAACCGGCAATCGGAAAACACCAGCGCTCCGGCTCCACGGAGAAAGGTTTTGTCGCCACCACATTCCACGTCACCGCCTCTCGCCGTATGTCCACATAAGTGGTGTAACTGGCGTTTTCAGGAAGCGCCAACTGCTCACTGGCAAAGGCGCGAGCAGCAGCCGCTCGCAGCAGAGCAACACGCGTCTGCTCCGCAGTCACGGGGTCATCAATCACCGTCTGGACTGGCAGGCGCGCCCGCATAATTCGCCAGTGCCCCACCGCCGCTTGCCCGTAGTAGCCCGCCGTGGAGCAACCCAGCAACGCGCCGGATAGCAGCGCCACCAAGAGCAACAGCCACAAGCTGGACAAAAACAGCCGAGTACGTACATCATGCATACCATGAAAACCTATCTTGTTGGCGGCGCAGTGCGCGACGCACTTTTGGGACGACCCGTGCACGATCGTGACTGGGTCGTCGTTGGAACAACCGCCGAAACACTGCAATCGCTTGGCTACAGCCAAGTAGGCAAAGATTTTCCCGTATTCTTACACCCAGAGAATGGTGAGGAGTACGCCCTTGCGCGTACCGAACGCAAGACCGGTGCGGGTTACCATGGTTTCAGTGTAGACGCTGGAAAGCAGGTAACCCTCGAAGAGGATCTGGGCCGCCGCGACCTGACCATAAATGCCATCGCACAGGATGAGAACGGGGTGATCACAGACCCCTGGGGTGGCCTGCAAGACTTGGAGAGCCGGCTGCTGCGCCACGTATCGGCGGCCTTTGTGGAAGATCCGGTGCGGATTCTACGCACGGCGAGATTTGCGGCCCGATTCGCCCCGCTGGGCTTCAGCATCGCCCCGGAGACCATGGAGCTGATGCAGCACATGGTGGACAGTGGAGAGGCGCATGCGCTGGTGGCCGAGCGCGTGTGGCAAGAGCTCGCACGTGCATTGGCGGAACCCGCGCCGCAGGTGTTTTTCAGCACCCTGCGCGCTTGCGGCGCACTGGCGGTGATACTGCCCGAAGTTGACGCCCTCTGGGGCGTTCCTCAGCCAGCAAAACACCACCCAGAGATCGACTGCGGCGCCCACCTATTGCTGTGTTTGGAAGCAGCGGCAGCGGCACACACCGACACTCAAACTCGCTACGCGGTGCTTTGCCACGACCTCGGCAAAGCCACAACCCCCGCCGACATATTGCCCAGCCACCATGGCCACGAAGAGCGCGGCGTCGACTTGGTGATCGCTTTGAGCGAGCGGCTGCGCGCGCCGGTCGATTTCAAACAACTGGCTGTGCTCACCACGCGTTACCACACCCACTGCCACCGCGCCGCAGAGCTCAAAGAATCTACTCTAGTGGACACCTTGATGGCCACCGACTTCCTCAGACGCCCAGAACGGCTGGAGCGCTTTCTTGCCGCTTGCAGTTGCGATGCCCGAGGCCGCCTCGGCTCTGAGTCGTCCCCCTACCCACAAGCGGACTTACTGCGCCGCACCGCGCGGGCATTAAGCGCGGTCAACGCCGCGGAAATAGCGCAGGCCACCACCGACAAAAAGCTGAT
>JAWSVD010000113.1:0-569 GCA_033852095.1 Granulosicoccaceae bacterium | reverse complement strand
GCCATGTCTCTACCAGCTTTTCAACCTGGTGCAGATCGCCCTTGCTCAGCTTCTCCCCTCTGAGAAAGCGCTGGCTGAGTACTTTCCCGCTGTAGAGCTTATGCCAACGCTCTATGACCTCTTGAGAGGTCCAGCTCTTGGCTCGCTCGGCGTCGACATGCAGGACTTGATGGTGGTGATTGTGCATGATCGCGTACGCACAGATTTCGATCGCGAAGGTGTCAGCTAAGTGCAACAGCCGCTTCTCAATCTGTTCACGCCGGTGTTCGTAATCAATGCCCGTGTCTTTATCGACACCGCACAAAAAGGCTTTGCGTACGCATCGGGAAACACAGTGATAGTTCGGTGTATCCTCTAAAGATACAAGCTCGCTCCGTGGTCTTGGCATCGCACACCCGAGCGTTGTCAAGATAGTTGACCGTTTTACCTAGGCGACTTCTTTAAGTTTCTCGTCCGGTTTATCCGTTTTAGTCTCAGGGTTCAACCAGACAACCTCCGGCTTCTCCCAGTTTCGTGTTTGACCACTCCAGCGGTGGGGGTTGCATTCTTTAGCGCGCTTGTACAACCGC
>JAWSVD010000112.1:0-9993 GCA_033852095.1 Granulosicoccaceae bacterium | reverse complement strand
ATTTCGAGTAGATAAAAATATACCTGTTGATCTCAAAGGGAGGCTATTCAGTAACAGTCACAAAGCCGGGTTCTCCTATTTAGACAAACTTGATCCTGAGTTACAAAAAGACCTGTTGTCCCAGCTTATTAGTGGATCCGGCTATATTGTACGGTACTACAAATATGGTGAAACCCTCACTCGCAAAGGCAGTCTCAGGGGCTCTAAACCGCGCATACTAAAAGTATTGAGCAGGTGCAAGTATGAGCACTTTGATTCTATTACTGAGCAGCTTGGATTGAATTACAGTGAATACAGCAAAGAGCAAGAAATTGCGAAAGTGAAAGCGGTGGAAACCGCTGAAGAGTCTAGTCAGCTTGCCACCGCAAAAGCTGCCGCAGACAAGGCGCGGAGAAAGGCAGCAGAGGCGAGAGCTAAACGTAATTCCCAGCTACAGGCTCTTCAGCAAGAAAAAGTACGCTACATCGGCAGCATTCACCAACGCGTTGAGCGCAAGTGGATCCGCCCAAACAATACCGACAACGTCAGTTGTGTGGTGCGTGCGCGGCAGATTCCGGGCGGTGAAATCATCGACGTGCAAGTGGTGAGTTGTAGCGGGGGCGGTGCTGAGCTGGAGCGCTCGGTTGAACGCGCAGTGCTGAAGTCCTCCCCCTTGCCGCCTGTGCCGGATCCGCGATTGTTTGATCGTGTGCTGGAATTTGTCTTTTCGCCGCAATGACTCGAACTAATTTCATGAACCAAAAACCATAGACACGCATCTTCTGTAACAAACCACACGCTACGATAATTCAGCCATTTTTCGATCCCTGACTGTTCTCATCTCGTTTAGTTATAGGTGTTTAAGCTCGTCGTGTCTTTGCACTGTTACAGCTGACCAAACCTGTGGACGAGCAGGTTCCGCACCAGAAGGCTTTGCAGTAGATGAACAGTTGAATTGATGGTGTTACGCGCTGAACACCTGCCGGCAGCGCACACTGCCGTGCACATGGCGAATCTTCTTTCGCTCGCAGACTTGCTCGAGACTTGCCTCGTCGCCCACCCAATTATTGAAGTGTTTTTCAAAGTTCAGCGCCAGATCCGCCCATTCCTCTGGGCTGATGTTTAGCCGCTTGAATATCGGCGGGAGATCGCCCGCGATATGGCCTTTCTGTTTGGGATGCACGGCCCTACCCGCCCATTCCACCAGTTCAATGTAATCTTTCATGGCAAAGGGGATTGGGTGTGGTTTGTCTTGTTTGATTTCATTGCCCTGAAAGCGTGCTAGCTGCTGGGGTATTCTCCCTTTTTCCGATGCTTCGATGCGTTTTTTGATGCTGGTATAATCGCTGGTTTCCGGCGTTTCTGCCATCCCTGCCCTGATAGGGTTGAGGTCAACATACGTCATGCAAGACAACAGAGCCTGCTCTCCCAGCAGCGCCTGGCTTTTGAAGCGCGCTTCGAAAAATTTTCCGGTGCATTTATCTTCTTTGTTTGCCTCTCTGGCGATCGGCTCGTTCAGCGCGCGCATGAACCAAAATATGCTTGTCAGGCGCTCGCGCCACTGCTCGACCAGCTCCTCGACGAGAATAATTTCAGCGCTACTGAGCTCCTCGCCCTTGAGGAAGCGCTTGCTGAGCAGTTTGCCACTGCAGAGCCGGTGCCAGCGCTCGATGACTTCTTGCGACGACCAGCTTTTGGCACGCTCTACGTCGACGTGAAGCACTTCATGGTGGTGATTACTCATGATGGCGTAGGCGCAAACATCAATGGCGAAGATGCCAGCCAAGAACAACAGCTTTTGCTCTATCTTCTCGCGCCGGTGCTCGTAGTCAATGCCCGTGTCTTTATCGANNGCTTTTCGTACACATCGGGAAACACAGTGATAGTTCGGTGTGTCTTCTAGTGATACAAGCTCGCTCCGTGGTCTTGGCATCGTACACCCTACCTTTCTAAAATGACCTTATTCCACACACTACTGGATATTATCCCAGTTACCAATTCGTGGAAGCCAATGATCAGAGCCTCAATGATCAGAGCCCTGCTAATGGCACTGGCGGTTGGTTCGGAGTGCGCAGTCTGGGGAGCGCAGCTCGCGGTTCGGGTCACACTGCGTCGCGTTTAGTGCTTAGACCCCCAACCAAAATCAAATCCACCGACCTGCGCCAACAAAACAATCAACCTCCCCCCCAAACGGTCGCTGACAAACAAAAGCGCTGAAAACTTCGTATAGATGACGCAAGACGCAACAATAACCACCAGGCCCCGAGCTCAAACATGCAGCCCCGAACACTGATCGCCACGATATTTATCAGCCTCACCCTGCTCAGCCCAGCCAATGCGGCGACCATGCGCTGCAAAAACGGTCAGCTGGCCCAAACCGGTGATAGCACCGCCATTGTCTACCGCAACTGCGGCCGCCCAAGCGCTCGCCGCATCAGTGGCCGCATCCGCCACAACGCCCTGTATATATTTGTTGAAAAGTGGAGCTACGTCCCCCGCAGCGGCAAGCTGGTGAAACACCTCGAATTCCATGACGGTATTTTGAAAAAAATCACCCAAGGCAGACGTGTAAAATAGGGCCAAGCCGCCTAAGAGCAACACGCCGACTAGGCGTTTTACCTTCGCTCTGAAATCATTCGGACAAGCAGACGACGGCCCACCGGAACGAACAAACATAGACACGCATCTTTTGGAACTACCCAAACGCTTCGGTAATTCAACGATTTTTTGACCCCGGACAATTCTCGTCTAGCTTAGTTTTTTGGGTTTTAGCTCGCCTTGTTACTGCCCCTTTACAGCTGACCAATCCTACGGGCGAGCAGGTTCCGCACCAGAAGGCTTTTCAGTAACAATGTATGGGTGTCTATGATGAACTGGCCACACTTTGGTGGTGAGCTATCCGGAAATTCCGGTTAGTTGGATGTTGAGGTTTCAGCGGCCACAATATCGCTCTGGTTAAACTGTTCA
This sequence comes from Granulosicoccaceae bacterium, assembly GCA_033852095.1. Taxonomy (GTDB): domain Bacteria; phylum Pseudomonadota; class Gammaproteobacteria; order CALCKW01; family CALCKW01; genus CALCKW01. Next base: position 7,047 of record JAWSVD010000112.1, on the reverse strand, counting down.
TCTGGCTAAACGTAAGTCCTGCAAGAACAGCCTTCGCTTACTGTGACTGGTGCAATTCTCTGAGAAGATCAATCTTCTCGTCTCTACTTCTTGCATCATCGAAAGCCAAATCTGAGTATTGATAAGCAGAAAGACGAAAAGGGGTCGGGTCTATTTAATCAACTCTAAAACGCGCTCTAATCAACTCTTCTAGAAAACATGGAAATCAATCACCAGAGCAATCGCGACAATCTTGGAGGTTGATGACTTTCAGCAATTCCCCAGATGAACACTAAGTCACTGGACTTGTTCGCCGATCAGGGCGTTTGGCTTAGCCCTTCCTTCATACTGCAGCTCCGACCTCTTTTTCATTCAAACAACGAGTTCCGCAGGCCAAACAAAATAGTCTCCAAAGCGCTTATGACGGACAAGCTCTCCGCCAGCCTGCGTGCCAACTGCCGTAAGGGAGTATTGATCGGCTTCATGCACGAGAAGCCCGCGTTCGGTCAATTTGGCCAGCAACTGCTGCGTGCTCAGGCCATTCTTTTTGCCTAGCTTCGAACTGGATATTTTTTTGCCTTCGTTGTTGTTCGCTACATTCTCGCCCGCTGCGGTTACCGCGCCGTTCTTTTCCACCTTGTCCAATGACATGCGAACTTCGTCGCTGACCCGAATAATGCGCTGCGCTTCTTCATAGGCCTCGTTGTAGACGTCACTGTCAATTGTGCGATCCAGCGCCACGCCCATCTCGTTGTTGTTGACTTGGCTAAACTCGTACAAATTGAGGCTGCCGATGATGCAGGTCTTTTCATTCAGATAACACTTGGCATGCAGGTTCTTACAGAAACTCGTGCGAATAAAGTTCAGCTCACGGAGCCAATTGATCTCTTCCGGTTGAAGCTCGTTTTTACCGTAGACAATACGCACATCCATTTTCAGGCGGTTTTTATCTTCCAGTAACTCCTTGATGCGATCGTTGAGCTTCAAATACGGGCTGATTAACACCAGCCGCTCTGAGGCGCCCTTTATCAATTCTTCCAAAAAATAATTTGTCGCGCTTGTATTGAGGAACTTTGCCAAAGGTGTATCTCTGCTCTGTGAATGGATGGGACAGCCAAAACCGTACCCGCAAATTCTGATCCACAGCCGGTGGCGATGAGAAAATTGTAATGACAGATTTGGCGGCTCCACACCGACGTCCAACACTTCGATGGCTCCCCAATCCGCTCTAGGAGACACGCATCTTTGGAAACACAGCTCAATAACCTGGCTCACCCCGGAGTGCTCGCAGCCAGCTTGGCCGCGCTCAGCGGATGCAGACGAAGCACACACAACACTGGCTTTGTGCGGGCCGCTTCAATATTGTATAAATCACAGCTATGATCGGATTCAGCTGCACCGGCTGGTCCCCCTTCAAATTCAGGATGCAACATGCAATTCGACACATGGCTGGCCTTTGCCCTGGCCTCGCTACTACTCACCATGACACCGGGGCCGAGCATTTTGCTCGGCGTCGTTCACTCCATGCAGTTTGGGCCGAAGAAAGTGGCCATCACCGCGCTGGGTGATATAACAGCCAACTTCCTGCAGATGGTTTCGGTGGGCGTCGGTTTGGGTGTGGTTATCGCCAACTCGGCGCTGGCATTTTCCGCGATCAAGTGGTTTGGGGTCGCCACTCTGCTCTACATGGGGCTGCAGATGGTTCTGAGCAAACCCCGGGAATTTCAGCGGCAGAACACCGCCGAGGTGATGCCTGCGCGCAAGCGCTTTCTCAGCGGCTTTTTGGTCGCTGCGGGTAACCCAAAAGCCATTGTCTTCTTCACCGCCTTCTTCCCCCAGTTCATAGACCCCGCCCAGCCACTCTTTCCGCAGATGCTGATCATGTGTTCGACCATGGCTATTCTGGATTTCAGCTGGGTGATGATCTACGCGGTGTGCGCCACAAAACTAGTGGGCTTCATGGGCAAGCACCCGGCCTGCATCAACCGGGCGGGAGGCTCGGTGCTGATGGCGGCCGCCGGTTTTCTGGCCCTGAGTTCGCGTTCAGCCAACAGTTGATCCGGCGATATCTAGGTGGAAATTCGGCAACGCTCACGCCAAACACTTGGCAACAGATCTGTTGCCAACAACCTTGTTGTGAGAACGAGCAGCTGATACTGGGCGCTAAGGCGCAAATATTCAGACGCTACAAGCAGGCCCCAGCGCATCGTCGACCACCCGGCAATAAACCAGAGAGTAAAATTCAAATGGCGACAGCTGTGGGAGCTTGCATCGCCTCCCCAGACTGATCACACTGTCAAATAGCACGTCGTGCAGAGAGCTCTCTGCTCCCTCTATTGACTAAAAACACGCTGCCCCTGTTATGCGCGATATTAATTTAAAGGCCACTGAATATTTTGAATCGGTCGCCCGTCTGGGCACCGTCACCCGTGCGGCCGCGGAGCTGGGTGTCACGCCCTCGGCCGTGAGTCAGCAGATTCGCGTGCTGGAAAATCAGTTCAAGGTGAAGCTCTTTAGGCGCGAGAAAAAACGCTTGCTGTTGACCTTGGACGGGGACCGGCTGTTCCAGACCACCACGCAGGCCTTTCGCGCTATCCGTAACGCGCGCAGCGCGATCGCGCGGCAATACGATGTGCGCAGCCTCACCCTGCGCACCAGCCCCAGCTTTGGGGTTATCTGGTTGGGGCCACGCATTGCGGATTTCTCCCACGCCAACCCAGAGTGGAACATCCGCATCGACGCCACGCCGGAGTTCACCGCCTTCGACACCGAGGCTGTGGATCTGGACTTGCGCTACGGCCTCGGCGGCTGGTCTGGTCTGTCGGTGAACAAGGTAATGCACGATTTGGTCTTGCCCGTGTGCAGCCCGGCATATCTGGAGAAGTTGCAGGCAATTTCCGACGACCCGCTCGAACAGCTCGCCGCTGCCAACTTGATCGACAGCGTGAAAACCCTCTTCCGCTGGGATCTGTGGCTCGCCTCTAACGGCGTCGACCTGCCCGAGCTCAGCTACCCCTTTCGCTTTGATCGCTCGTCGATGTCATTGGCCCTGGCAAAACAGGGCGGCGGGCTCGCCCTGGACAGCGTCAACCTCTGCCTGCCCGCGCTGCAACGCGGCGAGCTGGTGCCCTTCTCAACGCAGTTCCCGGTGATTGATTTCCCCGCCTATTGGCTGGTCTGCCCGCCGCAACACTTCAATCGTCGGGTAGTGAATATCTTCTCCGAATGGCTGTGCAGCAGCGCCAATGAACACGAGGCGCAAGCGAGAAAACTGCTGAAGGACCTGGGCTGCAGCTTCCGGCCCGAGAGTGGGCCGGAGCTGATAGAGGGGAAACTGTAAAGAAGAACCCTGACGTCAGTAGATGGTCAGTGCCGGCACGTAGGAGATAAGCCCCAGTACCAGCAGCGAGACCAGATAGAACGGCAACAGGGATTTGATCGTCTCCCCCACCCCCACCTGCGCGATAGCGGCCGAGATAAACAAGGTTGTCCCCACCGGCGGCGTGTACAAGCCGATCGACAAATTGACCACCATCATCAAACCCAATTGCACCGGATCCAGCCCAATCGCCTGACCTATGGTGACAAACAGCGGGCCGAGCAACAGCACCGCCGCAGGCAGATCCAAAAATGCCCCCACCACCAACATCACCACGTTCATGGCGAGTATAACCGTCCAGGGATCGGAGAAGGTCTGCCCCACCCACACCGCGATGTGCTGCGGCACTTGCTCGGCGGTCAGTATCCACTGAATCGCAGAAGACGCCATGATGATAAACATCACCGCGCCAGTCATCATGGCCGTGTCCACGCAGGCCTGCCACAGGGCCGACCAGTTCAGATCCCGGTACACAAGCCCGCTCACGATCAGCGCATAGGCCACCGCCATCACACTGACCTCGGTGGGCGTCGCCACCCCAAAGCGCAAGGTGCCGATCACAAACAACGGCATCAACAAAGCGGGCAAGGCTGTCAGGATTTGGCCCTTAAAAGCGCTGAAGCCACCGGCTAACGGCGAGCGAGGCAAATTGAGGCGCTTGGCCACAAAACAAACGCTCGCGAACATGCCAAGCGCCAACATAACACCCGGCAATATCCCGGCGACAAACAAATCAATGATCGAGACGTTGGACACCAGACCGTACAAGATCAGCGGAATGGAGGGCGGGATCAACACCGAGATCGTCGAGGAGGCAGAGTTAATCGCGGCGGCGAATCCGCCGGGATAACCTTCCTTCTTTTGCACCGGTATCAGCGCATTGCCCAACGCAGTCGCGTCGGCAACCGCGGAGCCAGATACCCCACCGAACATGATCGAGCCGATGATCGAAACCTGCCCCAGCCCCCCTTTGAAATTACCGACCAATAACCTGGCGATGTTGACCAGATAGACCCCAAAGCGGCCAGACATCATCAGGTTGCCCGCCAGAATAAAAAACGGGATCGCCAACATCGGGAAACTCTGGGTGGTGGCGTAGAGCCGCTGCGCCATGACCGCCATGGGCTTGCCCTCCATCCACAGGGCAAAGGCGACCCCTCCCAGCATTGCGAAGGCCACCGGCACCGCAATGGCCAGTAGCGCAAAAAACACCCACACCATCAATGCACTCATTCATTCAGACTCCCAAAAAGGCATCAACTCAGACTCGAATCGGCAAATGCATCACTGAGCGCCGGATCTTCAATCGACACCCTGAGAATATCCAGCACCGATATAACAGCCATGGCACCGAAGGCGTAAATCAAACTTGCGTAACCCCAGATTTGCTTGATGCCCAAGGTGGACAAGCTCTGGTATTTTGCGGCGATCAATATAGGTTTGCTGGTCCACAGCACACTGATGGATATAGACAAGACAAGCGAGAAGACGATCAAAGCCAAGACCCGCGCAGCCGCGGGGCTGAGCATCGTGGGCAAGATGGCGATGGCGATGTTTCTGCCCCTCGCCGCCGCGATGACCATGCCTCCGGCCACCAACCAGGGCAGCAACAGCGCGTGAATTTCATAGGCCCAGGTGATGCCGGACCCCATCGTGTACCGCAGCGTGACGTTGGCCAGCAGGGCCGAGAACAAAAGGGCAAGACACAACACCGAGATCACCGCACCGCTGCATTCAATAAAACGCGTGCATTTGCCCAACATAGAGAGAAAGGGGCGTTGCCGCCCCTGCTCCACCGCCGTCGAAACGGCTGTCACTAGTGACCTGCAGCTTGTTTTAAGGCCTCAACCAACTCGGGGTAGTCCTTCGCGTACTTGTCATACACAGACGCTGTCGCCGCGACAAATGCCTGATGATCGCTCTCGGCAAAGGTGGCGCCGTCCGCTTCCATCTTGGGCCGCAGTGCCTTGTCGCTGTCCAATGACTGCTGGCGCTGCCCCTTGCCCGCATCCGCCGTCGCCGTGATCAAGCAGCCCTGGGTCTTGCTGTCCAGACCAGACCACCACCCCATGCCCACAACCACCGGCGTGGACTCGTATTTGTGACCGGTGAGCGTGACGAAAGGCGTGATGTCGTGGATTTTCGATGAATAGATATTGGTCAAAGGGTTTTCCTGACCGTCGAAAACACCGGACTGCAGTGCCGTGGGCAGCTCAGAGAAAGCCAGCGGCGCAGGCGAAGCATCCAGCGCTTCAAAGATATCCAGCGTCATTTGATCGGGCGGTGTGCGGATCTTCATGCCTTTGACATCTGCAGGGGTAGGTACATTTTTCTCCACGTGGGTGATGTGACGGATGCCGTTGTCCCAGAAGCCGAGGATCTTCAAGCCGTTGTTCTGTGCGCGCTCATCCAACATCTTGCCGACATCGCCGTCTAGCACTTCCCAGGCAGTGGGCAGATCCGCGAACAAAAATGGCAGGCCCAACAGACCAATCTCAGGCACAACCTGCGACATGGCGCCCTGGCTGTTGGCCGTGACATTGATGATGCCCGCAGACGCAGAGACCAGCATTTCAACGTCGTCCCCCATGGTGGCGGACGCCGCGACGTTCACGTCGATACCACCGGAACACGCCTTAAAGCTCGAAGCCCAAGCCTCCGATGCGACATACCGTGGGTTACCAGGTTTGGCACCGTGCGCGAAGATGATCTCCTCCGCCTGTACAGAGCCTGCAAAAAATGCAACCGCCATTGCCAGTATTGTAGTTTTTGTTTTCATTGGATTTCCTCCATTCGTACAAGAAAGTGGCGGTGCGTACTGCTAACCGCCGGTGGCATAACATCAGTGGATTAGTGACCCACCGTTCACATCTACCTCTGTGCCCGTGCAATAGGCAGAGAGATCTGAAGCCAAGAACAAAGCACAGCCCGCGACATCCGAGGCCACGCCCACGCGCCCCATCGGGATGCCGTCTATGATTGATGCCTGCATTTCTGGGGTGAGTTTTCCGGCCGTGATATCGGTGCCGATAAAGCCGGGGCAAATAGCGTTGATACGCACATTATCTGGCGCAACTTCGCGGGCAATGGCCTTGCCTAAACCCAATATGCCAGCTTTGGCTGCGGAGTAATGCGGGCCGCCAAATATCCCGCCGCCGCGCTGTGCCGATACCGAAGACATATTGACGATGCTGCCGGATTTCTGCGCGCGCATGCCCGGCAACACGGCCTGAGTCATGTTCAAGGTGCCGCGCAAATTCACATCCAACACAGCGTCGTAGTGCTCAGCGCCGATTTCCATGGTCTTCAGGGGCTGGGTGATACCGGCGTTGTTGACCAACACATCCACCCGGCCCCACTCCGCTATCAGCGTCTTAATTGCAGCGTCGCAAGCTGCCTTGTCGGTGACATCACAAGGCAGGCCGATGTGTGTAAGGCCAATGTCGGCGGCAGCGGCGCTTGCAGCCTCGCCATCCAAATCGAGAATCGCAACCCTTGCGCCATGCTCGGCAAACAACGTCGCCGTGGCCTTACCCAAACCGCGCGGTCCTGCACCACCGGTGATCACCACGAACTTCCCTTCTAACAAAGCCATCTGGTTAAATCCTCTGTCTAGTCAAATCTAAAAATATGATCTAAAGCCAGCTCTTGAGCTGAGCCACTACCTTGTTCACCGAAATGCCGTACAT
>JAWSVD010000111.1:0-10845 GCA_033852095.1 Granulosicoccaceae bacterium | reverse complement strand
GCCGAGACACTCAATGCCTGCCGCGCCGCCGATGCGGTGCTGATGGGCGCCGTTGGCGGCCCACAGTACGAAACACTCGAGCGTGATATGCGGCCAGAGCGCGGCCTGTTGCGCCTGCGCGCCGAGCTCGACATGTTCTCCAACTTGCGGCCTGCTATGTTGGCTCCCGAGCTGGCAGATGCCTCTTCGCTCAAACCGCACCTGGTGGCCGGGCTCGACCTGATGATCGTGCGCGAATTGACCGGCGGGATCTATTTCGGTGGGCCGCGCGGCATCGAAGTGCGCGACGGTCAGCGCGTCGGCTTTAACACTATGGTCTACAGCGAATCCGAGATCGAGCGCATCGCGCGCAGTGCTTTTGAGATCGCGATGAAGCGCGGCAAGCGCCTGTGCTCCGTGGACAAAGCCAATGTGCTGGAAGTCTCCGAGCTGTGGCGTGAAGTGGTGATCCGTGTCGGCGCTGCCGAATACCCCGAGGTGGAGTTGTCGCACATGTACGTGGACAACGCGGCCATGCAGTTGGTGCGCGACCCGCGCCAGTTTGACGTGATGGTCACGGGCAATCTCTTCGGCGACGTGCTCTCCGATTGTGCCGCCATGTTGACCGGCTCCATCGGCATGCTGCCGTCCGCTTCCTTGAATTCAAAAGGGCAGGGCCTGTACGAGCCTGTGCACGGCTCGGCACCGGATATCACCGGGCAGGGCAAGGCGAACCCACTGGCGACCATATTGTCATTGGCGATGTTACTGCGTTATTCCCTGGCAGAAGCCGCTCTGGCCGATCGCATAGAGGCTGCTGTCAAGGCTGTCTTGGCCTCCGGTTTGCGCACGCCAGATATCGCCTCGGGTGGCGATGCTTGTAGCTGTGCGGAGATGGGCGACGCGGTCATCGCGGCGCTCTGAATGTTTGATCACAGTTTTTACCCAAATTTATAAACCCCAGTGGGAGATAGTCGGATGTTGAAAGTAGGATTGGTTGGCTGGCGCGGTATGGTCGGCTCGGTGCTCATGGACCGAATGCGTGCTGAAGATGACTTCGCTCACATTAAACCAACTTTTTTCAGCACCTCGCAAATTGGGCAGGCCGCGCCGGCCGAAGCAAATGGCGTGTTGCTGGGCGATGCCAATGACGTCGCGGCGCTCGCCGCGATGGACGTAGTGATCACTAGCCAGGGCGGCGACTACACCGCCAGTGTGCACGGCGCGCTGCGCGACTCGGGGTGGCAGGGCTATTGGATTGACGCGGCCTCCACGCTGCGCATGAGCGACTCCGCTGAAATCGTCTTGGACCCGGTCAACCGTGAAGTCATCGACAGCGCACTCGCGGCGGGCACCAAGGATTACATCGGTGGCAACTGCACCGTCAGCTTGATGATGATGGCCCTGGGTGGTTTGTACCGCGCCGGGTTGATCGAATGGGTGTCGGTGATGAGCTACCAGGCCGCCAGTGGCTCCGGTGCTCAAGCCATGCGCGAGTTGATCGCGCAGATGGGCGCAGCACGCGATTTGGTGGCCGATGAACTGGCCGATCCGCGCAGCAGCATCTTCGACATCGACAGCAAGTTGGCAGAGGGGATGCGCAGTGAGGCTTTCCCCACTGAGCAGTGGCCGGTACCGTTGGCGGGCAGCCTTATCCCCTGGATCGACTCTGCTGTGGAAGAGGGGCGTTCGCGCGAAGAGTGGAAGGGCCAGGCTGAGACCAACAAGATTTTGGGCCGCAGTGAACAGCCCATTCCGGTCGACGGTACCTGCGTGCGCATCGGCGCCATGCGTTGCCACAGTCAGGCGCTGACGATTAAATTGACCCAGGACTTGCCAGTGGCGGAAATTGAGTCGATTATTGCGTCTTCCAGCGACTGGGTGAAAGTGGTGCCCAATACGCGCGAAGCGACTGAGCAGCAGCTCACGCCAGCGGCAGTGACCGGTGGTCTGGGTGTTGCGATCGGGCGCCTGCGCAAGCTGAGCATGGGCGGCGAATACCTCAACGCCTTCACCGTGGGTGATCAATTGTTGTGGGGCGCGGCCGAGCCGCTGCGTCGCATGTTGCGAATTTTGGTGGAAAGACAAGCTTGATCAAAATGCTAGGGCGTCTCTGATCGACGGGATTTGATCGGGGGCGCCGCAGATTAGAAACCGTGTGTCAGCCCCAGCGGACGGGGCGGCATTTGGTTATTACCAAGCTGCCATCAAGGCATTCTTATGCAACTTCTACACTTAGTTCAGACTATACAATCTTAACTAACGTTACGTTCCTCGAAAAATTGACTATATTTTCGTTAGTTGAGTGAGATTGGCGGTGTTCCTGTGCCAGTCAATAATAAGTACAATAAATAAGCGCAACAGCGGGGTAGCAACAAGATGTTGCTCCACGCTAGGCATTCTCCAATTCTGCGGCTGGGATTCACGTGGCAATAAAATCAAAAACTGATATAGGCAAAATTCGTCACCTCGCGGGGGCTACGGCTTTCTCGATGGCGGTACTTTCCGGAAGTGTTTACGGTCTTGGCCTCGGCAGTATTGAGCTCGGCTCGGCACTTAACCAGCCCTTCAGTGCAGAGATAGAAGTCCTGACGGATATCCCGGGCGAAGCGGAGAACCTCGCGGTTCAGCTCGCTTCGCAAGAAGCGTTTATGCGCGCCGGCATTGAACGGCCGCGCTCGCTGAGCAAGCTGTCGTTTAGCATGAGCAAGCGCGACGGGCGCTCGTTCATCGTGGTCAGTTCCAACGACCCGATCTCAGAGCCCTTCCTGAACTTCCTGGTAGAAGTGGATTGGGAGCGCGGCAGCTTGGTACGCGAGTACACAGTGCTGCTCGACCCGCCGACCTACATCACTGATACGCCGAGCACCACCGTTGCGGGTGAGCTGGCGGAAGTGGGCGATGATCAACTCTCCGATCCCTCCTTGCCTGCGCGTATCGAGCGTGGCGAAGAGGTCGCAGTTGATTATTCCACCACGACCCTGACAGAAGAAGAGATGGCGGCAGAGCTTGAAGCCGTCAACTTCGAACTGAGTGAGCAGACCAGTGCTGCCGCTGCGGAAGTGGTCGCCGCCGATGAATTGATCGATGAGCTGCGTGAAGTCGACGATCTGATGGTGGTCGCCAACGCGGCGGCCGTCGTGCCCTCCGACGCCGCTGAAGCAGTCGAGGCGGTAGAAGCGGTTGGCACGGTTCCGGTAGAAGCTGAAGTTCAGACCGTCACCGCAGCGGCTGAGCAAGCCCCGGTGCTGGAAGAGGTAGGTGATAGTGAGATCTTTGGATCAACGGCTGAAGTAGCGGTTGAAGAGCCGGCGCGCAGCTACACCGAAACAGTCGTCGAGGACATGGAGTCCGTGCTTGCGGCCCTTGACCGTGAAGTGGCCGGTGACGCGCCTGCGAAGGCCGTGGCTGCACCTGCGCCTGCTGCTGTCACTGCGACAGGTAAGACTCTGGATCCCGTTCGTCGTGGCCAGACACTCTGGAGTATCGCCAGCGCGAACCGGGTTTCCGGTGTCTCCGTCGAACAGATGATGGTGGCGCTGTTGCGCGCCAACCCCAAAGCTTTTGAAGACGGCAACATCAACGCCTTGAACCGCGGCGCTATCCTGCGTGTGCCCACCGCGGCCGAAGTGGGCGAGATGGACCGCAACAGTGCGTTGACAAGTGTCAACGAGCAGAACGCGCTGTGGAAGAAATACCGCGACCAGGCACGTGCCAAGCCCGTTGAAGCTCAACAAGGTGAGAGCAACGCCGGCGTCGCTATTGTCACTGAGACGGCTGAAGCAGCTGAACCCGCCACTGCAGCCGAAGATGCCAAGAGAGATACCACGCCAGAGAACGATGGCAAGCTCACGCTGCTGGCCGATACCGACGAAGCGAAAGTTGGCGAAGGCGAGACCGTTGAAGCGAACACCGCTGTCACAGCGGAGTCTGTCGCTCGACTGGCAGAGCTGCGCAATCAGCTGAATCTGGCGCAGGAAGAAGCGGAGACCGAGCGTCAGCGCGCCGAGGAAATGAGCTCCAGGGTCAGTGACCTCGAAGCGGCAGTTGGCAAAATGAATGCTTTGTTGGAGCTGCGCAACGCGGAACTGAGCAAATTGCAGAGTGCTGTGACAGCGGGCAGGAGTGAAGCTGAAGCAGAGGCGGCACGCCAGCTGGCTGAATCCCAAGCGGAGATGCAGCGTCAGCTTGAACTGGTGAAGGTCCAGGCGGCCGAGCAGGCTGAGGCCGCTGCAGAGAGACGGGCAGCGACTGAAAGCGAGATAGCTGCGCTGCGTGAAAAACTGCTGGCCAGTGGCGAAGCGACAGAGGCTGTAGAAGCCCAGCTTGCAGCGGCATCTGAGGCGGCCAAGGCGGCGCAAGAAGCGGCGGCTAAGGCATCCGTAGAAGCTGCAGCCACGGCGAAAGCAGCGGAAGACGCGGCAAACAAGGCAGTTGAACAGGCCAACGCCGCGGCGGCACAGGCAGCTGAAGAAGCGACGGCCGCTGCACAGGCAGCAGAAGAGGCAGCAAGCAAAGCAGTAGACGAGGCCAATGAAGCGGCGACGAAGGCGGCTGAAGAAGCGGCTGCCACTGCGAAGGCTGCGGAAGAGGCAGCAAACAAGGCTGTAGAAGAAGCCAATGCCGCGGCGACAAAAGCAACTGAAGAAGCTGCGGCCGCTGCACAGGCCGCGCAAGACGCGGCAAGTAAGGCGGTAGAAGAGGCCAATGCCGTGGCGGCGAAGGCGGCCGAAGACGCGGCAGTAGCGGCTGAGAAAGCTGTCGCGGAAGCCACCGAGGAAGCCACTAAAGCGGCTGAAGACGCAGCCGCAGCGGCGGATGCTGCTGAGGCGGAGGCCAGCCGAGTCGCTGAGGAAGCAGCAGCAGAAGCTGCGAAACTTGCAGAAACTGAGGCGGCGGCTGTAGCTGAGGCCGAAGCTGCCAAGTTGGCGGCAGAGGCGACGACGCTGAGCGAGCCTGTACCGGAAGAAGCCGGCAAAGAAGCTTGGTGGAAGCCGTACCTGAACGCAGAATATGCCAAATACGCCGGCGGCGCTGCCGTGGTAGGTCTGGGTCTCTGGGCGCTCTTGGGTCGTGGCCGCAAGCGTGAAGAAGAAGAGATTTTCGCCGACGAAAACTACGTCACGCCGGATGATACGTCTTCACATTCAACTGTCGATTACGTCCCAGAAGAAGTCGAAGAGTACGATGAAACTGAGGCATCCTACGATGAGACGGCCTACGGTCACACGGCCATCGCAGACGAACTCAACGACGAGACTGTCGATGCCACGGATCTGACCGCACTTGATGCGACGCTGACCGAAGGCGCGCCCGATGCGGCGAACGTGGACATCCTGCAAGAAGCGGATGTCTACTTGTCCTACGGTTTAGCTGACCGCGCCGAAGAGCTGCTCGACGGGGCTATCGCAGCCAATCCACAGGATGAAATGCTGCAGGCCAAGCGCCTTGAAGCCTTGTTTGTTAAGCAGGACGGCGTCTCCTTTGAGACAGCGGCCATCGCTTATCACGGCAGCTTCGGTGGAGAGCAAGCGCCGCACTGGCCTAAGATCTCCAGCTGGGGTGCAGCACTGGCACCGGCCTCCAATCTGTTCCAAGGCGTGGAGCCGGCCAGCCTCGATGAGACGCAGGACATCACCACGCTCGATACCACCCGTTTGGCGGGAGGCGCGGCAGCTGTTGCCGCCGGTGCAAGCGGTTTGGCTGCGTCCTTGGGCGACAGCGCCGAGAGCGCCATTGGCGACGCCATCGACACGGGCGCTGATTTCAGTGCGCAAGCAGAAGACGGCCTGAGCCTGACATCGGTTCAGCTTGAGGATGCGCTGGACAACACCACTGACTCTGTCTCAGTATTGGGTGGCGATTTGTCTGCCGCGGCAGGGGACGCGCTGCCTGATCTGGACGATATCGAGCTGGGTGATCTCGGCGGTGATTTGAGCAGCGAGCTCGGCAGTGAGCTCGACGCCGGTCTTGACGGTGTGGACCTCAGCGCTGATTTGAGCGACGGTCTGGACGGCTTGGAAGCCACGGGCGTGTCTCTGGGTGATGACCTCGAGAGCATGAGTGCCGGTCTGGAAGATGATCTCGAGATGACCGATCTCGAGGCCACACTGGCGGGTGACGGCGATTTGGAAGACATGCTCGAAGCTACTGGTGCCGATGACTTCGAGTTATCGCTGGCGGATGAAGGTGTGGGCGCAGGTGGCGGATTGTCCGGTGAGATCAGCATGGGTGACCTCGAGTCCGAGCTGTTGAACACCGATGCAACTGGCAGCCTGGGCGGCCTCTCTGAAGAGATCGACTTCGAAGCGGCAGGCCTGTCATTGTCCGATGAGACCACGGACGCGGACCTCACCGTCACCGGTGACGAAGTTGACACCATGTTGGATCTGGCGCGCGCCTACATCGACATGGGCGATGCGGACAGCGCCAACAGCACGCTCAACGAGATCTTGGCCACAGGTAACGCCGAGCAGGTTGAGGCGGCTAAGGAGCTGCAGTCACAGCTCGGCTAGGCTCCTAAGAGCTGGTTAAAAAAGGCGCTCTTCGGGGCGCCTTTTTTTTGCCCCGAATTATCTGTTTCGACACTTATTATCACGGGGCAGGCTGATGTTGGTGGCTGGTTTTCCGTTCATCGCATTGTTCAATTCTGCTCTGGTCAATATTTTGGCATCGATGGTTTTATCTGGCGGATTCCTGCTTGTTTGCATTCGACAGTAGAGAGTGTGTGGCCATTTGGTCCTTGATGTGTGTGCATTCAGCCGCTGCGCTGGTGGTCGATAGCTGTGAGTGATTCTCATTAGGTAGTCGTCTTGAAGACTTATCAATCGCTGTTGCGCCTCGCATCAAATGCACTGCAGTTGTTTCTGATGGCCATGTCTTTGCAGTTGGTCGGGGTTTCCGTTTCTGCGGCAGGGCAGGGGGAATCGCCTGCTTATCGCTTGGACCGGCCTGGGACTTGGGTTGAGCACAGCGCACCTGACTACCAGCAGTTGGGTCATTTGGCCAACTCAGAGCAGTCTCTTCACTATTTGCTGGTGGACCGTCAAATACGATTCGGTTCAGATGAGCCTGAAGACATTGAGCACTTTTCCCGTTATGCCTATCAAATAAGAAATGTGGACGGTCTGCAAAATGGATCGGGCAACAGCGTCGAGTATGATCCCCGTTACGAGCAGCTCATCTTTCACCGTGTTTCTGTGTGGCGGGACGGCATCGAGTCGAACCGAACGGAGGCAGCGAAGTTCCAGCTGCTGAACAATGAGCGCGAGCGCGAGGAGCTCATCTACAGTGGTGAGTATTCCTTGGATTTTGTCTTAGCTGATACACGCGTTGGCGATGTCGTGGATTACAGCTACACGATCACAGGGTCGAACCCCATATTTGGTGGGCTGCGAGAATTTGGGTTTAGCCAAGATTGGGGTGTGCCCGTGGAGCGGGTCAATTACCGCGTCTTGGCGCCTTCAGGGGTCAATTTGATCCAGCGTCATCGGGGCGCTGCTGAGGCTTTTTCTCGGGTAGAAGGAGTTGATTCTACAGAGTACCGGTTCGTGGGCCATCAGCTTGTCGCACGAGATCACGCCGAGGCATCGAGCACCGTACTGAGTAACGTAGAGAATTGGCGTGCAATTGTCGACTGGGGAATTCCGCTCTATGCGGACGCGCTGTTGCGCGGTCGTGGCGTCGATCTGGTTGCAGCAGAAATCCAGGAGAAACACAGCACGCAGGCAGCGCAAATCGGGGCCGCGTTGGCTTGGGCGCAAGAAAATGTGCGTTATTTGGGTCTGGAATACGGCACAAATTCCCATCAGCCTTCAGCGGCTCAAGTGACGCTGTCTCGTCGCTTCGGTGATTGTAAAGACAAGGCTGTGTTGTTGGTGGCTATCCTCAAAGCGTTGGGGATTAAATCTGAGCCCGCCTTGGTGTACAGCGGGGAGCACGACCCTCTGCTCAATTCGCCGCACCGATTGCACGCTTTTAATCACGTGGTCGTGCACGTAGAGCTGGCGGGCCGAAGCCACTGGCTAGACCCCACTAAGCTATACCAAAAAGGCGCTTTGGGCGAGTTTTCCGAGGAAAGTCACGGCTATGCTCTGATCATTGATGCGGGTCAAAATCAGTTGACCAAAATGTCGGGAAATGTGTCCGAAAGTCGTGTTGACGTAAGCAAGACTTTCCTGCTGTCCGAGGATGGCAGCGTTGATATGCGTATCTCTACGCGGCGCACGTTGGCGGAGGCTGAGCGGCACCGAGCAGCGCTAGTGCAGTCGGGGCAGAGCGAAATGGCGAATCGCTACGAGGGTTACTATCGCGAAGCCATAAAAGGTCTGGAAGTGATCGCCGATTTGTCGGTCGAAGACAGCGCCGATAATTCGATGCTGACTACTGAACAGTATCGGTTTGATTTTGACCCGAGCGATGAGGAGCTCAATGGGAGTTTGTATGTCGGTACAGATGACATCGATGGCGTGCTGCGCCAGTTTGAAAACCTGGAGGCGGGGGAGTCCGACGTAACACTCAGTGGGCCGTTTTTCGTTGAGGAAACCATCGAAATTCAATACGACCAGCCGGTGCTTCGCGATGAAGAAAAATCACACATCGACAATGATTATTTCCGCTTTATCTATAGCTTTAAAACCAACGAAGAAGAGCGGAAATCGACACTGTATTACTCCTTGAAAGTAAAAAATCGCAGTGTCTCTGCTGAGGCTTTGGATGACCTTAAGGCTGAGGCGGCGCGCGCCAGAGAACTCACTTTCTACTCTCTCAAATGGCCATTGCTTGACTCGGGTGGATACCAGTTGAGCGGGTGGGGTCTTCTGGCCAAGCAGTGGGCAGATCAGTTCTTGTTCGGCGTATTCATCGTATTTGCAGTGATCTACCTCTATGCCTTCATCGAATGGCAGTTAGATCGAAGAAGGGCGGTGATCGGGGGTGTGTTTTATCCGGTCAGTCCGCTGAAATTTTGCTTGATGTCATTCACGACGATGGGCGTCTACCTGATCTTCTACTTCTATCGTTCTTTCCGCTATTCGCGAGACCATTTAGGTCGAAAAATATGGCCTGGCGCACGCGCGATGTTCTCTGTGTTTTTCCTCTACAGCTTGTATCAGCAAGTTCGAGTAATCGCCCAGCAGAAGTCGCAGGGAATCCGTGTCAGCAAAGGGGCGGCGGCTTTGCTTGCTGTGCTCTATTTCGTTTTCGGATTGATGGGTAATGCCTTCCTGCCCATGATTACCGCGTTGATTGCAGCTGCCTGTGTTTTTCCTCTGATGAGATGGGTAAACGCGCTAAACAGCAGTGAGCACGCGGCCATGATTCAGCATTCTCGCATTCGGCCTCGACACATCATGTTAGTCATTGCCAGCCCGTTCTTGTTTATGACAACAGTGATGTCGGAGTTGAACCTTGTCCCATCGGATAGCGTGGTCCGTGAGTGGCAAGTGTGGGGCTTTCAGGAGCGCTTCATCCGCGAGCGAAGGGTGCTGGCGGCCGACGAAAAGATTGAGCTGTTTTATTCAGATGCATTTCTCGACTTTAGGCTCGATGGAAACGGCATGAGTAATCAGGGTCTGTTCAGTTACTGGGTGACAGATAGTGGCGAGTTCCAGCACGGGTCCATTGAGTTCTCGGATATCACCTCCGTCAACATACGCTCAAGTTCGCAGGGCAGTCAGTTGAACAGTGCGGTGATTGAAGCGAGATCCGTGTCGGGTGGCGAATTGTCGGTGCTGTTGCCAGATATTGATCGATGCCGCGCCAGGTTCATCACGGAGTTGCGAGCAGCGTTGCCCTCGTCGGCGAGGTTTAACTGCAAATCCTAATTTGGGCGGTAGGACAGGCTGGGATACTTCAATCTCGGGGCGCTATCGCATGGAAACTTTGGCTCTAGCGGGGTGTTGTCGCTACAATCCCTCCCCATGAGAATCGCAGCCGTAATTGAGTACAAGGGCACCCAGTATTCTGGGTGGCAGTTTCAGGACAACGCCCCCAGCGTCCAGGATGAGCTGGAGATGGCGCTCGGCTTTGTCGCCGACGAACCTGTGCGCGTGGTGTGCGCGGGCCGTACCGACGCCGGTGTGCATGCGCTGGGGCAGGTGGTGCATTGGGACACTGACGTTGTGCGGCCGGATCACGGTTGGCGCATGGGGGCCAACAACAGGCTGCCACCCGATATCGCGATCCAATGGGCGAGCAGAGTGGATGACGGCTTTCACGCCCGTTACGACGCGGTGGAGCGCAGCTACCGCTACTATCTGCTCAACCGCGCCTCTCGGTCGGCCACTGCCGCGGGCTTGGTGACGCTGGAGCGGCGCCCGCTGGACGCCGACAGCATGCACCGCGCTGCCCAGGCTTTGGTGGGCGAGCACGATTTCAGTTCCTTCAGGGCCTCGGGCTGCCAAGCCAATCACGCGGTGCGCACGTTGAATTCTATCTCCGTGCAGCGTCGCGGCGATGTGCTCTGCGTCGAGGTGCTGGGCAATGCCTTTCTGTACAACATGATCCGCATCATTGTCGGCAATTTGATCGCGGTGGGCTGCGGTGATGAGGCCGAGCCCTTTGTCGGGGAGTTGCTGGCCTTGCGCGATCGCACCCAAGGGCGAACCACCGCCAAGCCCGACGGCTTGTATTTTGTCGGCCCGCGTTACCCGCCTGATGCCGGTATCCCCGAGCCAGCGGACAGTCAGTTCTTTTTGCCGATTGGCCTCTAGCAGCCTGTTGTGAAGCTTCGCTGCATGCGGGAAGCGCAGCGAAGCATGTTTCAGGTGCCCAGTCCTGAGCAATGCGGTGGGCGAGGCTTTTAAGCCGGCGGCGTCACGCCGAGTAGCATGACCCCAAGCGGTATTGCCCGAATAAATTCGGCCC
>JAWSVD010000584.1:0-532 GCA_033852095.1 Granulosicoccaceae bacterium | reverse complement strand
CCCACATTGCGCACCGTGGTGCCATTGTCCACCGAAGACTGACCCCCGTTGTCCACCACCAGATCTCCCGCGCCGCCCGCGACCTGCCAGTACACCGTGCCCGCACCCGGGACTTCTCCCGTGGCAATGCGATCCGTGTCAACACCTGCCCGTGCTGCAACCGATCCCGTGTAGAGCTTCTCGCCCACCACCAAGCTCACCCGACCGCCCGCACCTGGGATTGCACTGCTGCCACCGTTCGCCCGGATCTCCCCCGCGCCGCTGATGCTCTCCGCCTCTAGATGCAGACCTCCGCCCGCGCCGTTGTAGTTTGTCTCGCTCAGCCCGTCCGCGCTGATCACGCCGTTCACTTCCAGCTCGCCCGCTCGGATGTGGCCGTAACCGCCGCCAACGTTGTCGTCGCTGTAATAACCGCCGCTGCCCGCGAACGCCGCCGCGCGGTAATCCCCGTACTCACAGCCCGTCCCGCTCACGATGCGACCGCCGTGGCAACGCTGATTGATGTTAATAGAACGGTAGTCCGGACCACCGA
>JAWSVD010000110.1:0-88365 GCA_033852095.1 Granulosicoccaceae bacterium | reverse complement strand
TGTGCGTCTTTCTGAACTTCCCCGGTGGGATGGCCGCGTGCCGCTGAAAAAACCGGTTGAAATACGCTGCGTCGCTGAAGCCGAGTTTGTAGGCAACCTCCGCGACTTGCAGGTTGGAGTGCACCAACAGTGATTTGGCCTCCTCCATCAATCTCGATTGCACGTGCTGGTGTGGGGTGCTGCCTATGGCTCGCTGCACGGCGGAATTGAGGCTGTCCCTCGATATGCCGAGGTATTCGGCGTAGTGGCGCACGGTCCAGTGACTCTGCAGGTGAAGTTCCACCAGGTGCAGAAAGTCATCCACGTTTTTCTGCGGCGAGGCCACCTGTTCTGTGTTGAGTGGGCTGGAGGCGCGCCAGACTTCTATCAGGATCAGTGAGACACAGTGGTGGGCGATGGCGAGCGCGCCCGGTGAACGGTTGAAGAGTTCGTCTTCTATTTGCTCAATATGATTTCGCAATCGAGCGAGTCTAGCCTTGGGTTGCTCGCTCAATACGTGCAATTCGGTGACTGCTTTGCGCACATGCGCTGAAACAGGACCTGTGGGGATGGTCCGGCCAATGGTTTTTTCTGGGGCGCGAAGGACAAAACCGCGCGAGCCAGCGTCCAACTTGAGCCGGGCTGCTGGCGCTGCCGGTGACCAGATTATGCACGGGGCTTCGACAGAGCGCTCCAGATCTGCCGAGTAAAAGACGCCACGCCCGGACTCGAGAACAAACAGCGATGAACGAAAGCCCTGGGTGACAAACTCGGTTGTGGTCAGCGGACTTTTAATGGATTCGACCTGGATTTCTCTGTTGTTGATGCTCTCTTCCTCGTTATCGCTCCGTCAAAAGTACAATTTTCTCTCCAATATGTCTATTCCGGCGTGATTGATTTCCTTCTATTGTGATCAGCAAGCCCAAAACCCAGCGACGGGGCGGGGTGAGAAGACCTGCAACGAATAATAAAAGGGTGGCGCTTCAATGTGCAAAAGGAGGAGAGAAATGCAAAAGAATAATCATAAGGTGTCGGGCTTTGTTCGCCGACTAGGTGGTGTGATCAGTGCGGTGGCGATTGCTGTTAGTGCAACGGCTGCCTTTGCAGCCGAGGATACGATCACCATCGGATACGCTGTGTCTAAGTCGGGGCCATACGCTGGCGGCGCCGACATGACCGTGACCCCCAACTACCAGCTCTGGGTGCACGAGATAAACGAGGCCGGGGGGCTAAAATTACCCGGTGGTCGGCAACTGCCGATCGAAGTCGTCGAGTACGACGACCGATCTTCAGCGGAAGAAGTTGTGCGCGCCGTCGAGCGGCTGGCAACGCAAGACAAGGTCGATTTTATTCTGCCGCCTTGGGGCACGGGCTTTAACCTAGCGGTCGCTCCGCTGATGGCCAAATTCGGCTATCCACACTTGGCCGGCGCCGCGGTGACCGACCGGGCCTCTGACTTTGTGAAGCGCTGGGATACGAGCTTTTGGTTTATGGGCGGAGGCCGCGACTACACCTCTGCGCTCTCTGAGATCCTGCTAAAGGCGCGCGAAGAGGGAAAAATCAACGACAAAGTCGCGATGATTTCCGTCGCCGATGGATTCGGTATCGATTTGGCGAAAGCGGCACGCCCAGACCTTGAAGCGGCTGGTTTCGAGATCGCTTACGACAAGGCTTTTCCACCGGCGACGTCTGATTTTGCGACCATGTTGAACGAGGCAGAGGCGACCGGGGCGGACAGCTTCATCGCCTTTACCTACCCGCCGCATACCTTCGGTTTGACCAAACAAGCAAAGGTCGCGAACTACAACCCTCCAGTGTTGTATTTGGGTGTTGGGGCTGGCTTTCCGGTTTATCCCGGTATTGCGGGAGGGCCTGTGGACGGCGTGATGAGCCTCGGTGGGGTCGATCCCAACAGCGAGCTGAATGTCGCTTATAGAGCGCGTCACGAGGCGGTTGTAGGTCGGGCGCCCGATTACTGGGGCAGCGTTTTGATCTATGCCAGTTTAGAGATGCTCGCTCAGTCGATCGAACGCGTCGGGCTCGATCGAGCAGCGGTCACTGCCGAACTGTCGGGCGGGAGCTTTGAGACAGTGTTGGGTACGACCAAGCTGGAAAACAATCAGCTGCGCAATATCTGGTGGACTGGGCAGTGGCAGGACGGTCAATTTGTCGCTGTTGCTCCTACCGACCGCAAGGGCGCGGCAACGCCCATGTTGCCAAAGGCAGACTGGTAGTAGGCGAGAGGGCTAAGCGACGGGCCTGTGTGGCCCGTCGCCGCTTTTTGGCAATGGTTTAATATTTGCTCCCCACCATAGAAAGAACCTGAACATGCTGGAACACCTCATTAACGGCCTCGTGCTGGGTGGAACGTACGCGCTGATCGCCATGGGCTTGACCCTGCAATACGGCATCGCACGTATCATGAACCTGGCCTTTGGCGATACGATTATTGTTGCCTGCTTTGGCACCTTTGTCCTTTTTTCTGGCTATCAACTCAGCCCATTGCTGGCCTTGTTTGTGCTCGTGCCGGCAGGCTTTGCGCTGAGTTACGCGATATTCTTTTTCATCATGCAGCCACTGGTTGAGCGCGCCCCCCACACTGCAGCACTCGAAGTCGATTCCATCCTTGTCACGTTCGGGCTGCTCTTTGTGATCCAGGGAATCCTGCTTGTCGTCTTCGGCGGCGCGTACACGAGTTACAGTTTCCTCAATACACCTGTGGATTTGTTGGGCACGACGGTTGCGGCCAACCGGCTCTCCGCGCTTGTATTGGCACTGGTGTTGGGGGCGATATTGATATTTGTTTTGTTCCGTACACGGTGGGGAATGATGTTGCGGGCTGTCGCGTTGGCGCCTGAGAGTGCACCGCTCTATGGCATCGACGTCACGCGGGTCGCACGTTATGCCTTCTCGATTGGCGGGGCACTGGCGGCTTCGGGCGGTGTGGTGATATCGATGTACCAGACCTTTACTGCAACCGCGGGTGTGGTGTTCACGATGAAGGCGCTGATCGTGGTTATTCTGGGCGGCAAGGGCAGTGTGTTCGGTGCGTTGGTGGCTGGGTTGATCCTGGGCGTCGTGGAGACCTTTGTCGCCGCCTATATTGACCCAGGCTTGACGCTCGCGGCGACCTACACCGTCTTCCTGGGTATTCTCCTTATCCGCCCGACGGGCCTATTTGGCAAGGGGGGCTGAAGAGCATGTCCTCTAAACTGAAATTCGGCTTGATCGTGTGTGTCTGGTTGGTATTTGCGGCTGCGCCTTTCTACCTCAGTGACTACGGCACGGGTCTGCTGCTGGGAATGTCTGGCTATGCGACACTCGCCACCGCCTGGGCACTGTTTTCTGGCCCTACGCGCTATGTGTCCCTTGCGACGGTGGCCTTCTTCGGCACCGGCGCCTACACGGTGGCGGTGTTGAGCGAGGTGATGCCCTATCCACTGGTATTGCTGGTTGCCGCTGCCATAGGCTGTGCGCTGGCGGCCGTGGTTGGCTTGTCCACGCTGCGTCTCGCCGGGGTGTACTTTGTGATATTTACTTTCGGGCTCGCCGAGCTCGTGCGCCAGACGGTGACCTGGTGGGAAGTCAATATCACCCACACGCTGGGTCGTTACATTTTTTTGCCGCTCGAAGGCCGTCATATCTACTGGCAGTTATTGGCCCTGTTGACGCTAACACTGATAATTTCGTGGTTGATCGGGCGCAGCCGACTTGGGCTTGCCTTGAAGGCGGTGGGCGACGATGAATCCGTCGCTGCCCACGTCGGTATCGATGTCACGCGCGCCAAGCTATTGCTGTTCATGCTCAGTGCGACAATCATTACACTTGTCGGTGCCATTCAGGCACCGCGGTGGACCTATATCGAGCCGTCGATCGTTTTCAATCCAACCCTGTCTTTCCTGACGTTGATCATGGCATTGCTCGGTGGCCCAGGCCGGCTTTGGGGCCCCATGGTCGGGGCGATCCCTCTTTTTCTGTTGTTCGAGTGGCTGTCGGCAAACTTCCCGAACCACTTCTCTATTATCCTGGGCCTGCTTTTTATCATGATCGTTTTCGTCATGCCCAACGGCGTGCTGGCGAAGTTCGATGATTTGCGCAGAGGTAGCAATTGATGAAAGCACAGCTTGAAATCACAGGCTTGGAGAAACGCTTTGGCGGGTTGGTCGCCGTCAATCAGGTGGATTTTTCTCTCGCTAAGGGAGAGGTCGTGGGCTTGCTCGGGCCGAACGGTTCGGGCAAGACCACCGTGCTCAACATGATCTCGGGTGCGATTGCCGCCGACAAGGGCGACATCGTCTTTCGCGGTACCAATTTGAGCCGGCTCAAGCCGCATCGTATCTCCAAACTCGGGGTTGCGCGCACCTTCCAACTGGTGCGCACATTGCCCACACTCAGCGTCGCCGAGAACGTGCTGATCAGCTTCGCCTACGGTCGACGCCGGCTGTGGGGGCGAGAGGCCGACACGTTGGTGGAAGAGAAGCTGGCTTTCGTCGGGCTCGAGGGGCGCGGCGGTGAACGGGTCGGCAATTTGACCTATATCGACCAAAAGCGCATGGAGCTGGCGCGGGCCCTGGCCTCGGAGCCGAGCTTGCTGTTGCTCGATGAATGGCTGGCGGGGCTCAACCCGAGCGAGCTGCAGATAGGCATCGATCTAGTTCGGCAACTGCAGGGGGAGGGCGTCACTGTGCTGCTGGTTGAACACATCATGGAGGCGGTGCGGGCGCTGTGCTCACGCTGTATTGTGATGAATGCGGGTCAGATTATCGCCAGCGGTGAAAGCGCAGAGGTGTTAAAAATGCCCGAGGTCGTGCGGGCCTATCTGGGGGACGATGATGCTTGAGTTGGAGCAAGTCACTGTCCGTTATGACAAACACCTCGCCGTACAGCAAGTCGCGCTCTCTATATCCAAGGGCGAAACAGTCGTTATATTGGGTGCAAACGGCGCCGGCAAGACGACACTCTTGAAGGCGATTGCTGGGCTGATCGCTGCGCAATCTGGCTCACTGATCACTCTCGAGGGCCAATCGCTGATCGGTCGCCAGGCGCACGAGATCACCCAGGCTGGCGTATCGCTCGTGCCTGAGGGGCGAGGCATCGTGGGCTTGATGACGGTGGAGGAAAACCTGCAGCTCGGTGCGACCCCAGCGCGTGCGCGCGCAGGAGAAGCCGAGCGCATGGCGCAAGTTTTTGACATATTCCCGCGACTCGCTGAGCGCCGGGAGCAATACGTCAGAACCATGTCTGGAGGCGAGCAACAGATGGTCGCTATTGGCCGGGCAATGATGTCAAACCCCGACTATCTGTTGTTGGATGAGCCCAGTCTTGGCCTGGCCCCTATTATTGTGACGGATATGTTCAAGGCGCTGGTGCGGATCAAGCAGACCGGAGTTGGCTTGCTCATCGTAGAGCAAAACGTGCGCATCAGTCTTCGCCACGCAGACAGGGGATATTTGATAGAAGCAGGGCGTATCACCGGTGAAGGAAGTGCCGGAGACTTAATGAACAACGAAGCTGTGCGACGAGCCTTTCTCGGCGGCGGCGATTAAAGATTTTATAAGGAGAATTCAGTGGACGTTCTTGATTTGCTTATCGATGGAAGGCGCGAAGCGGCGTCAGACGGAAAAACCTTTAAGCGCCTAAACCCGATGACGGGCGGCGTTGCGACCGAGGCGGCAGCAGCCACTTCAGCTGACGCTGACAAGGCGGCCGATGCGGCGGCACGGGCATTCCCAGGCTGGTCGTCAACGGGGCCCGCTGAGCGCCGAGCGCTGTTGATGGCAGCGGCCGACGCGCTACAAGCCAAGGGCGGTGAAATCGCTGTGGCCATGGCTGAGGAGATCGGTTCGACCGCGGCCTGGGCCGGGTTTAACGTGAAACTGGCGTCGGATATGTTGCGCGAAGCGGCGTCGATGACGACCATGATCAAGGGCGAGCTGATCCCTTCCAATCGCCCCGGCAGCACGGCGATGGCGAGTCGGCAGCCGGTCGGGGTGGTATTGTCGATCGCCCCTTGGAACGCCCCTGTCATCCTCGGCATCAGGTCTATCGCCATGCCGCTCGCCTGCGGCAACACGGTTGTGATGAAAAGCTCCGAAATCTCACCGCGTACGCACGCATTAATGATCGAGGCGGTACAGAGTGCGGGCCTGCCTGCCGGGGTTTTGAATGTCATTTCCAACGCACCGGAGAACGCGGGCAGCGTCGTTGAGACGTTGATAGCGCACCCAGCGGTGCGGCGGATTAATTTTACCGGCTCTACCCGAGTCGGCCGCATTGTCGCAGAACTTGCTGCGCGGCAGCTCAAGCCATGCTTGCTCGAGCTCGGTGGCAAGGCGCCAATGATCGTGCTCGACGACGCCGATCTCGATGCGGCTGTGGCTGCGGCTGCCTTTGGCGCCTACATGAACCAAGGTCAGATTTGCATGTCGACCGAGCGAATGATTGTCGATGAGAAGATCGCCGATGCCTTTGTCGAGAAACTGGCGGCAAAGGTGAAGACGATGGCTGTCGGCGACCCCCGTGAAGGCAAGACCCCTTTGGGTTGTTTGGTCGATAGGCCTGCAGCCGAACGGATCGAAGCGCTGATTCGCGACGCGGTCGACAAAGGGGCAAAACTCATGGCAGGCGGGAGCTGCGAGGGCGTGCTGATGGAGGCCACGCTGCTGGACTATGTCCAGCCGACCATGCGGCTGTACACCGAAGAGAGCTTTGGCCCGACTGCCTCGGTAGTGCGCGTCGCCAGTGTCGATGAAGCTGTTCGTGTCGCCAACGACACAGAATATGGTCTGGCAGCCAGTGTGTTCGGCGGGGACGTAATGCGTGCTATGGCGGTGGCAAAGCGGATCGAATCGGGTATCTGTCACGTCAACGGGCCGACCGTTCACGATGAGGCGCAAATGCCTTTTGGCGGCGTCAAGGACAGCGGCTATGGCCGCTTTGGCGGCACCGCGGGCATCGCCGAATTCACCGAGCTGCGCTGGATCACCATCCAAGAGGGCGTACCCCACTATCCGATCTGAGGACGCTGGCATGCATGATTTGAGTGGCAAGACCTGCCTAATCACGGGCGGGGCGGGCAGCCTTGGCATGGCGACGGCGCGTGAGTTTCGCCGTCACGGTGCCCGCCTTGCCTTAGTGGATCTGAGTTTTGATAGGTTGGAGAAGTCGGCCACCGAGGCCTTCGGTGCGATCGATGACGACGTCATTCTGATCGAGGCGGACGTCTCGGACGAGCAACAAGTGCAGCGCTATGTCGCCGAGACCGTCGCCCGTTTCGGTGACATCTCGGTGTTGTTCAGCAACGCGGGCAACTTCGGCATGGCAGCGCCAATTGAAGACTTCCCGAGCGATGCCTTTGAGCAGGTTTGGCGAGTGCACGTTTTGGGCGCATTTTTGGCGAGCAAATACGCGGTGCCACACATGGCGTCCGGTGGCAGTATTATCATGACCTCGAGTGTGGCGGCTAACCGCGGTGATCCGGGTGTGCACGCATATATCTCTGCAAAACACGCACTGACCGGCCTGATGCGCTGCCTCGCCAAGGAACTCGCCCCGCGCGGTATCCGGGTAAATACCATCAATCCGGGGCCTATAGACAACGGTTTTCAAAAACGGGTCGAAGACGGCTTGGGCGCGGAGATAGGTCGGGACGGCACAGAATTTTTTAACCAAATGATCCCCTTGGGACGGCATGGCACGGCGGAGGAGGTGGCGCGCTCGGTGCTCTATCTCGCGTCTGAGCAATCGAGCTTTACGACGGGCACACAGCTCTCTGTCGACGGTGGCATGAGCGTTTGATTGCCAAGATGACAGGGCCGCACAATCAAGAAGGAATAAGAGGTGTTTAAGTGTATGACATCGGCGGCGGGTGGGGCGATCTTTGGCAAGTTGAAAGCACTGGGGGTGGATTATGTCTTCGCCAACTCCGGCACTGATTTCCCGCCGATTATCGAAGGTTTGATCGAAGCGCGCGAGCGAGGCATTGAGCTGCCGCAGGCCGTGACGGTGCCACACGAGCACGTCGCTGTTGGCATGGCGCACGGTTACGCGCTGATGACAGGCCGAGCCCAGGCTGTCATGTTGCACACCAACGTCGGGCTGTCGAACGGTGCCACGGGTGCGATCAACGCGGCCTGTGACCAGATTCCCATGATCCTGATGTCCGGGCGGACCCCTGTCAGCGAGCGGGGCCGCTTTGGCGCGCGCACGGTGCCGATCGGTTGGGGGCAGGAGATGTTCGATCAGACTGCGCTGCTCCGTGAAGCTTGCAAGTGGGATTACGAGCTGCGTTTTCCCGATCAAGTAGCTGAGGCGCTCGAGCGGGCTTGGTCGGTTGCCAATTCCACCCCGCGGGGGCCGGTGTATCTGAGTTTGCCCCGCGAAGTACTCTGCGAGCCTTGCCCTGCGGATGATCTCGAGCGTCCCTCGCCCATGTCCCCGGCGATAGCCTCCCCCTCGCCGACGGCGCTGGCGCAAGCGGCTGAGCTGCTGGCCAAGGCCAAGCGACCGCTGCTAATCGCCCAGCGCGGGGCGGGGTCAGAGGCTGCGTTCCAGGTGCTGTCACAGTTTGTCGAGGACTGGGCCATGCCGCTGTCCCATTACTGGGCAAATCGGCTCGCTATCCCGATGTCGAATGCCTCGCACGTGAGCTGGCATCCCGATGAACTGCTGCGCGAGGCTGATGTGGTGCTGGTGATCGACGCGCTGGCGCCCTGGTGGCCAGATCGGGCGGCGCCAAACGATCAGGCGAAAGTGATCCAGCTCGGCCCGGACCCGCTCTTCGCGCGCAGCACGCCAATCCGTAATTTTCGCTCTGACGTCACGCTTGTCGGCGACACCGCGCTGAGCATTCAGGCGCTGATTGAGGCGGTCAATAAAATCCCATACGACGTCGATTTTGTGCAGGCGCGTCGCGCGCGCATCACTGAGATCGCCGAGCAGGAGCGCGAGCGTGTCAGGAAACTCGCCAAATCTGGCTGCAGAGGGCCGATGAGCAAGGACTGGGTCAGCCATTGCCTCGGCCAAGCGATCCAGGGACGCCAGGCGAGTGTATTCCACGAGCTGGGCTGTCCACTGCCGGCGCTGGAGCTCGATGGGCGCCTGAGTTACTTCCAGGAGCCGCATTCAGGCGGCTTAGGCTGGGGCCTTGCGGCCGCCATGGGCGCTCAGCTCGCAGACCCAGAGAGACTGATATTCGCCACCGTGGGCGATGGCAGTTATATGTTCGCCAATCCCACCGCCTGCCACCAAGTCTGTGAAGCCCTTGAGTTGCCGGTGATCACCTTGGTGCTCAATAATGAAGAGTGGGGGGCTGTGCGGCACTCGGTGGAGGGGCTCTACAAAGGTGGCTTGGCGTCTAAGAGCAACGATGTGCCGCTCACATCCTTGCGCCCCAGCCCTGACTTCACCAAAACTGCTGAAGCCAGCCGTGCCTACACCGAGACGGTAGAGCACGGCGAAGAGCTGCCCGCGGCGCTGGAGCGCGCTATCCGCGTGGCCACGGAGGAGAGGCGACAGGTGCTCATCAATGTCGCTATCGAGCGCACAAGTCCGCACTGAGGTCGTACATTCTGTTGATGCTCGTTGCCTAGGGCCCCGCTTGAGTGGGCACGGTCATTCGCACCGTTGCTTCCCGTTTCGATAACAGCATTGATATGATTGCTCCCTGGACTAGGCGGTTTTCTGCGCTGTCATTAGAAAGTAAGCATGCGCTTATCCGAGGGCTTAGGCGCTGTTTTATCTCGCCTTCTATAAGTTAAAACTGACGCCTGATTACGCGCGAACCGCCGCGCGTGAACGGCGTTTGTATTGTGATGTTCTTCACAGTTATGTGGTGTCGAAACAGGCTAAATGAGTCCCATAGCGCGATGGCCCGAGCCCGCCGTAAAAAATTTCGTGACAGCGTCCACAAGTCTGTTTTGTTTTTGATACAGGCTCGCAGGGCTCTGGCAGACTAGCGGTTCAATCAGTTTCGGCACGGATGGCTGACGGCAGCAACAAGGTAGCGCTCCGGCATTCGCGGCTCACACATCAGAGAAGAATACGATGATTCAAAACGACACTATCAGAGCAATGAAGCAAGTGGTCAAAGCGCTCAAGGCCAGTGGCATCGTTGAGCCGCTCAAGCACATCAGGCAGGCGTCAAAGGAAAGTGACGCCTCAGACTTTTACGCCATGCTGCTGGGCAGCTTCAGCGAATACTGCCACGCGGCGAGATCCTACGGTGAGCAGGAAAAGCGTGTTTGCGCGGTGATGGAAATCAGTGACCTGTCGAATGAGCGTTTTTGGGCTGATTTGTTGGCGCAGGAGCGGCCCGATGAACAGCAGCTGATGAAGCTCTACCAGACCCATAGCCGTGTCAACTTCACCTTGAATCACCTGCCGGCGCTGGTGATGATGATGGAGGACAAACGCAGCAAATCGATGCGTCCCTTCGCCACCGTGGTGCCGGAAGGGCAGTCGGTGCTGGCGCAGACCATCATGCCATTGCACGGCAAGCCAATGGTTGATACAGAGCAGCTGGCGCACGGCTTAGAGGCGATTGGCTCGCTCTATCGCGCTTGTTGCATGTTGGCCCAGCAGGCGCCCTCACCGGTGGGCATGCAGGACTGGCGCTCCAAGCCCGTGGCAATCTTCAGTGTGATGATGGAAAGGGACGTGCGCCCCGCCTTTGATCGGGTGCTGCAGTCCATCGGTGCTTTGGTGTTGGACTACGACAGCGGTCAGTCCACAGAGGGCGTGCTCGCCATGTTGCATCAGCTGCCAGAGCTCGACGCGGTTGATAAGCTGTACAATCTCGGCGGTTTGAGCTCGGAGTCGGTGGAAGACATTCGACACCTGTTGATCAACGGTTCGGCCGACTACCTGTTGGCGGGCTGTGTGCCAGCGAGCGTGCCGCTGGGTAAGCGCAAGTCAGTGCCTGCTTTGGTCGCCCAGTTGGAGCGTGAGCTGCAGCAGCGACAGCTTGAATTGCAGGGCGCAGTGTCCGAAGTCGATTTTCAGGTGGAGGAGAGCGAGCTGCCATTCACCGGTGCTCAGAACGACCACTACGACGAGGCGCTGGATCGCACCATGTTTGACGGTTTTGAGCAAGCCAACTTGAACCAAGATCAACAGGCGATTCTTGTCGACAGCGCGGGTCAGCAGCAACCTTTTGCGGGCGAGGCGATTCAGTTCGAAGGAACGATCACTGAAGATGATATAGATGCCCTTGACGAAACGGCCTTTTTTGAAGACGAGGGAGTTGCTGTGGATGTGGAATTGGCGCCGCCACCCACGCCAGAGACCATCGACGACGCATCATTCACGGCCGCGTTGGAAAGCCTGATCCGGGAAAATCGATCCGGTAAGTTATAAGTCGCTGCGGCGACACAGTGTTGAATACCACTGCCGGCCTCTGTGCCGGCAGTTTGCGTTTTGCGCATGGGCTTTAGGGCGGCGCGGCATCGCGCCGCGCTGCGCTGTCGACCATTATGAAAAATATCACACCTTAAAATCGGGCATCTTATTGATGGTTTGGGCGGGCCTCGCCAAGTCGATGTTGGCTGTAATATGGGGCGCCTCGGCCGATATCACTGAGCGTGTTTGCAGCCCCAGTTGACGCTTAAGTTATATTTCTTTTTGAGTGTTGGTCATCCCTGTTGTTGTCGCAGACAGCATCCCCTCTTGTTCTTCCCCCATTATTCTCAGGGTTTGTTGGAAAATTGACACGGCGGTATTGCAACTGCTTGCATCAATGTGACTTTTGGGCTACGACGTACTGGGGGTTTTCAGTTGATGCGCGGCGTCTGCTGCTCTGGCGTATTCAGTCGCTTGCGAGAGGGGCAAGGCTGTCATTTACTGGGCCCTAGAGGCAAGATACTACTTGACGTTAACGTAAACGTTATGCCAAAGTCTGCACTTTAATGCACGGCGCAACCGCCCCATCCAGAGGAATTGATTTATGGCCGATTTGGCGACTTTTCCCCGGCTTCTGCACGATCGCGCACAGCGATTTAAGGCCCGGCCTGCGATGCGCGAAAAATACCTCGGTATTTGGCAGACCTGGACCTGGAGCGAGGTTGACGTTCAGGTGCGCACCTTTGCCTACGGCCTCGCCGCGCTGGGCTTTAAGCGAGGGGATCGGCTGCTGATTGTTGGCGATAATCGCCCGCGGCTCTACTGGGGCATGTCGGCGGCTCAGTGCCTGGGAGGGATCCCCGTGCCCACCTACCAGGATGCAGTGGCCAGCGAAGTCAGCTACGTGGTTGAGCACGCAGGCATCAGTTTTGTGCTCGTGGAGAATCAAGAACAGGCAGATAAGATGCTGGAAGTGCGCGAGGACTACCCAGGCCTGCTGCACATTATCTATGACGATGATCGCGGCATGCGCGAATACGATGAGCCGGGCGTCATCAGCTTGGAGAGCGTGATGAGCTCAGGTTTAGAGCTCCAGCAACGAGACACTGATTTCATTGCCAATGAAATCAATGTGGGCAAGGGCGAAGACACCGCGATCATGCTGTACACCTCGGGTACGACAGGTAAGCCCAAGGGCGTTGTGCTCACCCACGATAATCTGATGTTTTCTGCCAAAGCCTGCGTCGAAATAGACAGTCTCGATGAAAACGACTCAGTGCTGGCCTATTTGCCGATGGCATGGGTGGGGGACAACGTCTTCTCGTTCGCCCAGTCTATTTGGTGCGGCTACTGCGTCTGCTGTCCCGAGGGCCCAGAGACGGTGCACACCGACATGCGCGAGATTGGCCCAACATACTATTTTGCCCCGCCTCGTGTGTTCGAGGGTTTGTTGACCAATGTCACCATTCGCATGGAAGATGCAGCCCCAATTAAGAGAAAAATGTTCCACTACTTCATGGGCGTGGCGAAGCAGGTGGGGGTTCGCCTGCTGGACGGTGAGCCGGTCAGTGTCGCCGACAGACTGAAATACAGCATCGGCAATATCTTGGTTTACGCGCCGCTCAAAGATGCGCTGGGCATGGGGCGCATTCGCACCGCCTACACGGCGGGCGAGGCCATTGGCCCCGAGCTGTTCCAGTTCTATCGCTCCATCGGGGTCAACCTAAAGCAGGTCTACGGTCAGACGGAGGCGACTGTCTACGTGACGGTGCAGCCCAACGGCCAAGTGCGTGCGGACACTGTCGGCGTGCCTGTCCCCGGGGTGCAGCTGAAGATCGATGACAGCGGTGAGGTCCTGTACCGTGGCGCGGGCGTGTTCCACAGCTACTACAAAAATCCTGAATCCACGGCTGATACCAAAGACGAAGACGGCTGGGTCAGTACGGGGGATGCGGGTTTTATGACCGATGACGGCCACCTGCGCATCATCGACCGGGTAAAAGATGTCAGCAAGTTTGTCTCTGGCAAGCTGTTCGCCCCTAAATACATCGAAAATAAATTGAAGTTTTTCTCCCACGTCAAAGAGGCGGTTGTATTTGGCGCGGGGCGCGAGCAAGCGATGGCGTTCATTGACATGGACATGGAAGCCGCTGGCAACTGGGCAGAGCGCAACAACATCGCCTACAGCTCTTTTCAGGAGCTCGCCGCCAATGCGCAAGTCTACCAAATGGTCAAAGAGTCCATTGAGCAGGTCAACAAGGGCTTGATTGATGACCCCCTGATGTCGCACAGCCAAATTCACCGCTTTCTCATTTTGCCCAAGCAATTGGATGCGGATGACGGCGAGCTGACGCGCACGCTGAAAGTCCGCCGCGCGCACATCGCGGATAAATACGCGTCCCTGATTGAGGCGCTCTACAGCGGCGATAGCAGCAGTTTCATCGAACTCGAAGTGAAGTTCGAAGACGGACGCAGCGGCAGTGTCTCCGGCACGCTGGCGATTGAAGACGCGCAGGTCTTTGCATCGCGCGCATCCACTGACAAAGTCGCTTAAGGAACCAAACATGGCTGCTCAGAACGCTCAAGCCGTCCCGGCACTTGACGCCCCGATCATGGAGGTGAAGAACATCACCTTGCGTTTTGGAGGTGTGACCGCCATCCAGGACATCAGTTTTGATATCCGCGAAGGCGAAGTGCGCGCCATCATCGGTCCCAACGGTGCGGGCAAGTCGTCGATGCTGAATGTGATCAACGGCTTTTATCACCCACAGGAAGGGGAGCTCTGGTTTCGCGGGCAGCGCCGGCTCGATGCGCGACCGCATGAGGTCGCCAAACAAGGGGTGGCGAGAACATTTCAAAACATCGCGCTGTTTAAAGGCATGTCGACCCTGGACAACATCATGTCTGGCCGTCTGAACAAGATGAGCAGCAACATACTCGCGCAGGCCATCTGGTGGGGGCCTGCGCGAGAAGAGGAGCGAAGGCACCGGGAGTCGGTGGAGAAGGTCATTGATTTCCTCGAGATACAACACATCCGCAAAACCCCCGTGGGGCGTTTACCCTACGGCTTGCAAAAGCGTGTGGAGCTCGGGCGCGCGCTGGCGGCTGAGCCAAAAATGCTGTTACTCGATGAGCCAATGGCGGGCATGAACGTCGAAGAAAAAGAGGACATGTCGCGTTTTATTCTCGACGTCAACAGCGAGTTCGGTACCACTATTGTATTGATCGAGCACGATATGGGGGTGGTGATGGATATTTCAGACCGTGTTGTGGTGCTCGACTACGGGAAAAAAATTGGTGACGGAGACCCGGACGCCGTGCGTAATGACCAGGCCGTCATCGATGCCTATTTGGGGGTTAGCCATGATTGATCGTGTGTTGAAGCACATGCTGTTTCGGGTCTCAAAACGAGGGGCGGTTTGATGTCTGCTGATTTTCTGTACACGGTTGAAATCATACTCAATGGGTTGATGGCGGGTGTGATGTACGCCTTGGTAGCCCTGGGTTTTGTGCTTATCTATAAAGCATCAGGCATTTTCAATTACGCCCAGGGTGTGATGGCGCTTTTTGCAGCCATGACTCTGGTAGGGATTCAAAGCGGGCAGGTCCCCTTTGCCCACTTGATCAACGCCATATTCGGCACGGAGGTTCACCATTTCGGTTGGACTGTGCCGGCCGTCTTCGCGATTATCCTGACGCTTGGGGTGATGGTGCTGTTTGCCATCGTGGTCGAGCGCTACGTGCTCAAACACTTGGTCAACCAAGAGCCCATCATCTTGTTCATGGCGACCATAGGCCTTGCGTACTTTATGGAGGGTTTCGGTGACCTCATGTGGGGTGCCGACATCAAGACCCTGGACGTCGGTATCCCCAGTGGCGCATCGGTGTGGTTGGAGCAGGCGACCATGGGCTGGGCCGGGGAGGACAGCGGCTTCTACGGATTTTATATCGATAAATTGGACATGGTGGCCGCGCTGGTCGCGATTGTCTTGGTGATTACGCTGACGCTGTTCAGCCAGTACACCAAGACGGGGCGCGCCTTGCGCGCAGTTGCAGACGATCACCAAGCGGCGCTGTCAGTGGGCATCAGCCTTCGCACCATCTGGGTTATTGTCTGGTCTATCGCGGGGTTTGTTGCGCTCGTGGCCGGGGTGATGTGGGGCTCTAAATCTGGCGTGCAGTTCTCATTGTCATTGATTGCACTCAAAGCGCTGCCCGTGTTGATGCTCGGCGGTTTTACCTCCATACCAGGGGCCATCGTCGGCGGCCTGATCATTGGTGTGGGTGAAAAGCTGTTTGAGTTCTGGATTGGTCCAATGATCGGTGGTGCCACCGAAAATTGGTTTGCCTACATGTTGGCGCTGCTGTTTCTTGTCTTCAGGCCCCAGGGCTTGTTTGGCGAGAAGATCATCGAGAGGGTGTGAGGGATGTTTTACCGTGAGTCCGGCGACTTTAAAACCAAATACGATGATGATAACCAGACCTTCCCGATCAAGCTTGACCGCTGGGGTTATTACTTAATCACTGCGGTCGCGTTTCTTGTCGTGCCTTTCTTTATAAATGACTACTGGGCCAGCGCTGTCTTGGTGCCATTTTTGATCTGGACGATTGCGGCCATAGGCTTGAACATATTGACCGGTTACTGTGGCCAAGTGTCACTGGGGACAGGTGGTTTCATGGCCGTGGGGGCCTATGCTTGTTACAAGCTGATGACCAGCTTCCCCGAGATGAGTATCTTTCTTTGTGTTTTGTTATCGGGCGGAATAACCGCGCTGGTGGGGGTTCTTTTTGGTCTGCCTTCGCTGCGGATTAAGGGCTTCTATCTGGCGGTGGCCACGCTTGCCGCACAGTTTTTTCTGGTCTGGTTATTCAACAAGGTGCCGTGGTTTTACAACTACTCCGCCTCCGGCCAAATCAACGCACCTGAAAGGGCCGTGTTTGATGTGTTGGTGACGGGGCCCTACGCAACAGCCTCTGCAAAATATCTATTTTGTCTGGTGTTTGTCTTTGTCTTGGCCTGGGTCGCGCGCAATTTGACGCGCGGCAGAATCGGCCGCAGCTGGATGGCCATCCGCGACATGGACATCGCTGCTGAGATCATTGGCGTAAACCCGTTGAAGACCAAGCTTTCGGCCTTTGCGATCTCATCGTTCTTTATCGGCATTGCCGGCGCTCTGTTCTTTTCCGTGTACCTCGGTGCGGTCGAGGTGGGTGAGGCTTTTGGTATCACGCAGTCTTTTCTGGTGTTGTTCATGATCATCATCGGAGGGCTGGGTTCTATCTTTGGCAGTTTCGCCGGTGCCGCCTTTTTGGTGCTGATGCCTGTGCTGCTCAAGAACGTGATGGTCGGTGGCTTGGGTTGGCCCACGGACATCGCCGCGCATTTGGAATTTGTGATTGTGGGCGGCTTGATTGTGTTTTTTCTGATCGTCGAGCCGCACGGTTTGGCGCAGTTGTGGCGCTTAGCCAAAGAGAAATTACGGTTGTGGCCTTTTCCCCACTAGTGGGAGGAGGTTGTAATACAAAGCACCACCTAAGAGTGCTGCAGCAGGAGGTGTTTCGATCTCGCTGAAAAGCTGATCGGAGCTGTGGAGTGAGGCCGTTGGTTTCGCTTCGTGTGTGGGAGGCTAAATGGCCTCCTGTGTAGGGTGGTGCTTTCCACCCGCAACGACGATCGAACACTGGCTCGGTCAACTTTATGAGTGAAGAAATCAATTCTTCGATAGGAGATGCAATGATATCGCGCAAACTAGCGGCCCTAGCGGTTGCGGCAACACTGGTTTCGAGTTCGGCAATGGCCGACTTGGTTTTCCCTTCCCTGAGTTACAGAACGGGCCCTTATGCGGCAAACGGGATCCCCTTTGCTGATGGCTACGCCGACTACATGACGCTGATCAATGAACGAGACGGTGGTCTCGGCGGTGTCAAGTTGAAATTGCTTGAGTGTGAGACCGGCTATAACACGCAGAAAGGTGTGGAGTGTTATGAGTCGACCAAGGGTGAGGGCGCTCTGGTCTATCAGCCACTGTCCACCGGTATTACTTACCAGTTGATCCCCAAAGCGACCGCTGATGGCATCCCAATTCACAGCATGGGCTACGGTCGAACATCAGCTGCAAACGGTAAAATATTCAGCTCTGTATTTAACTACCCAGCCAACTACTGGAACGGCGCATCACTCGCGGTCAACCACCTGTTGGACGCGAACGGTTCGCTCGAAGGTAAAAAAGTCGCTTTGGTCTATCACAACTCTGCCTACGGTAAAGAGCCCATCCGTACCCTGGAAGAGCTGGCCAAAAAGCACGGTTATGACCTCACGCTTATTCCGGTCGATCACCCGGGCCAAGAGCAAAAATCTCAGTGGTTGCAAATTCGCCGCGAGCGGCCCGATTTTGTGCTCATGTGGGGTTGGGGCGTGATGAATCAAGTCGCGATTCAAGAGGCGGCCAACATCCGCTTTAATATGGAGAACTTCATCGGCATCTGGTGGTCGGGTTCCGAGAACGATGTTATCCCCGCCGGTGCGAAAGCCAACGGCTACAAAGCCTTAACATTCCACCAGACAGGCGCGGGTTTCCCTGTGTTTGCCGATATTCAAGAGTATGTCGTGGACAAGGGCCTGGCAGCTGGTGCGGGCGATCAAGTGGGCACCGTGTTGTACAACCGTGGCATGTACGCAGCGATCTTGGCTGTAGAAGCCGCGCGTACCGCGCAGGAAATCCACGGTACCGCCGACATCAACCCAGCACAGATGCGTGATGGCATGGAAGCTCTGGAGATCACCGAGGAGAAAATGGCTGGCCTGGGTATCCCAGGATTTGGTCCCACCTTCGCGGTGAGTTGTGAAAACCACGGTGGTCCGGGCACGGGCGCAGTGCAGCAGTGGGACGCGGCAGCCAAAAAATGGAACTTAATCTCCGATTTTGGTCCTTCGGATATGGATGTTATAGGCGCCTTGATCACTGAAGACAGTGAAGCCTACGCCAAAGAAAACAACATCACCCCGCGTGATTGTAGCTAGAGTCTACTCTCGTTAGAGCCACGGAGCTTTAGCAGGAGTTACGGTGCCCCAATATATGGGGCACCGGTTTTATAGAAGCACGTATTTTTTATGCTTGATTTACCTTCATGCTTGCGAATACCGATGGGAGAAAAACCATGCAGCAGCAAGAGTTGCAGACGGGAGAGCCGTTGTTGACCGTCAACAACATCGAAGTGATTTACAACCACGTGATATTGGTGCTCAAAGGCGTGAGCCTCTCCGTGCCAAAAGGTGGCATCACGGCTTTGTTGGGTGGTAACGGTGCAGGCAAAACCACGACACTCAAGGCGATTTCCAATTTGCTGCGTTCAGAGCGCGGCGATGTGACCAAGGGCACGATTGAGTATCGGGGGAATGACATCACCGAGCTCAATCCCTCGGAGTTGGTGCGGCGTGGCGTTATTCAAGTGATGGAGGGGCGGCATTGTTTTGAGCACCTCACTATCGAGGAGAATTTACTCACCGGGGCCTACACGCGCCAGGATGGCAAGGCTGCCGTCAATCGCGACATGGAGATGGTCTACAACTACTTCCCGCGCCTGCGGGAGCGCCGCAAATCTCAGGCGGGCTATACCTCGGGCGGCGAGCAGCAAATGTGTGCGATCGGCCGGGCCATGATGTCGCGGCCAGAGACTATTCTGTTGGATGAGCCTTCGATGGGCTTGGCACCACAGTTGGTGGAAGAAATATTCGGCATCGTGAAAAACCTGAACGAACAAGAGGGGGTCAGTTTTTTACTGGCCGAACAAAATACCAACGTGGCACTGCGTTATGCGGACTACGGCTATATCTTGGAGAGTGGCCGTGTCGTGATGGACGGCACCGCTGCTGAATTGCGCGAAAATTCCGACGTCAAGGAGTTCTATCTGGGCGTGAGCGACAAAGGGCGCCGCAGTTTCCGCAATACCAAACACTACCGCCGTCGCAAGCGCTGGTTGTCGTAGAGCCCAGCCAATATATTTTTATAGGGTGTAGGCTCAGCTGAGTATTGGCGACTTCCATTGAACACAGGCCTGTTATATGAACCATGAGTTTTACGACGATTTAGAATGCCGTGAGCCAGTGGAGCGCGCCCAGGCGCAATTGGCGCAGTTGAATCTACAGCTCGCCCATGCGCGGGTGCACGCACCGGCACTGCGGGATCACTTGGCTGATTGTGCCACAGAGCTTGCGAGCCTGGACGAACTCGCGACTCTGCCGGTGTTGCGCAAATCAATGTTGGTGGAGGCGCAGCGCAGCCAGCCGCCCTTTGGGGGCTTGGCCGCCGCGCAGTGGGGGGAGGTCAGCCGGGTGTTCGCGTCCCCAGGCCCCATCCATGAACCAGAGGCCGCGGGTGTGGATGTCTGGCGCACTGCGCGTGCCCTGCACGCTGCCGGTATCCGCAAGGGTATGTTGCTGCACAATACATTCTCCTACCATTTCACCCCTGCCGGGGCCATGTTGGAGAGTGGTGCGCACGCCTTGGGCTGCGCTGTTTTTCCCGCGGGAACAGGGCAGACCGATATGCAGCTCGCGGCCATGGCGCAGCTGGCGCCGGATGCCTATGTGGGCACGCCGTCGTTTCTCAAAATACTGCTGAACAAGGCGCGTGACGAGGGTCTGAGCTTCGATAAGCTCAAGCACGCTTTAGTGGGCGGCGAGGCACTGCCGCCGAGCTTGCGAGAGGAGCTGCTGAGCCACGGAGTGTCGGTGTTGCAGTGTTACGCCACTGCTGATCTGGGCTTGATCAGCTACGAGTCAGAAGCGAAGGAGGGAATGATTGTCGATGAGGGGGTGATCGTCGAGATCGTGCGACCGGGCACCGGCGAGCCTGTCGCGGTGGGGGAGGTCGGGGAGGTGCTCGTGACCCTGCTGGAGAATCGCGTGTATCCCTTGGTCCGTTTCGCCACCGGTGATCTATCAGCCTTTCTTGAGGGGCCGAGCCCCTGTGGCAGGAGCAACAAGAGACTGGCTGGATGGATGGGTCGCGCTGATCAGAGCGCAAAGGTCAAAGGCATGTTCGTGCGGCCCGAGCAGGTTGCGGCGATCATTGCGCGGCACCCGCAGGTGGATAAGGCGAGGCTGGTGGTGACACAAGTTGATCACAGCGATGCCATGCTCTTGCGCTGCGAAGCGGCTGAACACAGCGAAGCGCTAATGGGGCAGCTGCTTGTTTCCCTGCGGGAATTGACCCAGTTGCGCGGCACGGTGGAGCTGGTGGCACCTGGGTCGCTCGCAAATGATGGTGTGGTGATAGAGGATGGGCGCAGTTATGAGTGAAATATCAGATTTGCAGGAATCGCTGGATGAATCCATCAGTGCTTTTCCGGTTCCCACGCTGAGCAGCTTGCCAGCCGATGTGCGGGAACGCATCGAACAAGTGGCCGAGAAAGCAGGTTTTGTGCCCAATGTGTTTGTGGCGTTGGCGCACCGGCCGGCCGAGTTTCGCGCTTTTTTTGCCTACCATGACGCGGTGATGGAGCGTGAAGAATCACAGCTCACGCCGGCTGAGCGCGAGATGATCGTGGTGGTGACCAGCTCCCTCAACGCTTGCCACTACTGCGTTGTGTCGCACGGTGCTTTGCTTAGGATCTACTCTAAAAAACCGCTCTTGGCCGATCAAGTGGCGATCAATTACCGCAAGTCTGAGATCAGCGCCCGCGAGCGGGCCATGCTGGGCTTTGCGGAAAAAGTCACGCTGCGCTCAGCGGAAATCAACGCAGATGACTACGAAATATTGGCGATACACGGTTTTGATCGTGAGGATGTGTGGGACATCGCCGCCATATCCGCGCTGTTCGGGCTGTCGAATCGCATGGCCAATACCATCGACATGCGGCCCAACGACGAGTTTTATCTGATGGGCAGGCTGCCGCGCGAGAAGTAATGGCGGCAATGGTCACCTGATGGCCGTTCAGCTTTGCGCCCAGATTCGGTAGACTGAGCTGAACTAGCGGTAGAGAGAAAGAGTTGATGGCAGCTATTTGGACGCCGAGTGATGAAGATGTCAGTGCACTGGCAATCACCCGATTTAGGTTAAAGGCCTCTGAGCTGGCCGGCAGGGATCTGGCTGATTACGAGGCGCTCTATCAATGGTCGCTGCAGGATCTGGAGTCCTTCTGGTCCCTGGTGTGGGATTTCTGCGGCGTGTTGGCGGAGACCCGGGGTGAGCGGGTGCTGATGGGCGCCGATCAGATGCCTGGTGCTGCGTGGTTTCCCGACGCACGGCTCAATTTTGCGCAAAACCTGCTGCGCCGTAACGACAATGATCTCGCCCTTATTTTTCGCGGCGAAGATGAAGTCGAGGCTGAAATCACCTGGTGTGAATTGCAGCAGCTTGTGTCGCAGACGCAGCAGTTGTTGCGAGACGCGGGCGTGGTGGCCGGCGACAGGGTCGCGGCCTACATCCCCAATATGCCGGAGGCGGTGGTTGCGATGTTGGCAACCGCCAGTTTGGGCGCGGTGTGGACTTCCTGCGCACCGGAGTTCGGTGTGGAGGGCACGGTGGACCGCTTCAGCCAGACGGCGCCCAAGGTCTTGTTCATCGCCGACGGTTATTTTTACAACGGCAAGAGTTTTGACTCCTTGGAAAAATCCGCGCAAATCATCGAGCAGTTGCCATCCGTTGAGCAGGTGTTTATCTGCACCTATCTGCAGGACGAGCCGCAGATCCCGCACTCACTGATGCACGCCGTGCTCTACCCGCACGCCGTCGCGCAGTACAGTGCGAAGCCTGTGCAATACACCATGATGCCCTTTAACAGCCCGCTCTACGTGATGTACAGCTCGGGCACAACGGGTGTGCCTAAATGCATCGTGCACGGTGCCGGCGGGGTGCTGCTGCAGCACCTCAAAGAGCATGTTTTGCACATCGGGCTCAAGCGCGACGAGCGCATTTTCTACAGCACCACCTGTGGCTGGATGATGTGGAACTGGTTGGTGTCGGCGCTAGCGGTCGAGGCCACCCTGGTGCTCTACGACGGCTCGCCCTTCTACCCGGACGGCAATGCCCTGTTTGACCTCGCCGCGGACACGGGCGTCAATGTGCTGGGAATCTCGGCCAAGCTGATCGATATCGCGCAGCGACAGGGCATCAAGCCCGCGCGCGACAGCGATTTGTCCAGCGTGCGGATGGTCTTGTCGACCGGCTCGGCGCTGTCGGCGGAGAGTTACGACTACGTCTACACCCACATCAAGGACGACGTCTGCCTCGGGTCCATCGCCGGCGGCACGGACATCTTGTCCAATTTTGCCTTGACGAACCCCGCCTTGCCGGTGCACCGCGGCGAGATACAGTGCCGCGGCCTGGGTATGGCGGTGGAAGTGTGGAGTGATTTAGGGCTGGAGCTGGAACAGGGCAAGGGGGAATTGGTGTGCAGCAAGCCTTTCCCCAGCATGCCATTGGGTTTTTGGAACGACGACGGCAATGGCAAATACCACGACACCTACTTCAGCCAATTCGAGGGTGTGTGGGCGCAGGGGGATTTCGTCGAACTCACCGCGAACAAGGGTCTGAGGTATTTTGGGCGCTCAGACTCGACCCTGAACCCCGGCGGGGTGCGCATCGGCACCGCTGAGATTTACCGCCAGCTCGCGCATTTCGAGGGCATAGAGGAATCGATCGTGATCGGCCAGGACTGGGAAAATGACTCCCGCATTGTCTTGTTCGTGAAGCTCGCGGAAGAGCTGAAACTGGACGAGGCACTGTCTGCGCGCATCAAGCAGCATATCCGTGCCAAGACAACCTCCCAGCATGTCCCCGCGAAGATCGTGCAAGTGAGCGAGATTCCCCTTACGACCAGCGGAAAAATTGTCGAGCGGCTGGTCCGTGACGTGGTGCACGGGGTCGCCATAGGCAATACCGACGCGATCGCGAACCCCGAGGCCTTGGGCGAATTTGCAAATCGCGTCGAGCTGCTCAGTGCCTAAGCCCGTGTCGTTGGCTGACATCAGCGCCGAGATCGAGGGCTTCAGCGGTGGCCTGCCACCAGTGCACAGCTGGCAGCCCAGCCGTGACGCGGAGATGGACCTGGAGATCATGCGCGATGGTCGGTGGATACACGAGGGCGGTGAAATAACGCGTGTGGCTTTGGTCAAGCTCTTGGCCTCTGTGCTGCGGCGGGAGACGGACGGGCGCTATGCGCTTGTGACACCCGCCGAGCGCGTTTTTATTCGTGTTCAGGACGTGCCCTTTCTCATCGTGGATTGGTCGCTGCAGCACAGTGACACAGGCCAGCAAGTGCTTGCCCTTGAGACAAGTCTGGGCGAGCAGTTGATCATGGACACGGACAATCCCTTGTGGCTCGAGCCCGATGTACCGCAGCCCTACATCATGGTGCGACCTGGCCTCGCGGGTGTGCTCAGCCGCGCTGCCTACTACCGCCTCACGGATGTACTCGAACAGCGGGCCGAGCGCTGGGGTATCGAATCCCGTGGATATTTTTGCGCCTTCTGAATCCGTCGGCGGCGTGGTGGGGGAGCCTCGAAAGGGGTTCTGTTGCGTAATATTTGTCCGTTCACCCCCAGAACTGACCCGAAAATACCCTGTATGGCTCGATATACAGGGTGAATATCGGATGTTTAACCATTCTTAATAAATCCTCTGCCTGATTGGGCCTCGATATTGCGGTGCTTACACCGTGTTGTTGATCTTTTCTCAAAAGTAATCCAGCTGAGATGCTGCATTCGAGGCCCCGTGCTTGGAATATTTCGGCGTCGCGTATTTGCTTCGAGTTGATCCGGCTCGCTGAGGTACTATTAGGCACCGAAAGCAGGCCGTTTTATAGACAGAGTGTGAAAGCAATTTTATGGGAAGAATTATCCTGGCCTTAGCGGGTCTGATCGCCTTGAGCTGCGTGGTTTTGTACGCTGTGTTTTTGCGTGCGCCACTGATAGAACGCGACATTGAAAACAGAAGCCGGCAATTGCTCAAGGCGGCAGGTGTGGGCCAAGTGCGCGTGCGGGCAGACGGCAGAGAATTATTGTTGCGCGGGGATGCCGCGGCACGTGATAAAGCGACCGCCATCGCTGCGGAGATATTTGGTGTTGTTGGGGTGCAATGGCTTGACGACGACCGGACGTTTTCACAGCAAGGCAACGGCGATGACAATAGCGAGCAGAATAGCGCACAGCCCGGTGCGCTTATCCCGTGGAAAACCCGTCTGACTTTATTGGATGGGCAACTTTCAATCGAGGGTGATCGACCTTCAGGTGAACGTGCCAGCAGTGCCATTGTTGCGCGAATCGCTGCGGATTATGGCGAGCGAAATGTCTCAATGGACGCCCAAGGCACTGAGAATATTCCAGTTTATTGGGCAGATACCGTCAAGGCTGCCGCTAAAGCGCTTGGGAAGATGGTCAGTGGCTCTGCGGAAATTAAAAGCAACAAGTTGTTCGTTGAAGGCGTTGTTGCCGAAGATGAAGATCAAGCGCTGATTAAAAAGCTGTTGCTCGCGCTGACACCGCCCGAAGTGAGTTGGGGCACGGCGTTTGAAACGCAGGCAGCGGAGGTGCGTCAAATTGCACTGCGCATGTCACCTGCAGATTGTGATGTGCGCGTCGCGGAATTCATGAGCGACAAGCGCGTGCAGTTCCGCAAGTCAAAGACCAGCCTACAGGACAGCGCATTCGCTGTGATCGATGGCGTCATGGTTATCTTGGCTCGCTGCCCGCAAGCGAAGGTTCAGATCGGGGGTTATACCGACGCGAGAGGGGATCCGGAGCTCAACAAGCGCCTCAGTCGTGAGCGCGCTGAAACAGTCCGTGAATACCTTGTTGAGAAGGGGATGAATATGGCGCGCTTGGATGCGCGGGGCTACGGCCCGCTGCGGCCCATCGCCACGAACAAGACCGCTCGCGGTCGGGCGGTGAATCGCCGTATTGAATTTAGAGTTATTGGGGAGTAGTTGGGTATGGGCATGACCTATCTCATGGGTGAGATCGTCGTCCTGTTGGCGGTGGCTTGTGCCATTGGCTTCGTGGTCGGCTGGGGTTTTCGGCAGATGATCGACGGCGGCGACGAAGGTCGGGAGCGTGAGTTATCACTGCAACTGGGGCGCATAGAAGCCGAGCGCAATGAGCTGCAGACGCGTTTGAAACGGGTTCAAGCATCCGGCGGAACGGCTGTGGACGACACTGCGGCAGTGCGCACCTCTCTGTTGTCATCCCCTGCGCAGCCATCGTCCGATAGTCGACAGATGCGCGGGGAATACCGCGTGGCCGATCTGCCGGGCGTGAACGACAAGGCGCTGCACATGATGCGCGACGTCGGTATCCGCACCACCTATGATTTATTGCGTGAGAGTGAAGGAGACTCCAAGCTTCGCCTGCTCTCTACCGCGCTCGAACAAGAGCCGGATCAAGTGCGAGAGTGGCGTACTATGGCTGACCTGTTGCGGGTGCCTGGCATGGACGGCAAACACGCGCGTCTGCTGGTCACGGTGGGCATCATGAGTGTCGATGCACTGCACGATC
This sequence comes from Granulosicoccaceae bacterium, assembly GCA_033852095.1. GTDB lineage: Bacteria > Pseudomonadota > Gammaproteobacteria > CALCKW01 > CALCKW01 > CALCKW01. The sequence goes on along the minus strand of JAWSVD010000110.1, from coordinate 62,555 downwards.
GCGAGATTGAAGACCTGCACGCGCAACTGGAGACAGCCAATGCCGAGCTGCAGCTGGTGGACACGGTGGTGGACCGGGTCATGATCGCTGGCTGGGTCAGCTACGCTAGCCCCTTGTCGCAGTTGGACTTGGACGGCTGATTGGCGGCGTGCAACGCGGGTTGCATGCTTATTTTATCTAGACCTTAAGCCCTACCTAAAGCCATCGGCGCCCAGATATACGCCGCTCAGATCAGCATGGCAAGCGTCCTAGCTGCCGTGCCCGTTCTGCATGCCTTTGAGCAGTACTTGCCCCGATTCGACGTAGGCTCTGCGACCGAACAGCAGGGACCAGCGCGAGCCGCCCGATTGTTCCCACAGCACCGCGCCACGGATGCCCGCCAGCAGCAGGGCTCTGATGCGTTCAGAGCAATCACTGGCTTGTAAAAAGTTAGGTTTGCCCTTGACGATGATGCGCGGGCTCAGCTGGCTGATGGTCTCTTGGTAGAGGCTGGCGACTCGGCCGATCACCACTTGATCGAGCTCTCCCTGCATGTCTTTGAGCGTCTGGATGCTGCGAATCCCCGCCTGCAGTTTGTTCAGTGTCGCCTCGTCGCGCATCAAACGGCGCTGCAGCTGCACCAAGGCCATCTGGTAGCGCGCCACGTCGACGTTGGGCAGGGCGCTGGCGGAGAACTGATCGAGCAGCGTTTGAATGCCTGGCTGCAGTGCGCGGCGCCCGCCGTAGTTGGCCTCCAGGCTGTCCGAATCGAGGCTGAAGATGCTGTTGATCGCGGTCTTCATCCGCGTTTCATCACAGCGCCCCTTGTTGGCGAGTTCGTCCACCAGGGACGCCGCTTCGATGACGGCGGCCAGTGCCATGACTTGGTTTTCTGTGGTCTTGTTCAATTAGTTATCCGCCGTGGGTTCAAAGTCACAAATGACACCGCCGCCGAGGCATTCCTCAGCGTCGTAAAAAACCGCGCTTTGACCAGGGGTCACGGCACGTATGGGCTGGTCAAATATCACCATCGCTCGCTGTCCATCTTCGCTCAGCTCCAGTGTGCAAGCCATGTCCTGCTGGCGGTAGCGTATTTTCGCCGAGCAGCGCAGCGAGCCGGTGCCGGGGTTGGTCCGGCACCAGCTGATGTTGTCCACCAGGAAGCGCTGTTTGAATAGATCCGGGTGGTCGTGGCCCTGCACCACGTGCAGTCGGTTGTCGGCCAGCGACTTGCGCGAGACAAACCAGGCGTCTTCGCCGTGCTGCTGCGAGCCGCCGACCCCGAGCCCACGCCGCTGTCCCAGGGTGTAATACATGAGCCCGCTGTGCTTGCCCAGTACTTCGCCCGAGGGGCCGACGATCTCGCCCGATTGCGCCGGCAAATAGGTGCCCAGAAATTCGTTGAAATGGCGCTCGCCGATAAAACAGATGCCGGTGCTGTCTTTTTTGCTGGCCACGTGCAAGTTCGCCTCACGCGCGATTTCGCGCACCCGGGTCTTCTCCATGTCGCCGAGCGGGAAAATGCTGGGCGCCAGCTGTTCGGGGCTGAGCGCGTGCAGGAAATAGCTCTGGTCTTTGCTCTGGTCCACACCGCGCAGCAGGGCGGGTTGGCCGTCGATCAGGCCGTGTCGCGCGTAGTGCCCGGTGGCGATGGTGTCCGCGCCGAGCTCGCGCGCGTAGTCCACGAAGGCTTTGAATTTGATCTCCCGGTTGCACAGAATATCCGGGTTAGGAGTGCGGCCGGCCTGGTATTCGCTGAGAAAGTGGCTGAACACTCGGTCCCAATACTCGGCGGCAAAATTGACCGCGTGCAATTCAATGCCGAGCTGCGCGCACACCGCAGCCGCGTCGCGGTAGTCCTGGCGCGCGGTGCAGTCGCCTTCCTCGTCTTCCCAGTTCTGCATAAACACAGCGACCACGTCGTGCCCTTGCTGCACCAATAAATGGGCCGCGACCGAGGAGTCCACGCCGCCGGACATGCCGATGACGATATTGCTTTTGTTCATGCTCATGGAAAAATCTGGCTCTTATTCTGCGTCGATGAGTGCGCTGAGAGGATAGTGGGGGCGATTGAGGTAGTCTTCAATGCAGCGCAGCACCAGTGGGCTGCGTTGCTTTCTGGCGCTGATTTCATCAAGGCTCAGCCAGTGCGCCGCAATTATATCCTTGTCCAATTGCGCTGTGCTGGGAATCTGCGCCACTTCACCGATAAAATTGAGCCGCATAAAGGTCAAACCGGCATCCACGGCTTGCCAGCGGTAGAGCCCGGTAAACGCCGTGGCCTCGAAGGCATAACCCGTCTCCTCCATGACCTCTCGCTGCACGGCGCTGATCAGGCTCTCGTGCTCTTCGAGGTGGCCGGCGGGCTGATTGATCACCCGCTCACCCGCGCTGTCGTATTCCTCCACCACCAAGAACCGCCCGTCGCGGTGTATCACCGCTGAAACTGTCATGCGCGGTGTCCAAACAGCTTCGCTCATCAGTTGTCGTCCTCGAGGCTTTGCGCCGTGGGCGCGCGTCGGCGGCTGCTCAGAATGCGGCTGGTCTGCGCGGCGGTGCTCGATTCGATGGATTTGAGCTGCTCGAAGTCGGGCCTCAAAGTCTCCAGAAAGCACTTGGCCTGCGGGCTGAGGAACTTGCCGCGGCGGATCACCACGCCGTAGCTGCGCAACGGAAAGTAATTGCCCAGTGGGTAGGTGAAGAGCGGGTCTTCGGGCCGCAGGCAGATGCTGGTCACCACGCTGATGCCCAGGTTCATGCCCACGTAGCGCTTGATCACCTCCCAGCCGCCGGCCTCCATGTGCACGCGGTAGGGCACATCGTGTTGCTGAAAGACCAGATCGACCACGCCCCAACTGGCCAAATGCCGTGGTGGCAGGATCAAACCGTACTGGCCGATGTCCGCGAGGCCGATTTCATCGAGTTTGCTGAGCGGGTGATCGGGGTGGGTGATCAAGGTCGGGGTGTAGTCAAAAATCGGGTAGTAGACCATGTCTTCTGGCACATCGAGCATGGAGCCGACCGCGAACTCCACCTCGTCGGCGCGCAATTTCTCCATGCCGTCTTGGCCGGTGACATTGTGCAATCGCACCGTGACGTGGGGGTAGTTATCGCTGAACCGCTTGGTCACTTCCGGCAGGATGTACAGCAGCGTCGACTCGCCCGCCGCTATGTCCAGGTAGCCGTTGTCGGCGTCCCCGAGGCGCGCATGAAAGGCTGTGCTCAGGTGTTCGATGCCGTCCACCAGGGGTTGGGCTAGATCGAGCAGCACCTCGCCGGCCGGGGTCAATTGAATGCGCGGGCCACGGCGCTCAAAAACCTGTACGCCGAGCTCGCGTTCCAGCGCTTGGATCTGCAGGGAAATGGACGGCTGGCTGAGGTCTAATTTGGTGGCTGCTTTGGAGATACTTCCGGTCTGGGCGGCGTAACAAAAGGCGCGCAGTTGTCGGTGTCTGTTGGGCTTAGTACTCATGAAAATTCACGGTGCATAAAGGAGCAGAGGCTCACAGTCTGAGTAATGCATCACGCCACTGTCAAATCGATCGACAGGCGGCGCCGAGAGATGCGCTTGGGTGTACTTGGTGAGTCGATTGTGGCGCAAATTGCGCCCGCACAGACGCGTTGGCAAAGCCGTGCAAATCGAGGAGCCACGCTTGAATTATTGTTCAAGGCGCTGATGCATTGTGCGTCAGCGGAGCCTGCAAGATACTACTTTTCGAAACAGGTGCGCGTTACCAAAAGTAGCAGTGTCCGGACTGTGCGTTCATGCATTTATCTTATCTATTTGATATTTAACGATAAATAAAGATGAAAAATAGGTGCTATTGCTTGCGGCTCGCTTGTTAATCTTTGCCTCCCTTCAGCGTCCCCCCTAAGGAGACAGTGTATGCAAGGCACCAAGGACGGCTATTGGAAGGCGAATATAAGCCTCTTAGTCAAAATATTTATCGTTTGGTTTATCGTGTCGTTTGGTTGCGGCATTTTGTTTGTTGATCAGCTCAATCAATTCTCTTTTCTGGGTTATCCGCTCGGCTTTTGGTTTGCACAACAGGGGTCAATCTACGCATTTGTGGTACTGATTTTTTTCTACGCCTGGCGTATGGAAGCGATCGACCGTGAATACGGCGTTGAAGAATAACTGGCGGAGAATCTTTGAATCATGGATCTGAAAACACTGACGTATCTGGTGGTTGGCACCACCTTCTTACTGTATATCTACATCGCTATTCGGGCCCGCGCGAGCTCGACCACTGATTTCTACGTGGCGGGTGGTGACGTGCACCCCATCGCAAACGGCATGGCGACCGCCGCTGACTGGATGTCCGCCGCTTCCTTTATCTCCATGGCGGGTTTGATCGCCTTCTTGGGTTATGGCGGCTCGGTGTTCCTGATGGGCTGGACCGGCGGTTACGTGCTGTTGGCCTGCTGTCTGGCACCTTATCTGCGCAAATTCGGCAAGTTCACCGTACCGGAATTCATCGGTGATCGCTTTTACTCCAAGACCGCGCGCGCCGTGGCGGTTGTCTGTTTGATCATCGCATCCCTGACTTATGTTATCGGCCAGATGAAGGGCGTGGGCGTTGCTTTTTCTCGCTTTTTGGAGCTGGATTACGACACGGGCTTGTACGTGGGCATGACCATCGTTTTCATCTACGCGGTAGTCGGCGGGATGAAAGGCATCACCTACACCCAAATTGCGCAGTACTGTGTGTTGATCTTTGCCTACACGGTTCCCGCGGTGTTTATCTCGCTGGAACTGACCGGCAATGCCTCACCTCAGTTGGGCTTGGGGGGCACAGTTGCGGATGGCACGCCCTTGCTGGATAAGCTGAACACGGTGATTGGTGAACTCGGTTTTAACGAATATACCTCCACCGAAGGCAACCGCCTGAACACTTTCTTTTACACCATGTCGCTGATGATCGGCACCGCCGGTCTGCCACACGTGATCGTGCGTTTTTTCACCGTTCCCACGGTTAAAGATGCGCGTTCGTCCGCGGGTTGGGCATTGGTCTTCATCGCGATCCTCTACACCACGGCACCCGCTGTGGCGGCGATGGCGCGTCTGAACCTGGTCGATACCATGAACCCAGGCCAGATCGGCTCTGCAGAGGGCAGCTTGTCATACGAAGCGCGGCCTCAGTGGTTCAAGAACTGGGAGAAGACAGGTCTGTTGAGCTTCGAGGACAAGAACGGTGACGGTCGAATCCAGTACTACAACGACAAGAACCCTGAGTTCACCGCAACCGCTGAAAGCTACGGCTGGAACGGCAGCGAGCTGACCGTTGACCGCGACATCATTGTCTTGGCCAACCCTGAAATCGCCAAGTTGCCGAATTGGGTTATCGCCCTGGTGGCTGCCGGTGGTCTTGCGGCCGCGTTGTCCACAGCTGCAGGTCTGTTGCTGGCCATCTCGTCTGCTGTGTCGCACGATTTGGTGAAGGGCATGATTGCACCCAATATCTCGGATTCAGCCGAGCTGATGGTGGGTCGAATCTCGATGGGAGTTGCGATCGCGGTGGCGGGTTACCTGGGTCTGCATCCGCCGGGTTTTGCCGCGGGCACGGTGGCGCTCGCCTTTGGTCTGGCGGCCTCGTCGCTGTTCCCTGCGATCATGATGGGCATCTTCTCCAAGCGCATTAACCGCGCTGGAGCGATTGCTGGCATGGTGTCGGGCATCAGCGTGACGCTGCTGTACATCTTCCAGCACAAGGGCATCATGTTCATCCCCGGCACGTCGTTCCTCGGTGATATGGAGCCCAACTGGTTGGGGGGCATCACGCCCAACGCCTTCGGTACTGTGGGTGCGATCGTGAACTTTACGGTTGCCTTTGCCGTGTCTCGTGTGACGGCTCCGCCTCCGCAGGAGATTCAAGAGCTGATCGAGAGCATCCGCGTACCTCAGGGTGCAGGTGCTGCAACACACTGATTTTAGTGTGAAATAGCTTCTTGAAGCTTGAGAAAACCCCGCCTCGGCGGGGTTTTTTTTGCGCCTGTGTTTTTGCTGCACTGGATTTCTTGCGTATCTGACGGCCGCTTGGCTGTTGCCGCCTTAGGCAATAGGCTGGGCCGTGTTTAATCCCCGTATTGAATCCCTGCGCTTGTTGTAGGGTGACTGCGTTATAATGTGTGGTTGACATAACAGCAGCGCAGAACCGACCACGATGGAACTGGATCAAGAAATCAAACGCCGGCGTACTTTCGCCATCATCTCGCACCCGGATGCGGGCAAGACGACCCTGACTGAAAAGTTACTGTTGTTCGGCGGAGCGATTCAGCAGGCGGGCTCGGTCAAAGGCCGTAAGGCGGCCCGGCACGCCACCTCCGATTGGATGAAGATGGAGCAGGAGCGAGGTATCTCGGTCACCTCGTCCGTGATGCAGTTTCCCTACGGGGATTGCATGGTCAATCTGCTCGACACCCCCGGCCACGAGGACTTCTCGGAAGACACCTATCGCACCATGACAGCGGTGGATTCCGCCTTGATGGTGATCGACGTGGCCAAAGGCGTGGAGCGACGCACCAAAAAACTGATGGAAGTGTGCCGGCTTCGCAATACGCCGGTCATGACCTTCATCAACAAGTTGGACCGTGAGGGCCGTGACGCGATCGATCTGCTCGACGAAGTCGAATCGTCGCTGGGCATTCGCTGCGCGCCCATCAGCTGGCCCATCGGCATGGGCAAGCGCTTCAAGGGTGTCTATCACATCGCCAAAGACACGGTGACCTTCTTCAGCCCGAACCACAACGGCAAGGTGCAAGAGGGCGAAACGGTCAAAGGCCTGGACAACCCGCGTCTGGACGAGCTACTGGGCACACAGGTTGACGAGCTGCGTGAAGAGCTGGAGCTGGTGCAGGGGGCGAGCAACCCCTTTGTCTTAGAAGAATATCTGGCCGGTGAGCTCACCCCGGTATTTTTCGGTTCTGCGATCAATAATTTCGGCGTGGAAGAGTTGCTGGCGGACTTCGTTAAATTTGCGCCCGACCCGCAGCCGCACGCGACTTTGACGCGTGATGTTGATCCGCTGGAATCAAAGTTCACGGGTTTTGTCTTTAAAATACAGGCGAACATGGACCCACAGCACCGGGACCGCATTGCATTTCTGCGTATATGCTCTGGGCAGTACAAGCGTGGCATGAAAGCCAAGCACGTGCGCACAGGGAAGGACATGAAATTTGCGGATGCACTGACCTTCCTCGCGGCCGATCGCGGTCACGTAGAGGAAGCCTATTCGGGCGATATCATCGGTTTGCACAACCACGGCACTATCCGCATTGGCGATACCTTTACCGTGGGTGAAGACCTGACCTTTACCGGTATCCCCAGCTTCGCACCGGAGTTGTTTCGCCGCGCGCGCCTGCGTGACCCGCTGAAGATGAAGCAGTTGCAGAAAGGCCTCTCGCAATTGTGTGAAGAGGGGGCGACGCAGCTGTTCAAGCCGATGCAATCCAACGATTTGATTCTGGGTGCGATCGGGATTTTGCAGTTCGACGTGGTGGCGCAGCGACTGCAAGATGAGTACAAAGTCGACTGCTTGTTTGAGTCGGTGCAGGTAAAAATGGCCCGCTGGATCAGCTGTGACGACGAAAAAATGCTGCGCGACTTCAAAGAAAAACTGGCCGCCAACTTGTCCATTGATCACGCCGGAGAGCTTGTCTATCTGGCGTCGACACGGGTCAATTTGAGCATGGCCGAAGAGCGCTGGCCGGAGGTGAAATTCCTCGCCACACGCGAGCAGGGTGGCGTTTAAAGCTTGATCGGCAGCTTGTCTGCATTGGATGAAAATAAGCCGCATAAGCGGCGGGTGGAACTACCGTGAAATTGCAACAACTCCGCTACATCGTCGCCATGGTGCGGCACGATCTCAATGTGTCGCAGACAGCGGATGCGCTCTACACCTCACAGCCGGGTGTGAGCAAGCAAATTCGCCAGTTGGAAGACGAAATCGGCGTTGAGATTTTTCAGCGCAGTGGCAAGCAGATCACCCAAGTAACTCCCGCGGGTGAGCGCATCATCGCGATCGCTGAGTCGGTGATGCAGCAGGTGGAGGACATCCGCACGGTGGGGCACGAGTACGCCAACCCCAACGTGGGCGAGCTGCGCATCGGCACCACCCACACCCAGGCGCGTTATGTGCTGCCGCGCGTGATCGAAAAATTCAGAGAGCGCTACCCGCACGTGGTGCTGCACATGCACCAGGGCACGCCGGCGCAGATCTCCGAAATGGCCGCCAGCGGGGTCGTTGATTTTGCCATTGCCACCGAGGGCATGGATCTCTACAACGATTTGGTGATGTTGCCCTGTTACCACTGGCACCGGGCGATTTTAGTGCCCACGGGCCACCCGCTGCAGAAGATTGACGCCCTGGACGGCTTGACCCTCGAAGCCTTGAGTACCTACCCGCTGGTCACTTACGTTTTCGGTTTCACCGGCCAAAGCAAGTTAGACGAGGCTTTCAAGAGCCGCGGGCTAAAACCCAATGTGGTGTTCACCGCCTCCGATGCGGACGTCATTCAAACCTATGTGCGCATGGGTTTGGGGGTGGGCATAGTCGCCGAGTTGTCTGTCGCTGAGTCCGTCGCTGAGGGGCTGGTGGTATTGGATGCGGACAAGCTCTTCGCTCATAGCACCACGCACATCGCCTTTCGCAAAGCCGCCAAATTGCGCGGTTATATGTACGATTTCATCGAGCTTTTCGCGCCGCACTTAAGCGAAAAGGTCGTGACTGAGGTGGCAGAGCTTGCATCTTCCAAGGCGCGCGCGCAGTTTTTTGCAGATGTGCCATTGCGCACATTATAGGGCTCGAGAAGTTGTGTCGAGCGGGCAGTCCCGTTCGAGCTCTGGGTCGCAAGATCTGGGTGTCTGGCGCTGCGGACCCAGTGCATACTGTGCCCACACAACCTGAGGCTTGAGCAGATGGACGCCAATTACCAGCGATTTTCCAGCAGTTTGCAGTGGTTGGCAGAGAATTACCTCGATCAGCCCAGCTTGCAGCAGATCGCGGCTCAATCAAATCTCTCCGCGCACCATTTCCAGCGACAATTTACCCAATGGGTGGGGGTCAGCCCCAAGCGTTTTGTCGAGAGCCTGAGTGTCGCTCACGCTCGGCAGTTGCTGTCGGCGGGTGCGAGTGTGCTGGACGCCAGCCTGGACGCGGGTCTCTCCAGCCCCTCGCGGCTGCACGATCTCTTTATCCGGCATGAGACACTCACGCCGGGCGAATATAAGCGTGGCGGGCGGGGCATTGTGATCCACCACGGGGTGCATGACACACTTTTCGGTCGAGTCTTGGTGGCGGACAGCGAGCGGGGGTTGTTGGCTCTGTCGTTCCTTGAGCGCGGTGGCGAGCTAACAGCGCTTGAGCAGTTGCAGAAGCGCTTGCCCCACGCCGAATATCAAGTGGATGAAACACGCACGGCAGCGCTTGTTCAGCGTGTTTTCTCTGCGGCAGCTGGCGGTGAAATACGCCTGTTGCTCGCAGGCAGCCCCTTTCAAATCAAGGTGTGGCAAGCCTTGCTTGCATTGCCGTCAGGGGCGCGCTGCAGCTACGGCCAGCTGGCCACAGCCATCGATTGTCCGCGGGGCAGTCGCGCGGTGGGCACCGCGGTGGGGGCTAATCCACTGGCGGTGCTGATCCCCTGTCACCGGGTGATCCGGGCTGACACGGGTCTGGGCGGCTACCGATGGGGTCTGCAGCGCAAGCTGGCATTGCAGGCCTGGGAGCTGGGCCTGCAGGCTTAGTTATCCCAGTCGCGGCGCTTGTTCGAATCCAGCCACTGGGCGTTGACCTCATCAAACTCCAGTTTCCCGTAGCTCGCCATCCATTCTTCGCTGAGGTGCAGGAAATCCTGCAAATGTTGCGTGCGCCACGATTCGAAATCCCATTCCCGATCAACGAGTTCTAAATCCGCTGACGCTAAAAAACAATAGGCACTCTCGGGTTTGTGGTTTTTGAGCTGCAGCTGCACTTCTTCGGGCTTGTATTCCTCGCCTTCAAAATAGATTATTCGCAGCGATTCAGAGGCGTCCAGATCCTCGATCAACACACCCTCTATCGACTGGTTGGACGTGTGCACCAAGGCGGGGTAGCTCTCGTTGGCCACGCCAACACGGCGATAACCGGGCAGTATGGTGGTGATCATTTCCTCTTCAAGCACGGTGCGACCGACCACGATTTCCAGTACTTCTTGATCCATCATGCTGCCAAAGAAAAACCAATTCATGCGGTGCTGCCTGCTGTTGTGTTGAAACTGCTCCAGACGGGGCAGTGATCGCTGGGTTTTTCCATGCCGCGGATGTCGTAGTCCATGCCGCTGTCTTGCAACAGCTCCATCAGTGGCGCGCTGGCGTAGAGGTGATCGATGCGCAGGCCGCGTCGGGGGTCGCGGTCGAAGCCTTTGGAGCGGTAGTCAAACCAGCTGTAAAAATCTGTGTTCTCGGGGTAGAGATGGCGGTAGGTGTCGACCAAGCCCCAGTCGGCGAGCCGCTGCAGCCATTCGCGTTCTTCGGGCAGGAAACTCGCTTTGCCGCTGCGCAGCCAACGCTTGGCGTTGTCCGGGCCAATGCCAATGTCCGCCTCCACAGGAGCCACGTTAAAATCCCCCATGACCAGCACTTTCTGCTCTGGCTGGTGTCGCTCTAGGCAGCTCAGCACGTCGGCGTAAAAACGCTCTTTGGCGGGGAATTTGACGGCGTGATCACGTGCCTCACCCTGCGGGAAATAACCGTTGTAGACGTGCAGGCTGTCGCCGTCAGCCAGCGGATACTCGACCCCGATCCAGCGTCGCTGCGCGTCCTCGTCGTCGCTCGCAAAACCCTTGATCACCGCTGTCGGCGCCTGCTTGCACAGCATGGCGACGCCGTAGTGGGTCTTCTGGCCGTGATACACCACGTGATAACCCAGCGCTTCGATATCGGCCACGGGAAAGTCCGGGTCGCTGACCTTGATTTCCTGCAGGCCGATGATGTCGGGGGCATGGTTGTCGATCAGGGCCTGCAGCTGGTGCAGGCGCTGGCGAACGCTGTTGACGTTAAACGAGACTATTTTCATGCTGACTCCAGCGGCGACAAGGGTGAGGACTATGCATCTGATGCGGCGTGGGTGCAAGCTGGCAGGCGACGGCTTTAGCTGTCAGCATTAGCGCTCGCCGGCGTAGGTGGCGATGACTTCGTCGATGATGATGTCGAGCCCCTGCGCGATGACCGCTTCGGGCTGCGCCACGCTGATGCGCAGGCATTCGTGTTTGTGCGCCCAGTCGTCCTTTTCCAGGCCCGGGAAAAAATGCTCGCCCGGCACCACCACCACGTGCCGCGCCTTGAGGCGCTGGTACAGGGTGTAGGTGTCGATCGGCAGGCCGGGCATCCACAGCCAGACAAAGATCGCCCCCTCGGGCCGGTGCAGTCGGGCGGGCGTGCGCGCCAGCGCTTGGGTCAGCTTGTCCCGCGCGAACTCCGCGTGTGCCCTGTAGAAGGGGCGGATGTGCTGACGTGCCAGGGTGATGATCTCGCCGCTCTCCACCAGCGGGGCCAGCAGGGACGGCCCGATGCCGCCGGGGGAGAGGTTCATCACCGCGTTCATGGCGCCGATTTTACGCACGATCTCCGGCCGTGCGATGACGATGCCAGTGCGCACCGCGGGCAGGCCGATCTTGGACAGGCTCATGCACATCACGGTGTTTTCCGACCAGCTCGGCGTGATGTTGCCCGCCGTGATGTCAGGGAAGGGCGCGCCGTAAGCGTTGTCGATGATCAGCGGCACATCGTTGTCCAGTGCCAGCTGTTCCAGGTGTGTGATCTCTTCGTCGGTCAGCACGTTGCCCGTGGGGTTGGTGGGGCGTGAGACACACAGGGCGCCGATGTCCTCGCCGACGGTCACGGCGTTGAAATCCACGTGGTATTTGAACAGGCCACCCGGCAGCTCTTCGATGGTGGGGCGGTGGCTGACAAAGAAGCGCTCGCCCACGGCCACATCGCTGTAACCCATGTATTCAGGTGCCATTGGCAGCAGCACTTTTTGCAAAGTGCCGTCGCTGCGGCGCCCGCCGAAGAGGTTGAACAGGCAAAAGAAGGCGTTCTGGCTGCCGTTGGTGAGGGCGACGTGCTCGCGGCCGATACCCCAGCCGTATTCGCGGTTGAGCAGTTTCACCAGCGCGTCGATCAGCTCCACCCGACCGACCGGGGTGTCGTAGTTGCCGAAGGCGGCGTTAAAACGTGCGCTGTCTGCGCTGAGTTCTTGCAGCTGGCGCTGATAGACCGCCATGACTTCGTCCAGGCAGGCGGGGTTGCCGCCGCCGAGCATGATGGTGGGCTCGCTGCTGTCGGCCAGCGCTGCGAAATCATCCATCAATTGCAGCACACCCAGTTGCTCACCGAAGCGCTCGCCGAAGGCGGAGATTTTCATGTTTGCTCCTTTAAATAGTCAAATACCCCGGGCACGGCTTTGTGCTCGGCGTCGGTTCAATGCTCAGCGTCCCGCGTGAGTCGGAGCATAACTGGCTTCGCCCCAATGCATTATTTTATCTGTCTAGCCGCGTGATAACAGTGCATCCAAGGCGCGGGTTGGCAGCAAGCGTCGCAGCAGGCCGAAAACCCAGGCGGGCGTGGTCACGTAATAACGAGGCCGAGCGCGCTTGGCACGCAGGGCGTGTTCAACCTTTTGCAGTACCGCGTCGGGTTGCAGGGTGAATTTAGAGTTCGGATTCGGGTTGTTCAGTCGGCTGATCTCACGTTGGTAGCGTGTCTTGTGCACGCTGGCTTCGGTGTCGATGGTGGCGTTGAATACCCGCAGCGCGTTCTCGCGGAATTTCGACACGATCGGCCCGGGCTCGATCAGGGATACTTGCACGCCGCTGCCGGCAAGTTCCATGCGCAGGTTGTCGGCGAGTGCCTCGAGCGCAAATTTGCTGGCCGAGTAGGCACCGCGCATAGGCATGCAGACCAGCCCGAGTATGGAGCTGATGTAAATGATACGGCCGCGGCCCGCCGCTCGCATGCTCGGCAGCAGGGCGTTGCTCAGCTCTTGGGTGCCGAAGACGTTGGTCTCGAACTGGGCGCGCAACACTTCGCGGCTTAAGTCCTCCACCGCGCCAACCTGGCCGTAGGCCGCGTTGTTGATCAGTGCGTATAATTTTCCCTCCGTGGCGTCGGTGATTTCTAGCGCGAGCTGTTGAACATTTTGGCTGTCGTCCAAGTCCAAGACCCAAGCTTCCAGCCCTTCGGCGCGCAGCAGGTCCACGTCTTCCGCGGCGCGAGCCGTCGCTAAAACACGGTAGCCATTCTTGCGCAAACCGCGCGCCAAGCACAGGCCAATGCCGCTGGAGCAACCCGTGATCAGGATGGATTCAGACATTTATCATTACTCCGCTGTTAGGGGGGTATACCGCTTCACGCTTCGTTCTATAATGGGCGGATTTGGCGCACGACATTGTCGGCGCACTGCGGATCAAAAGAGGGAGTATTGTACACATGAGTCAACTGCCAGCGTTCCAAACCTTGCGGCAACAATTGCAGGCGAGGGTGGTCGGCCAGTCGTCCCTGCTCGACAGTTTGTTGATTGCGCTGCTGTGCCGAGGCCACCTGCTGGTGGAAGGCGCGCCTGGGCTGGCCAAGACGCGCGCTATCCGCGCGCTCTCCGATCTTTTGCAGGGTGATTTTCAGCGCCTGCAATTCACCCCCGATTTGCTGCCCGCCGATTTGACCGGTACCGAAGTGTTCAGGCCCGAGGACGGCAGTTTTGAGTTTCAGCCGGGCCCCTTGTTTCATAATCTGGTGTTGGCGGACGAGATCAACCGCGCGCCCGCCAAGGTGCAGAGTGCGCTGCTCGAGGCGATGTCAGAAGGCACCATTTCCGTGGGCGACCAAACGCACAATCTGCCGCAGCCATTTTTAGTCATGGCCACGCAAAACTCCATCGAGCAAGAGGGCACCTACCCGCTGCCCGAGGCGCAGCTTGACCGTTTTTTGATGCACGTCCTGGTGGATTACCCCACGCGCGAGGACGAACTGGCGATCTTGAAGCTGGTGCGCAGCGAGGCGAAGGGTGAATCGGTCGGCATTTCTCAGAAACTGGAAAGCGCAGAGCGCATGTCGCTGGAGACGCTGGAGGCGGGGCGTCAAGAGGTGTTGGCGCTGCACATGAGCGACGAGGTGGAGGATTACATCGTGCGGCTGGTGGTGGCGACGCGTGAGCCCGCCGCCTGGACCGGCAGTGCGGAGGGTTGGTTGAGCTGCGGTGCCAGCCCACGCGGCACGCTTGGCTTGGACAGTTGCGCGCGTGCGCACGCCTGGCTCGGCGGTCGCGACTATGTCTCACCGGCGGATGTACAGGCCGTGGTGCACGCGGTGCTGCGCCACCGTTTGATCCTCAGTTTCGAGGCAGAATCCGCGGGCGTCACGACTCACAGCGTGATCGAAGCCCTGCTTGACTACGTGGCTGCGCCGTGACAACAGCTGCCGGTGCGTGGCGTGAGGGCGTGGATCTCGGCATGCCCGAGCTCTTGGCACAGCGCGTTGTGCAGCGTATTCGCCGTCGGCACATGAAGCAGGTGCGCACCCGTGGCGGCCAGAATAACCGCGCTAGGCCATTGGGCCGCGGCCTGGATTTCGCCGAGTTGCGGCCCTACCAGGCAGGCGATGAGCTGCGTTTTATCGATTGGAAAACCACTGCCAGAAGAGGCAAGGTGCACAGCAAACTCTTCCAAGAAGAGCGCGAGCGGCCTGTGCTTATTGTGGTCGATCTGCGATTGGCACTGCGTTACGGCACGCGCGTGTGTTTTAAATCCGTGCACTGCGCGCGATTGGCGGCCGGCTTGGCTTGGCGCGCTGTTGGCCACGGCGACAAGGTTGGGGCGCTGATCTTCAATGACCTGCAGCACCGCGAGCTGCCGCCTAAGGCGGGGCATTCAGGGGTGGCTCAGCTCTGCAAAGCGATGGTGGAATGCCACGCTGAATCGCAGCCTGGCGGTCTCTCCATGGCGGAGATGTTGACCGAATTAAAGCGTGTGCTGCACGCCGGTGGGGAGGCTTTTGTGGTGTCTGATTTTCACGACTGGGACGCGGACGCTCAGCTGGCGCTTGGCGGCGCCTGCCGCCACGCCGCACTGCAGATGATGCACGTGGTTGATCCACTGCAATGGTTATTGCCCGCCCGCGCCGGCTGTACGGTGACTGACGGAATACGCCGTCGTGTGCTGCCGCGCGCCGGCAGTGCGGCCGCTCGCGAATACAGTGCGCAGTTTGAGCGCCGTGCCGAGCAATTAAGCCATGAATTCACCCGCGCCGGCGCCCGTTACCAACGCATTAGCACCGAGCATGACGTCAGTTCGGTCTTGACGCGCAGCGTGCAGGTATAGGGCGACATGGAGCAAGACATTCAACAAGAGACAGAAAAGCTGCTGGCTCAACTCCATGATATCAGCGCACCTGCGGTGCACTGGTGGCCGCCCGCGCCAGGCTGGTGGCTGCTTTTGCTGCTGTTAGTGGTGCTGTTTGCGCTGCTGGGCAGAGCATTCCTGGCGCGGCACCGCCGGGTTCGTTGGGTTCAATTTGCCGAGACAGAACTGCGCGATTTAGAGCAGGCGTTCAGCCAGGGGGATCTTGATTCGCGCTCGGTGGTGGCTCAACTGTCCGTGCTGATGCGGCGTTCTGCTATCGCCGCCCGCGGTCGAACAGCGGTGGCGCGGGCCACGGATGAACGCTGGATCGACATCATCAGGGAAGTGGGTGATGGCGCCGGATTCGGTCGCAGCGCCGCTCTCGTATTAATACAGGCGCCCTACAAAGCTCAATCACTGCCCGATGCTCAGGTGAAGGACTTACTGCAAGCCTGTGCCGCTTGGCTGAAAGGCGCACGCAAAGTCTCGGGGAAAGGCCATGATTGATTTTGCCTTGCCGCTCGCATTTTTATTGTTGCCACTTCCGCTGCTGTTCTTATTTTTGAATCGCGACAAAACAGATGGCGGTGCGCTGCATCTGCCCTCAATCGACGCGCTTCCTACGGAACTCTCTACCGGGGCAGGTATTGCTTGGCGGCAGGTGGTGGCCCTGTTGAGTTGGATCTGTTTCGTGGTGGCCCTCGCCCAGCCGCAGGTCTTGGGCGAGAATGAATCGCTGCCGGTGACGGGGCGCGATCTGATGATGGCCATGGATATTTCGGGCAGCATGGACAACCGCGATTTCTTTTGGCAGGGGCAGCGCCTGACGCGGCTGGACGCCGTCAGGGCAGTCGCCAGTGATTTTGTATTGCGGCGCGAGGGGGACAGAGTTGGTTTGATATTGTTTGGTACCAAGCCCTATTTGCAAACCCCGCTGACCTTTGACAAAAAAACGGTCGACTATTTTCTGCAAGACGCTGTGGTGGGGTTGGCGGGCAAATCAACGGCCATCGGCGATGCAATTGGTTTGGCGGTGAAGCGCCTGCGTGACAGACCGTCGAAATCACGGGTGTTGGTGCTGCTGACAGACGGTGACAACACGGCCGGTGAGTTGCAGCCCAAGCAGGCCGCGGAGCTGGCCAGGCAGATGGACGTGCGTATTCATACCATCGGTGTGGGGAGCAAAGAGCGCTCCTTCTTTGGTGCTGTATTACCAGGCTCGGGTATCGATGAAGCGAGCTTGCGGGAGGTCGCCGAACTCACCGGCGGGCAGTTCTTCAAGGCGGCTGATACCAGTGAGTTGATCGATGTTTATCGAGCGCTGGATACCTTGGAGCCAGCGGCGGCGGGGGATGAGATATTCAGGCCCAAACACGCGTTTTTTCACTGGGCACTGGCAGCGGCGTTAGGGTTTGCGCTGTTACTGCTCGAGCCATGGGGGTGGCGTCGCCATGACTGATTTCCATTTTTTAAGGCCCCTGTGGTTATTGCTGTTGCCTTGTGTGTTGTTGTTGAGTTGGTGGTGGCGTGGCCAAGGGGCTCAGCGAGGTGGCTGGGCCGATTGTGTCGATGCGCATTTGCTGGGCGCGCAGTTCCAGTTGGGCGGTGATGCTTACGCTCACTGGATACGCAAGAGTATCCCCGTTGCTGTCGCAATCGCGGTGTTGGCGGGCGCGGGGCCAGCTTGGGAAAAAGTAGATACTCAGGTAGGGCGGCAACAACAGGGCCGTGTCTTTGTGCTCGATATATCGCAATCCATGAACGCCGCTGATCTCAAACCCAGCCGCTTGACGCTGGCGCGTCTTAAGCTGATCGATCTGCTGCAGGCGAGCAGAGACCGGCAGGTGGGCCTGGTGGTGTTTGCCGCTTCCCCCTATGTGGTCAGCCCGCTGACCGATGATGCGCTGACACTGCGTGAGACGGCGACGGCCATCACGACAGCGTTAGCTCCGACTCAGGGCGCGAATATCGGCGAGGCGATTCTCTATGCCCAGGGTTTGTTGCGGCAGTCTGGGCTTCCCGGTGGTGAGATTGTATTGATAACGGATTCGGCTCCGGACCAAGCGGCGCTGGACGCGGCCGAGCAAGCAGCTGACGCGGGTGTGCCTGTGTCGGTTATGGCGGTGGGCAGTTTGGAAGGTGCACCTGTGCCGGGGCGCAACGGGCGGGCGATACGAGGTGCCGACGGAAGGCCGCTGATCGTGTCCACGCCGCAGTCAGCTTTGAATAAGCTCGCAGCCGCTGGGCAGGGTCGCTTTGCGCTGTTGCGCGCAGATGGCAGTGATGTGCAGGCGTTGTTGCCGCGTTTCGACGTGCTCAATGCAACTGACGCCGGAGCCGAGCAGCAGCGCAGCACGCAGTTGTGGCTGGACCGTGGCCCCTGGCTGTTGTGGTTATTGGCCCCCTGGGGCTGTTGCCTGTTTTGGGCGAGGTGGTTTTGATGCGGGTCAATAATTTGTGGCGCTGTTGCCTGCTGCTCACGCTGTTCGGGGCAAGTAAGGCCCAGGCATTGCAGTGGGCGGATCTTTGGCAGCGCAGCGATCAACGCCTGCAAGAAATGGTTGAGCTCAAGGATTTTGAACAGGCTGAGCAGCTGGCCGTGAGTGATGAGCAGCGAGCACTGGTCAAATTTCGTGCTGATGCATTCGAAGAGGCTGCCGCGCTCTATGGACAGGGGAAAAACAAATACAACAGCGGCACGTCTCTGGTTCGATCCGGTGCGTATGAAGAGGCCGTTTCTGCCTTTGATGCGGTTTCTGAGCAAGACCCACACTACGACGATGCCATGCACAACAAAAAAATAGCCCAGTCGCTGGCCGAACTTGCGGAACAGCGAGAGCAAGATGGCGAGTCAGATGACGGCGAAGGTGAAGGAGAGCCGCAACCCTCACAGGGCGAAGGTGAGGAGGGCGGAGAAGAACAACAAGATAGCCAGGGCTCTCAGTCTGAGGCGGAGAAAGATGATGCGCCGCCTGAAGACGCTGAGGCGAGCGCTGAGGCGGACGAACCTTCCGCTGAGCAAGGGGCGCAGCCCGCGCAAGCGCCCGATGAGTCGCACGATGAACAGCAGCAGACCATGGACCAGTGGTTGCAGCAGGTGCCGGACGACCCCGCTGGATTACTGCGCGCGCGCATCATCCGAGAGCATCAGCGCAATTACAGTCAGAGTCGAGATCGGGAGCAGGCATGGTGAGGTTGTTGATATTTGTCGCCGCGCTGTTCTTACACTCGGTATCGCTTGCGGCGGAGCTGCAGGTCAGTGTGGATCGCAAGAGCCTCTTCCTCGACCAGACCTTGGTGATGAGTGTGGTATTGCGAGACGGCAGCGCACCGGCAGAATTCAGCCCGGCGCTGGCTGATTTCGATGTGTTGCAGCGCTCCAGTGCGAATCAAGTCAGCTTGATAAACGGTGCGCACTCCAGCAGCCGATCCTGGGAATTCGTGCTGGCCCCCAAACGCGAGGGTGTGCTGTCTGTCCCTGCCATCGAGATGGGCGGTCAGCGCAGCAAGGCGCTTGAAATACAAGTCGCGAGCCGGGCCGCCAGTGCGGGCGGGCAGGAGCAGCGGCCCTATTTTTTGCGAGTGGAAGTCTCTGAAGCCGAGCCCTATGTGCAGCAGCAAATCATCTACACCATGAAGCTCTACCAGCAGCAGTCGATCGCGGACGGCAGTGTCACGGAGCCCGTGCATGCAGACGTGCAGGTCGAGAGGCTGGGTTTGGACCGAAGTTATGTGGAGCAGGTCGACGGGCGAGAGTATTCGGTGTTGGAGCGCAAGTACGCGCTCTTCCCGCAGCGCAGCGGCCAGATTGAGCTGCCGGCCATCACCTTGCGCGCGCGCATCATCTTGGGCACCCGCTCCAACCGATTTTTCGCTCAGGATACGCAGACTGTTGTGGTGCGCGGGCCAGCGATATCCTTGAATGTCCTGCCGGCCCCCGATAAGTACAGTGCGCGTTGGTGGTTAGCTGCTAAGGCGCTTTCAGCGACTGCCGTGTGGCAGCCCGAACACGCCGAGGTGGGCGAGCCGCTGACGCTGGTGATGACAATCACCGCAGACGGGGTATTGCCTGCGCAGATTCCCGAACTGCCAGACCCGCAGATAACCGGCGTGCGGCTCTATCCCGATGGCAGCCGTGCCGCAAAAAAAGCAGGCGCCACGGGCATCGTATCGCAGCGTGTTTCACGCTGGACAATCATACCCACCCGGCCGGGCAATATCACGGTCGAGCCTTTTGAGCTGACGTGGTGGAACGTGCAACGCGCTGAAGAAGAAGTAGCGATAATTGCTGTGCCCGTGCTGTCGGTCAGTGGTTTGGCTGTCACCGAACAGTCATCGCCCGCAGCGACAGTGGAGAACACGGTCGCCGAAGAGCAGTTGACAGCAGAGCCCGCGTTGCGTGTTTTGCCCAGGGAGGGCATAGGTATTTGGTTGAGAGACCCTCGCACGATCACCGTGCTCATCTCAATCATTGCATTCGCCACGTTGGTGATCAGGCGCCGCCGCCGCCGGCCACTGCCGCTGCAAACCGACGAGCAACTGTGCTCACCTGATGCCGCAATGGTGCGTCTGGTCGAGGCGGTAACCCGTGCGGATATAAAGGTGGCGAGAGAGGCGATGTTGGATTGGGGCAGCGGGACATTTAGACGCGAGCTCAGGTCGCTGCCGGAGCTTGCCAATCAACTGGCGGACGCGGAATTCGCGCAGTTGGTCTCTGAGCTGGACATCATGTGTTACAGAGACAAGGGCCGCTGGTACGGTGAGCCACTGCTGGAAAAAGTGAAGGCTTATAAAGCACCTCATATTATCTCGGCGAGTAAAGAGTTGTTGCCAGCACTCTCCTGAGTGAGAGTTGGCTAATCCATGTTGGGATTGGAAGCGCAAGGCAACTGAAAATACGATTTGCAGTTGCCTCTAAATCCCGAGCCCATCTTGGGGTTGGGCTCAGCAAGTATTGTCCCGAAGAATTCCTAAGTAGGTCTGTTTTTCTTTGGCGGGCGCCCTGCGAAAACCCCAGTTACCCGGGGCTTGCATTTAGGCTGAAAGCTTATACCTTGTAGTATTCTCTGTACCAGTCGACAAAATGACCGATGCCTTCTTCGATAGTGGTTTCCGGCTTGTAGCCAACATCACTGATCAAGTCCGATACATCCGCGTAGGTGTCGGGTACATCGCCTGGCTGTAACGGGAGCAGGTTGCGTATGGCTTTTTTGCCCAGCTTTTCTTCCAGTACTTCAATGTAGCGCACCAGATCAACGGGGCTGTTGTTGCCGATGTTGTAGACACGGTAAGGAGCGCTGCTGGAGGCAGAATCTGGATTGGCAGGATCCCAGTCGGCGTTAGGTGTTGCCACGCTGTCCAGTGTACGTGTAACACCTTCGACGATATCTTCCACGAAAGTAAAATCACGCTTGTGGTTGCCGTAGTTAAATACGTCGATGGGCTCACCCGCCAATATCTTGCGCGTGAACATAAACAGCGCCATATCGGGGCGGCCCCACGGGCCATAGACAGTGAAAAAACGCAACCCTGTCACAGGCAGATTGAACAAGTGGCTGTAGGTGTGGGCCATCAGCTCGTTCGATTTTTTAGTGGCCGCATACAGGCTGACGGGATGGTCAACATGGTCGTGGATAGAGAACGGCATGTTGGTGTGCGCGCCGTAGACCGAACTAGAGGAAGCGTATACGAGGTGCTTTACATCGTGGTGCCGACAATTCTCTAGAATATTGACAAAACCAACTATGTTGGCGTCAATATAAGCTTGCGGATTTTCGAGAGAGTAGCGCACACCGGCCTGCGCTGCGAGATTGACCACGCGATCAGGCTTGTGTTCCTCGAACACTTTTTCCATCGCTGCCTTGTCTTCGAGGCTGGCGCGGATATCAGTGAAACCTTTCTTCGGCGTCAACCGATCAAGGCGCGCTTGTTTCAGCGTGACATCGTAATAATCGTTCAGGTTGTCGATACCGACAACTTCGTCGCCTCGGGCGAGCAGCTTATTCGCCAGTGTGGAGCCGATAAAGCCAGCAGTGCCTGTGATCAATACTTTCATGTGTAAATCCTGTGATTAAATCTGACTAGAGCCGGGCGTCGATGCTGTCGCGTGGGAACAAACCCTTCACATCAAACAGGATGTGTTTGTCTTTTCCGAATTCACGAATTTTGTCGGCACCCATGCTCAAAAATTGTTCGTGCCCAACCGCGACAATGATGGCGTCATAGTGATCCGCGTCCGGGGTTGCCACGGGTTTGATGCCGTACTCGTGCTCGGCTTCCGCCGGATCGACCCAGGGGTCGTAAACATCTACCACGGCGTTGTATCTTTGCAGCTCGCTGATGATATCGACCACGCGGGTATTGCGCAGGTCTGGGCAATTTTCCTTGAACGCCAAGCCGAGCATCAGGATACGCGCATTGACTATCTCAATGGATTTTCCCGCCATCAAGCGGATAACGCGTTCGGCCACGTGCTGGCCCATGCCGTCATTGATGCGGCGCCCCGCCAATATGACGTCGGGATGATAGCCAATCTGCTGTGCTTTGTGGGTGAGATAGTAGGGGTCCACGCTGATGCAGTGTCCACCGACCAAGCCTGGTTTAAAGGGAAGAAAATTCCATTTGGTGCCAGCAGCTTCCAGTACATCGAGTGTGTCTATGCCCAAGCGGTCGAAGATCAGCGCCAGTTCATTGACCAGTGCGATGTTGACGTCGCGCTGCGTATTCTCTATCACCTTAGCGGCCTCTGCCACGCGAATGCTGGCGGCCAAGTGGGTGCCAGCGGGAATGATGCTGCGGTAAAGCGCGTCCACGAATTTGGCTATCTCAGGTGTTGAGCCTGACGTGACTTTCAGAATGTTTGTGACGCGGTGTTCTTTGTCACCGGGATTGATCCGCTCTGGGCTGTAGCCACAGAAAAAATCTTGGTTGTACTTGAGGCCAGAATGCAGCTCTAAAACGGGGACACATATCTCTTCTGTCGCGCCGGGGTAGACGGTGGATTCGTAAATGACCACATCGCCTTTGCAGAGCGCTTTAGCAATGGTTTCGCTCGCCTTTTTCAGCGGCGTTAAGTCCGGTTGGTTTGCGTTATCTATAGGTGTAGGGACGGTCACGATGAAGGTATTGCAGTCACTCAGTGAACTCGCTTCACAGCTGTAGCTCAACTTAGGTGATTCGGCCAGCTCTTCGCGGCTCACTTCGAGCGTTCGGTCGTTGCCAGAACGTAGTTCATTGATGCGCTCGGCATACACGTCGAATCCGATAGTGCTGTATTGTTTGCCGAACTCAACGGCCAGCGGCAGTCCGACGTAGCCAAGGCCGATTACAGCTACACGAGCAGAATCAAGGTGTTTTAGGTTCAAGAGGTGTCCCTTCTGTTTGTCTGGTGAAAAGCATTGCGTAAACTATAGCTGCGCTTGCGTTCGGGCAGCGATGATTTGACAAAACAACATTAGATTAGGTTATCGGCAGCGCAGCAAAGAACCTCAGTTCTTCACCTCTGCCAGTATTGACCGATAACAGTGCGCATAACGCGTCATTTATTGAGGAATGTAGATACAGTGGGTTCGTTAAAAATACTAGGCTTTTATGTCAGGACGCCGTTCTTATTGTTCTGGATGACGGAGCTGCTCGTGTGCATGGGGGCAGTGCAGCTCGCCGCGCTGGTTCGCTTTGGTCGTAATAGTGAGACCTTGAGCGAAACCCTGCCTTCGCTGGGCCTTGCGACGGTTGTTTTTAGTATTGTGATGACGGTTTCACTGGTGGCTTTTGGCTTGTATCAAACTCACTTCAGAGGCGGCGCCCTAGGGGTGCTGATGCGCATAGCGCTTGGCTTCCTGGTGGGCAGTATCGCGTTGATGATTGTCTTCTACTTGTTCCCAGAGACCTATATGGGTCGGGGTGTCACGGCGATCGCCATTGTCGTTTCCTTTTTCACCATTGGGACTATCAGGCCGTTGTTCATGCCGTTGGTTGAGCAAGACACGCTCAAACGCAGAATCGTTGTTCTCGGTGCAGGCAAGGTTGCGTCGACTATTTTTTCGCGGCTGCGACGACGGGCCGATCGACGCGGATTCCACGTGGTGCACTTTCTCGATTTCGACGAGGGTAAAATTCAAGTCGATCCAGAGCGTGTGCACAAGGTGCCCGATTCGATATATGAGCATTGTGTTAAGAATGATATCGAGGAGATTGTTGTCGCCCTGGATGACCGGCGTTCTCGCCTGCCAGGTGATCAGTTGATCGATTGTCGCCTCAAGGGATTGAAAGTTCTGGAGATCCACGGCTTCTTCGAGCGCGAAGCGGGCTTTCTTCCTCTGGACCTGATCCGACCCAGCTGGTTTATCTACGCCGAGGGCTTTCGTGTCAACCGCGCTGCTGAGGTGTTGAAGCGATTGACCGATATCAGCGCGAGTTTGCTGTTGCTGTGTGTCAGTTGGCCGGTGATGTTGTTGACAGCGCTTGCGATAAAAATAGAATGCCGTTTTGACGGCACGCTCTTTTACACCCAAGACAGAGTGGGCTATGCCGGTAAGACATTTGGTGTGATCAAATTTCGCAGCATGCGTGAAGACGCGGAAAAGGATGGCGCTCAGTGGGCCACCCGCAATGATTCACGTGTGACGAGGGTGGGGGAGTTTATACGCATGACGCGCATCGATGAGCTGCCGCAGATTCTGAACGTGTTGCGCGGAGACATGAGTTTGGTGGGGCCGCGACCCGAGCGTCCGCAGTTTGTCGAAGAGCTGAAACAGAAGGTGCCCTACTACGCGGAGAGGCATCAGGTAAAACCAGGTCTGACTGGGTGGGCACAGGTCAGTTACCCCTACGGCGCCTCCGACGAGGACGCGCGCAAGAAGCACGAATTTGATCTCTACTACGTTAAAAACCACACCCTGTTTCTAGACATATTCATCATGCTGCAGACTGTTGAGGTCGTGTTGCTCGGCAAAGGGGCGCGATAGTGGTGTCGGTGGTGGGTGCGCCCACCGCTGTGGTCGCTATCTAAACGGCTTTGCCAGCTGTTAGCAGAGGCCTCAAATCTGTCGTTTCCATTTTCTGCGCCGGCGGGCCTCAGTAAATCTGAAAGTTGCAGTTTTCACCGCTTTTTTCGAAGGTATATGGAGGTGGCGTTTCGCCGCTACATCCCGGTGCTCTGGAAGTGAAGACTCTGTCCGCGCTTGCCAGTCAGCCGCGGCCGCAGCGCCACATCGTTGCTATGCAGATATTTTTATGCCGAAGCCTTCGGGATAGGGCTTTTAGGCCGGTTCAGCAGTTACTATGGGTGAGATCGCAAGCGGCCTCGAAGGGCGGGAGTCGCGCACTGTGCTGCACTTGGTGGCGCAGCTGGTGGTCTCCTTTTGATTATTTCGCCGCGCTACCGCTGAGTGGCATGGGCTTTTCGCTGGTGAAGGGGGTCACGGGCGGGACTTGATTTTTTTGCCAGCTGGCAAATGCCATGAATCCAAGCGCGACGCTGAGCACCAGAGAGCAGAGCAGCATCGTCATCTTCAGTGTGTTGGTGCTGCCTTGGGGCTGTGTCCGCTGCACTGAATCAATCGCGTTGACAATCTTTTGTTGTGCGAAGGGTTCGATATTACCTAGGTCCACCTGCATCACAGGGTCGCTGTCTACCTCATATTCTTGGGGTAACTCGTTGTTTAACCTGTGGTATTCGTTAAGGATCTTGTATGCTTGCGTGACGCGAATGAACTCTTCCTGATCGGAGTCCACTGCGGCGCCTTGTTGCACCCTGTCTGGGTGAAGTCGCTGCACTTTCCGGCGGTAATTTGTCCGGACTTGATCCCAAGAAACGCCCGGTTGCTGCAAGCCAAGTTGCTCATAAGCGTTTAAGTACTTTAGGTCCATGAATGAAATGCCGTGACTGAAGTTGTGAGATGACCCATTAGTGATCGGCTGAGCCGTAAATTAGTTAAAGGCGTAAAGGGCTAATGCGATTAGAAATCAACTATTTCGACGCTATGTCGATAGTAGGGCTGTAGCCTGATGAGCGGTCTTGCGGGGCCGTGAGTGCCCAGCCTTCGCTGTGTGTTGTTGTATGAGTTTAGTGTCATTTTTATTAAGAATTTATCTTGTTGGAGAGAGGAACATATGGTGAGCATTCGGCTTGTAGTGGCATTGGGGCTGGCGGTAGCACTTAGTGCCTGTAGCCAGGCACCGAGAACACCGGGCACCCCGGTGGGCACGGTCGACAAAGTGATGCCCAGTGCTGTGTTGACTGGCGATGAAGTGCAGGAGGGCGCCGCCACTGTGCAAGCCGAGGCTGCAGAAGTAGGCACTTATCGCATAGGCGTCGACGACAAAATTAAAATATCTGTGTGGAGAAATCCAGAGCTTTCAGTTGAAGTGCCCGTCCGCCCAGATGGTTTTGTGTCCGCGCCGTTGATCGGTGATGTGAAGGCAGGCGGTCTTACGGCCGCCGAAGTGGCCACCAAAATCGAAGCCAAATTAGAGCAGTTCATTCGCCAGCCCAAAGTTTCAGTCATTCTGACGGATTTGGTCAGTCACCAGTTCCTAACCCGAGTCAGGGTCACGGGCGCGATCAACAAACCGACTTCCTTACCGTATCGTCAGGGTATGACCATTTTGGATTTGGTGTTGGAGGCCGGCGGCCTCTCGGACTTCGCTGTGGCGGCGCGCGCCCGACTTTACCGCAAGAATGCCGAGACCGGAGAAGCGACAACGCTGAAAATCAGATTGGACAAAATCATCAACAAAGGTGAGCTGGGCACTAACGTTGAGCTGCGAGCGGGCGATGTATTGACAATCCCAGAACGCCGATTTTGATTAAAACCGGGGCAGCTTCTGGTGGCGTACGAAATACTTGAGAGAGTCTTGTTGTGAATATTGAAGAAACGCTTGCGATGTTCAATCGCGAAATTATCGCTCGACGTGGCACGCTTGTATTGTCTTTCGTGGTGGTGGCGCTAGCCGTGTTAGCCACGGGTTGGACGTACAAGGCAAAATACGAGTCCACAGTCACGATATTGGCCGATTCCAGCAATATCATCAAACCATTGTTAGAGGGAACTGCACAGGCCACCGAGGTTAATGATCGAGCGGAAATCGCCCGCGAGGTTATTTTTAGCCGGGACATCGTGGACCAGATTATTCGCAGCAACGGCCTGGCTGGAACAGCAACGGATCCCGCCGCAGTTGAACGCGTGCGTTTGGCTCTCTATAAAAACACCGTGGTCGCGGACTTGCCGGGCAATACCTTTTTAATTGCCTTCAAACACGAAGATCCGGCGATGTCCTATAACGTCACCAAACAATTCGGTGATTTGTTTTTGGAGCGCAGCATCCAAGAACAGTCTCGCGAGAGCAACGAAGCCTTCGACTTTATCCAGAACCAAGTACAGACCTACCGCGAAAAACTGGCTGGATCGGAAGAGCGCTTGCGGCAGTTTAGAGCCCGTTCGGGGTTGGGCATTGTCACCAATGCACAGAGTATCGACGATGAGATCATCGAACTGAGGCGCAGTATTGAAAAAACTGAGCTGGAATTGCGCGAAGCGCAGGCCCAGGCGTCTTCGCTGAAACGGCAGATAACGGGTGAGTCGATCTCGGCGGTCAGCGTCTACCGTGAAAGCCAGTACCAGGAGAGAATCGGTGAGCTGCAGAATGAGATTGAGCGATTGCGGCTCGATTACACCGATACCTACCCTGACATCGTTCGCATGAAACAACAGATCACCGATTTACGTGATTTGGCCGGACGGGAGCGGGGCAGGCGAGACGGCGCCGCGAGCATCAGTCAACAGGACCGCGAACGGGCCTCCGTTAGCCCCGTTTACCAAGAATTGAAACGTCAGCAGGCCAAGGCGACTGTTGCCGTTGAAACCTTGCGTGTTCGCTTGATTCAAAAGCGTTCAATGCTCAGAAAAGAGACTGATCGCGCGAGTTCAACCAATAATTTTGGCGCCGAATTGGCCGACCTGAAAAGAGACTACGAAGTAAATCAAGAGATCTATCAAGACATGCTACGCCGACGTGAGCAGGCGCGTGTTTCGATGAACCTGGATGAGCAGCGCCAAGGCTTGTCATTCCGTATTCAAGAGCCCGCAGTACTTCCCAGTATTCCCAAGGGATTACGCTTTCTCCATTTTCTAGCCGGTGGCTTGGTCTTGGCTGTGTTGTTGCCTCTGGGTATTTTATTTGGCCTGCTGACGATTGACCCTAAACTGAGATTGCCGTCAGTGATGCAGGAGAGCCTTGGGCTGCCGGTGCTGGCGGTTGTGCCGCACTATAAAGGCATGCATGAGAGCTCGGGTTTGTACCGCGGGAAGTTTGTTCTCACCTTGGCGATCTTGTCGGTTGTAGCGTTCTACGGCGTGGCCGGATGGGCTCGAATTACTGGAGGAACGGCATGAATCCTAACTTAAAAATTGAAGCGCTCGATTCGAGACAATCTATGCAAAATAAGAATGATCAGCGGCGTATTCGCGTTGTCAGGCAGGCGGCGATAGGCCCTGGGCGTGAACTTGTTCGAGCGGAAGCTGCCAAGCGCGGCGTTGTGCGCCGAGCGGCGAGCTCGCCTCAGACAATCGTGCAGATGCAGGACCCGCGCTTGTTCAGTAAAGCACAGCTGGATTACCTGAAAATCATCCACCCGCAAAGCGACAACCGCAAACTGGTGGACACTTTTCGTGAGTTGCGCACACGGTTGATGAATTTGCGCAACAATCAGAATTTCACCGTCATGGTGACATCTGTTGCACCGGGAGGGGGCGGGAGTTTTGTCGCCATGAATTTGGCCGCTTCCATCGCCTTTGAAGACAGCAAGACGTCGCTGCTGCTCGATTGCAATCTTCGCGACCCCTATCTGCACAAAATACTGCAACTCGCCAAGCTCGATAATGGCAAGGGGCTCACGGACTTCTTGGCCAACCCTACAATTGGTATCGACTCTGTTGTTCGGCCCTCAGGAATCCCGCGGATGCGGATGGTGCCTGTCGGTGGCAAGCGGGAGTCGGCAACGGAATTCTTTTCCTCGCGTACCATGCACAGCTTTTTCAACGAAGTCTCGCGGCGCTACCGAGACCGCTATGTGATCGTGGATGCGCCTTCGATCGCCTCGTCGGCGGACGCCAAGATACTCGCGAATTTAGTCGATTATATTATTTTGGTTGTTCCCTACGGCAAGGTCAGCGCCAATCAAATCGCCAGCATTTGCCACGACGTCGATCAGAATAAACTGATCGGCACGGTGCTCAACGATGAGCCACTGCCAGAGTTTTGTTGATCATGAAGATCTCTAGAAATGCCCTGCCATTGCTAGCCGCGCCGCTGCTTTTTGCTGCAGCCGGATCTGCACAGGCAATAGACTTCGGTGCCGAGCTGCTCATGCGGCACGAGACTACCGATAACGTGGACCGGGTGGATGTTAACGCCCAGCCGAAGGACGGCAAGCGGCAGGAGATCGTTGGCAGCTTGAGCGGTTCGACGCGCGCACGATTGCTCGACATGGATTTCGACTTGTCACTGGGTTACAGCACCTCGGACAGCGAAATTGATGACACCGCCACCGATATGCGCGGTGGCCTGTATGCACTCTTCAACTTAAGACCAGGTCAAATCTCGTGGTTGCTCGCAGACTATGTGTTGCAGCAGGGCGAGGACTTGGCTGCGCTGTCAAATACCGAAGACCGTTACCTGGCAAATTATTTTGTCACCGGGCCTTCCACGCACTGGCGTGTATCACCGGTTGATACGCTCAATGCTGATCTGTTCTATCTCTTGGCGGACGAGGAGGGCGAGGACGAGCAGACACGCCAACTGACCCTGCAAACTGATTGGAGCCATCGCTTTTCGCGAAAGCACGCCTTGGGATTGCACTTTGAAAATTCCGACATCAGTTTCAAAGAGAGCGCCGACACATTTAATCTGGTCAATACCTTTGCGCGATACAGTTATATTCAGGGTAAAACCCTGTTTAACATTGACGCCGGAGAGAGCCGCAGCGAAGAGGAAGCGCTTGACGGCGGTGCCACCACGGTGACGAAGACAGACGAGAGTTTGTTTCGATTTTCTTTGAGCCGGCAGATGTCGCGGGAGCTCTCACTGTCTCTTGAAGGTTCCAGAGCCTTTACTGACGAGACCATGAGCACGCTGCGCGATCTGCAGGCGAATTTGAACGCGGGCATAGACACGGGTTCTGGGCCATTCTATGAAAAGCGTGTGGCGCTGGGCGTGAATCGTGGTGGTGATGTCTGGAATGGTGGCTTGCGAGTCAGCAATACCAGTATGGAGTTTATTGATTCTGGTGAGGATGACCGGGACGTTGAACGCGTGTCCCTGGAGCTCGGCTATTCGCTCAGTCCCCGCTGGGGGCTTAGCTTTCGTTCCGCAATTGCCGAGGTCGATTATGACAACGTCCAGCGTCTCGACAATGAGCTGAGCTACAGCGCTGGGGTCTCCTATTTAATCACCGCTACTTGGGGGGCGGCGCTTGAAGCTGGCTTCAGTGAGATCGACAGCGACCGACCTGACAGTATCACCCCGGCACTTCAGATCAATGAACTGATCGAAGAAAATGAGTTATCTTTGAGCGTCTATTGGCAGCCGCAGACTAAGCTCTCTCGCATGCGTGAAAAGTACGAGCGCAAGCAAATTGAAAACGTGCTGAAATAACTCGATTGGCCAATAGCTGTGGTGTGGGTCCCTGAATGCGTATTTTGTTTTTGGTCGATGGATATTTCCCCGGTGTAGGGGGGGCTGAAATTCAGGCGACATTGTTGGCTAGAACCCTCATGCAACGCGGGCATGAGGTCACCATTGTTGTCCCCCATCTCTTGGATCATCTGCCCTTGCTGGACAGTTGCGAAGGGGTGCCTGTCCAGCGAATCGCCTACTTCCACGTCCCCAAGTTATCCAACGTTTTTTATATGATCAGTTTCGCGTGGTTTCTGCTGAAAAGCGGCCGGAATTACGACGCTTATCATATTCATATGGTGCATAAAATGGCCGCGGTTGTGGCTGTATTACGGCCGTGGTTAGGCGGCCCTGTGTTGGCAAAAGTATCAGGCGCAACGGAGTTTGAGGGCGGGGTATTGGATGCCAGTCGCCCCACATTCTATAGGCGCTGGGTGCAAAAGCTTTTGACTCGGCTTGATTACTTTCAAGCCCTGAGCAGTTACAGCCGCACACAAATTATGGCTGCGGGTGTGCAGGAGCAACAGGTTATAGAACTTGCCAATGGTCTGGACATTAGCCGTTTCAAGCTCAGCGAGAGCCTGCACGGCGGCACTGATGATGAGATTAGCACCTTGGCTTATTGTGGCCGTTTGGCACAGGTTAAGGCCTTGCCTGTGTTGTTGCATGCCATCAAAAAAGTAAAAAACCAAACTAACTCAAAATTTGTGCTGCGCTTGGCGGGGGATGGCAGCATTCGAGAGGAGTTGGAGGGTTTGTGCGAGTCACTGGGAATCGCTGACTGTGTGGAGTTTTGTGGTCGAATCTCCGATGTGCCCGCCTTTTTCGCCAAAGCTCATGTGTATGTGCAGGTCTCCCGTTATGAGGGCTTGTCCAACTCTGTGTTGGAGGCCATGTGCAGTGGTCTGGCACCGGTCTTGACCCGTATCAGCGGCAATGAAGACCTCGTCGAACACGCGGAATCGGGGTATTTGATCGACGTTGATGACGTGGAAGCACTGGCCGAGCATCTGTGCACGCTGTTGCAAGATCGAGCGCTGTGTAGGCAAGTGGGCTTGCAGGCCAGGGCGCGCGTAGAAAGTCTGTGCGCCCTCGATCACGTGGTGGACACCCTGGAGCGTGTCTACGAGGGCAGCTACGCCCGTCCCCTGACAAACGATGTCAGACCCGAGCCCCGTTGACGTGTCCGTTGTAAAGCACTTCAGAAATTACGCCTCCGCTGGACTCGCCGCATCCCTGCTCGGTCTGGTGACTTTTCCCTTACTGACACGTGCCTTGAGCGTAGGCGACTACGGACTGCTGGGCCTGGTGATGTCCACCGCCACGGTGTTCGTCGCCGTTGGAAAGCTCGGTCTGCAGCATTCGATGATTCGTTTCTTTGCCGCTGAGCAAGAGCGGGGTGCGAAGCACCTGAAGAACATGCTGTCGACAATCGCCACCAGCCTGAGTTTGATGTCCCTTGTCTGTGTGCTGCTCTGGTTGGGTTACAGCCAGTTTGTGGTGCCCCGAATATCAGACAGCAGCGAGGCGGTTAGCTTATTCCTTGTCGCCACTTTGTTGGTGCCTGTGAAGATGCTCTCCAGCGGCGCGCAAAATCTATTGCGCGCCAATGAAAACAGCGGCATGAACGCCATTGCTTCCGTGTTTGAAAAGTTGTTGCGACTCGCCCTCATTGTCGCCTGCCTGTTCACCATTGGTCTGGACGCGGCCCACATTGTCTCCATCTCAATCGTCTCGGAACTGGCCTTGCTTTTGTTACTGCTCAAAAGCGCATGGCCCTTCCTAAAAGATATTCGTCCGCAACTGAAAATGCTGACGCTCGGGCCCTTAATTGTCTTTGGCTTGCCGAGCATGGCCGGGGAAATCGCCGGGCTGTTGCTTGAGGTGGGGGATCGATACGTGATCGAAGCCTATCTGGGCGCTGAGAAGCTTGGCTTGTACGCTGCGGCATACAACATGAGCATGTACCTCGAGTGGGTATTGATCGTCTCCCTGCAGGCAGCCATGATCCCGCACTATGTGCGCTTATACGAACGCTCGGGTGAGGCTGCCACAGTGGCATTCGTCACCAGTGCGTTGCGCAGTTACGTGCTCGCGGGTGTCGGTATCATGGCTGTTTTTTGCGCCGTCGCGCCGGAGCTGCTGATGCTGTTGGCGGGCGATCGTTACGCCGCTGGGGGAGCGATTGTCCCCTGGGTCGTGGCTGCTCTGTTGGTCGGGGGCGGCACGCACCTCTTCGCTGCGGGCCTGTATATCTATAAAAAACCCATCATGTTAGTGACGTGGACGCTGATCGCCTTTGTGATCAATATTGTGTTGAACATACTGACGGTGCCCACTTACGGCCTGGTTGCGGCGGCTATTGCCACCTTTGTCTGTTATCTGATCCGCTCAGTCGGCTTGTACCGCAGTGCATACGCGCTGTTGCCTATTTCTTGTGATTGGCCGGCACTGGCGAAAGCAGTCCTGAGTGGAGTGATCGCTTGGGGCTTGAGTTCCATGATTGAACTGCAAGTCGCGCTGCTTGGGCTGCTGTTGAAGGGCAGTGTTTCTTTGTTCTTATATGTGTTTTGTCTGTCCGTGTTGTCCGCCGATTTTCGTCAGCTTCTGAGCAACGGTGCATCAGCTGTACAACTCAAATTGCGGGGTACTTCCTCATGAGTGCGGTGGTCGCTTGGTTTGCGCTTGGATTTGTTGTCTACACCTATTTCGGTTTCCCGGTCTACCTGTGGTTGCGCGCGCGCCACGTGCAAAGCCCTGTGCCCAATCTGCAGCGCGGCAGCTGGCCCGCGGTGACGATTGTCATCGCGGCGTACAATGAAGCGAAAACCATCGAGGGCAAGCTCAGCAGCCTCGCCGCGCTCGACTACCCCGCGGACAAATGGTGTGCTGTTTTGGTGGATGACGGCAGTGCAGATGACACAGCCGCGCTGGCCAAGAGCAAGGGCTACGACTGGCTCAGGGTGATAGAGCTGACAGAAAACAGCGGCAAACCCGTGGCAATCAACGCCGCGATGCAACAAGTAGACACGGCGTACTGTGTGTTCATGGATGCACGGCAGCGTGTCAGTGACAATGCCCTGAAGTCGCTCCTGGCGCATTTTGACGATGCGCAGATCGGTGCGGTCAGCGGTGAGCTGATGATCGTCGATGAAGAGAACCCGGAGCAGGTTAATGTGGGCCTGTATTGGCGTTATGAAAAAGCGCTGCGCGAGATGGAGAGCCGACTGTTTTCGACAGCGGGAGCCACCGGTGCGCTGTATGCGGTCAGGACAGCGCTGTTCAAGCCCTTGCCCGACGACGCGATATTGGATGATTTTGATACGCCCGTGAACGTATTGCTGGCGGGTAAGCGGGTGGTGTTTGAGCCCAGTGCTCAGGTGTTCGACAGCAGTCAATCGAGTTTGCATGACGAGTTCAAAAGAAAGCTGCGAACTCTCACGGGGAACTTCCAGTCTTTCGCTCATCACTCTTGGCTGTTCAATCCTGCCAAAAATCCGATTTGGTGGCAATTCCTCTCGCACAAGGTCTTTCGACTGGTGGTTCCTTGGTGCCTGTTGTTGCTGTTGCCTGCGTCGCTGCTGGCCGGTGGCGCCTGGTGGACCCTGGTGTGTATGGGGCAGCTGTGCTTCTACGCACTGGCCATAGGCGCGGGGTATTCTGAATTTCTCAGACAGAATAAATTATCCAGTTTCGCCCAGACCTTCGTGCAGCTAAATTTAGCTGCATGGTTGGCCGCTTACCGTTATTACCAAGGTGATTTAAGTGCGCGGTGGAAGTCCTGATCATGAATGAATTGACTGTATTGATGTATCACGCCACCTACGCTGACTTACATGAGTTAGAGGCGATCGATGCTGCAGATCGGCCCTACGCCGTGTCGCTTGATGAGTTTGAACAGCACATAGAGGCGCTGCAGCTGGGGGGCTACACCGTCGTGTCGCAGTCCCAGGTGGAACAGGGGCTGGAAGGCGTTGATAAACCGGTGCAACTGACCTTTGATGACGGGCACAGAAGCAATGCCACGCAGGTCGCTCCGCTGTTGGCCGAGCGTGGATTGAGCGGGCTTTTTTTCATCACCGCCAATTTTTGCCGGCAGCGAGATGACTATTGCAGCGACCATGATTTACGGCAGATGGTTGTGCAGGGCATGGATCTCGGCACCCACGGTTTGAGCCACCGTTTTATGGCCGATCTCAGTGAGGACGAGTCTCGAGCCGAATTGGCCGAGCCCAAGCAGTGGTTGGGCGAGATCGTTGGGCAGGAAATCGATGCGGTGTCATTTCCCGGCGGACGATACGGCCAGCGCGAGCTCGATCTCGCGAAATCGCTGGGATATCGCTGGGTTCATGATTCAACCTTTGGCCTACACCGACTCGACGCCCAGGCGCCATTCCATCTAGTGCAGAGGATCCCCGTGAGGCAGCAACACAGCAGCGAAGATCTGCTCAATTTGGTGGACCCCAAATCCCGGCAATACCGCCGGACTCGAGCGTCGAGTGTGGCAAAAACAGCGCTTAAACGGATCATTGGCAACGGGGCATACGATGCGCTCTACCGACGGCTTGCGTCCTAAAATAGGGCGGGCTAGTAGCCCGCAATCAGCCCCAGCGACGCCACCAGTGCCGCGCACAGGGCTAAGCCTGCCTGCAGTAAACACGCCTTCAGCTGATGGCGAGACAGGCGCTGCTGGCCCCGCGGGCGATCAAAGCTCGGCCGACACTCAGCGGCGTGGCGGGATGCAGCCAGCACGCCAAGGGCTTTCAACGCAAGCGAGCAGCGGCTTGCAGCCTAAAATAGGGCGCAGCAGCACAGGGTTTAAAGCAGCCGCTGAAGCCAGACCCGCACAAAGTGGTAGCGCCCGTTTAGGGCCGGCAAAAACAGCCTTGGCACAGACCGCTCTGTCGCCTGCAGCAGAGCAACACAGTGCGCCGATGGGCGCGCAGAGCCCCTTCAGTCACCGCGGGCTCTCTGCCAAAGGTAGCGAGAAATCCGCTACCCAAGGCGAGGACGATATCGAGTGGGCTCGTGTGATATCGACGTTCAAATTTTTGCTGCTGCCCGCTGTTTTTGCCGTCTTGATTGTGATCATCGGTGTGCAGTTGCCGAAAATCGTGCTCTACGGTGTGGCGGCCATCATCGGTGGGGCGGCCATGGTGCGTGCGCAAAAAGAACCTGAAATCCTGCTGGCGCTGATGCTTATCTACATTCCCTTTGCGCATTTGTACGCGGTGTCTATCGCGCCGCTGCTGAACGGCACCAATGTGTTTATTTTACTGTGCCTGTTTACCGGCATGAGCACTGCTGCAAACCGAGGTGAATCAGCCTTCGTTGCCAAGCCCGGCTTCAAACTCGTGGTCTTGTGGTGGATTCTGAGCAGCGCGTCTCTGCTGACACTTTTGCGTACGTCGGGGGCGCTCAGTTATACCCTGAGCCACGAGCTCAATCAGTACACGGGCTGGTTATCCCAAGCCGGATTTTACCTGGCAGTCTATAGCCTGGTGAAAACACGAGGCCAAGCAAAGCGTGCCATGATTTACGTCATGTTCGGTACCACCATTGTGGTGTTGTATGGCGTGCGGGAAATGTTCGAAAAACGTGGTCTGAATTCCATAGAAAAATCACGCTTGGGCGGTGTATTTGAACAGCCCAATGACTTCGGTGGTTTTTTGGCTTACACCTTCATTCCCTTTATCGCGCTCTTCCTCTTTAACTTTGGGAAGATAAAGTCCTGGCTGATGGCGCCTTATTTCATCATCGTCTTGAAGGTTTTGATCACGACCTTTTCGCGGGGCGCGTACGTGGCCTTCGCCGTAGGCGGGCTTATCATTGGCTGGTTACGCGGGAGGCTGTTCTTTTTTGGTTGGGGCATCGCCGCACTTGTGGTGGTGGCAATATTTCCTCAGGTCTTGCCGAATGCGGTGCTCGACAGGATCAACCACACCTCCAGAGATTCCCGGATTGAACGCGTGGATAAAAGCACGGAACACCGCTTTATTCTCTGGGAAGCCGCGATCGGGATGACGCTGGAGAACCCCGTGACAGGCAAAGGTTTTAAGGCCTTCCCCTACCTCAAAGCTCAGTACACGGCGCGGCCCGTGCACGAGGCCGATCCGCACAATATGTATCTTTACATCGCGTCTCAGATGGGGCTGCCAGCGTTGCTGCTGTATTTGGCTTTCATGGTCCATGCGGCTTGGATGGGGCTCAGGGTACTCAGATTGTCTGAGTGCTCCTTCGAGCGGGTGATCGGAGCGAGTGTGGTTGCTGTTGTTGCCTGCTTAGCCTTTATCAATATGTTTGGCTCACGCATGGTGGGCTTGAGTTTTGTCGGCTATTTCTACACCATGGTTGTCATTGTCCAAGTGCTGTATGCGCCGACATTGAAATCAAATAGTGGGCGTTCGCTCGGTCAAAACGCACCTGGGAATTCGGGCTAAAAGCAGCCACAAAACACTCGGGAAATAGGGTTGATTGGGGTTGTGGGGCATTGATAGAGGCAAAGAAAATCAACTGTTCCGGTTATTTGCTCTGATCATGGGCGGCTTGCAGAAAGAAATGACTTCGGCACAAGCTAGATTGCACGCAGCACTTGAACTCGCGCCTCCTCGGCAATTTGTCCCCGTGCACGGACATGCCGGCCTGGGGCTGACCATACACCGCCTGGACCAGATCACACCGGGCGGCGTTGGAAACAAAGTTTACAAGCTGTTGGGGCATATCGAAGCTGCGCAGCGGCACGGCAAAAATCAATTGCTGAGTTTTGGCGGGGCCTATTCCAATCATCTGCACGCCTTGGCTGCTTGCGCCTCGGCCATGGGGTGGGGCAGCATAGGTGTTGTGCGTGGCTTGCACGCAGACCCGACGAACCCCACGCTACTGGATCTCTCGAATAACGGCATGATCATTCATCGGGTTGGCAAAGATGAATATTTGCGTCGCCATGAAAAAGACTACCAAGACTTGTGGCGGCAAAAATACCCCGATGCATGGCTCATCCCCGAAGGCGGCAATGACCGCTACGGCAGGCTTGGCTTGCGCGCTTTGGCGCGCGCGCTGCAGGTCTCCATACCCGCGGATGAGACGCTCGTCGTGCCCGTGGGGACCGGAGCCACCGTGCGTGGGCTGATGGCTGGTCTCGACAAGCGTATCCGCGTGGTGGCCGTGCTCGTGGCCAAAGATCGCCAATTATTTGAGCAGTTGAGCCAACTCGAGCAGCGCGATTACAGGGCATGTAGAGTGGTGGATGGCAGCGGCCGGGGATTCGCCCGGCCCAGCGCCGATGAGCTGCACAGCGCCGAGACACTGTTTGCAGAGACGGGCGTCCTGCTCGACCCCGTCTACGGCTGCAAAGCATTCCAGGTGGCCTGCACATTGGCGCAGCAGGGTGAGCGTGTGCACCTCTTGCACACGGGCGGGCTGCAGGGCTGGCGCGGCTTTTACAGCCGAGGCCTGTTGCAGACGTGCCAGGAGATTTCGGCGTTCATCCGTGGAAACACGCCGCGAGAAGACGGCTGAATCCACTCAGGGAGCGTGCCGAGCTCAAGCTGAGCGTCGAATGCGATGACGCTCAGTGTTTGGGCCCGTGCCTGGCATTCTGATTTGTCAGGCAGCTTATTTTCAATAAACGCGAGGTGATTGAGATTCTCCGCGACATTGGTTCAGTTGTCACGGTAGAACCCAGCCAAACCATCTGAAACGAGCGGCCGTCTCAGACAAGCGTGTTTACTTTTGTGTTTTGAAGGCAGGCAACTCCACCACATAACTATCAACTGAACCTGAGTCGTACCAATCTGAGCCGTAGAGCAAACGTGTTCCGCTCGGGCTGAGTGTCGCGTGCGGCTCGCCGAAGTACGCAGCGTATTGGCTGTCTTCCGCTGCTTTTCCAAAGGATCTGTGGTGCGCGACACGGCAAGCGGTGTGGCTGGCATCCTCTGTGTTGACCAGATATATCTCGGAGAACAGCAGGGGGGCAGGCTCGTCGTTTGAGAGATATTCAAATTGGCCGTAGCCGATGGTCGACATCAGCGCCCAACCGGGCGCATCAAAACCCACTGCTGAAACATGGGTGCCGCTGCCCGGGTAGCCATAACCATAAGACTCGCCAATGATGACGTTGCAGGTCTTGTCTTCAAAATCATGCACCACCAGGGATCCGACCCCTTTGTCAGGGCCGCCATCACAGCCACTTGGAGATGGATCGAATGCCGTGGCGAACAGTGCATCGTTGCCATTGGCGCGCTTGCCCAAACTGGAATGGCTGTGAAACTCGCTGAGATCCAGGCTGAAGCGAACGGTGTTGAGGTCTTTTTCAAGAACCTTGTCGGTGACAAAAAAGTACTGCCCGCTCGCGCTTGGCATGGGAGCTGTCCACGGGTCGTATTCAGTGCCTTCGCCCAGCGCAAGTGTTTGCATTTCACCGGTGCTGATTTTATAACTGAAACCCGTCGTACTGTCGGTTCCTGTGTTGCATCTAAAGCCGTACAGATCATCATCAAGGGGCGGCATCATGACGCCATTTCCCGACGTGGGGATTCCATCTTCCCCGCAGATTGAGCGAAAATCCGCGATGCGCTCTTTTGACTTGGTTTTAATGTTGTAGCGGACCAGTTCGCCGTAATACTGGTAATTCACACTGGTGTAGATGAGGGTGTCGGGGTCGCTGTGGTGCCAATACACTTGTTCCAGATCGTTCGCTACGATGTCGATTTTTTCGATGTGCTCATAGCTGAAACCGTCGTATATATGATGGCCTCGGTCACTGTCGCTGCCACCCGTGTGATACAGCAATATGCGGCTCTCATCTGCATTCCAGGCTTGGATGGTGTTGTATTGTGGTTTGACTACCTGGCCTGTTTCCGTGTCGCTGATTCTCGTTACTGAGGTGCCAAAGGCGGGGTCTATATAACTCTTCAAAGGCTGCGGTTTTGGCAAAATTTCGATGGGAAGCGCCTGCCGGTGCGTGATCAAGCCTTCGCACAGATTTCCAGTGTTTGCAGTGAGGCCGCCTGTATTGGGGGGGGATTCAGTGGCCGCGCCTTTGCCGTCATCGGCACAACTGCTTGTCGCTAAGGTGAGGATTGTGGCGCCGAAGAGGGCATAGATCGAACGAGGGTTCATGGTGTGGCTCTAGTTTTGTTGTCGGTAGGCGCGCAGGACCGCAGGTAACAGCCTGCCAGCGCGTTGCCGAATTTTGATTGGGGTGATTGATTTTTTGATGGCGCGTAGCGCTGGGCGCTCGATGCAATAGGTCAATGCGATAGCCAGTAACACAGACAAAATGACTGAAAAGACAATGCCGCTCAGGGGGCTTAGACCGTGCGCGTAGGCGTGATTGATAATCATATAGCCGATGTTTTGGTGACACAGGTACAGCGCATAAGAAATGCTGCCAATGAATACAAGTGGCCTTGATTTCATAAAGGGCAGGCGACCGTTCACTGACAAAATGAAAAAGACAACAGAGAGTGCAAAAAACACCGAGGCATTGAATGAATGTGTTATCAGAGTTGAAACGATTGCAGCTGCAATAATAGCGTAGTTTTCATGAACCTTGTCTTTCCTCGTTATCTTAAAAAGGCAGATGCCGGCCAGAAAGAAGGGGATATGTTCAAATATAAGAATATCAAAATAAGGTTGATTGATGGTGACCACACCCAGGGAACTGAGTGTTGAGAGAATGCTTGCAACCAGAAAAAATTTCGTTACATGTCTTAGATTTGAGGTGATATAAAGCGCGAAGATAAAACAGTAAAAAGTCAGTTCCACGGTCAGCGTCCAATACACACCATCCACATGCGGCACGTGTAAGCGCTCGTGAAACATCAGTGCGTTCTTTAGCGCATCAACAAATTGAATCTCTCGGCCAGGGAGACCAAAGAGGGAAACCAAAATAAACGTCAGCGCCGCCGATACCCAGAACACGGGGTAGAGCCTAGAAAAACGTGATATCAGAAAATCGGCGGGTTTTTCCGTTCTTTCTAAAGTCCAATAAATAACAAAACCACTGACGATAAAAAATAGCTGTACGCCGTAGTGGCCAAAGGCTATCCAGTCTGTGTCTATCTGTTGATGGCCGTAAATTTCATTGTAGCGATAAAAATAGTGGTATAAAACGACCGAAATTGCCGCCAGGCCTCTGATAGAGTCCAGTTCTTGTAGCCTGCCGCGTTGCATTGTAATTGATCCCCTGAGCGAGGCGAAAAAGTGTACATCAGCTTCAATTGCATATATCTCCAGTTTCATAGCAATCTTGATAGAATGCTCTAAAGCTGTAACCAAAGATTAACAATCAGTCTTGTTTTGGGCTTTCCATTTGGTTATTTGTGTGAATTGATTTCGAGTTTCAGGTAATTGATCTCACGCGCCGCGTCGGGCAGCTCAACGCGCTTCGCTGTAGCCCCAGGCTTGAGGCCATCGCCGCCATGAATCACCCTGTCTTCGTCGCGCTGTACGAAAGCGATAAGCCTTGGCTGTCATTAGCTTGGCCATCATTAAACTAATGGGTGTTTAGCAGCGTTTCCACCGTGACTCAGGCTCTCCCGCGGGCCAGGCCGTGTTGCAGTGACGCAGCCGTGTCGCCTTGTTGCGCGACAGAGCACAATATTTCAGCTAACGTTGTCTGTACGGCAAAAACCAAGCGTTGACGGGCCGATCGGGCGGAGGCCTGGATGGTGCGTTAGGGCGCGAATCGATCAATACCAAGGAGCTACTCATGGCCAAGGGCCTGCAGATAGACCCGGACAAGTGCACCAGTTGCTTGCAGTGTGAACTCGCCTGTTCCAACCAGCACGAGGGGGTGTTCAATCCCGCCTTGTCGCGCATCAAGGTCTTCGAGTTCGAGCACGGGCGTCGCAGCGTCCCCTACACCTGCACGCAGTGTGAAGAGGCTTGGTGTCTCGAGGCTTGCCCCACCAACGCGATTCGTATCGACCACGGCACGGGGGCCAAGGTGGTGGATGACAGCCTCTGTGTGGGCTGCAAGGTGTGCACCATTGCCTGTCCCTACGGCACCATCAATTTTCGCGCGGCTACGGGTAAAGTCGTCAAGTGCGACCTCTGCAGCGGCTCGCCGGCCTGTGCGAGTGCCTGTCCTACCGACGCGATTATTTACGCCTAAAGGGAGATCACCATGGCTTGGCAACGCAAAATTTTACGCATTGATCTGACACGCGGTGAGATCCGCCATGAGCCGCTCAACATGCAATGGGCGCAGGCCTATATGGGCAGCCGCGGTCTGGGCACTAAATACCTGAGTGAATTGCTGGATCCGCGCTGCGATGCGCTGAGTCCCGAAAACGTGCTGATATTCGCCACCGGACCGCTGACCGGCACCATGAGCTCCACCAGCGGCCGTTACAGCGTGCTCTGCAAAGGGCCGCTCACCGGCGCGATCGCCTGCTCAAATTCGGGCGGCAAGTTCGGTGCAGAGCTGAAAAACGCCGGTTATGACTTGCTGATCATCGAAGGCCGATCAGCGAGCCCCGTGTATCTGAGCATTGTCGATGACAGCATCAGCCTAGAGCCCGCTGATGATCTCTGGGGTTCGACCGTGTGGCACACAGAGGAGGCGCTGAAAGAGCGCATGGGTGACCCGCAGGCCAAGGTGGCCTCGGTGGGTGTGCCCGGAGAGCAGGGGGTGCGTTACGCTTGTATTGTCAATGATCTACACCGTGCGGCAGGGCGCTCGGGTGTCGGTGCGGTGATGGGCTCTAAACTGCTAAAGGCCATTGTGGTGCGCGGGACTGTGGGGGTCAAAGCTGATGATCCCAAGCGTTTCATGGCGGTGGTCAAAGACACCATGCAAAAACTTGCCGATGACCGCGGTCGGCAGGGCATGACCAAACACGGCACCAACGCCATGATCGATACCATGCACGCTTTTGGCGGTTTGCCGACCAAGAATTTTCAAGAAGTGCAATTCGCCGGATCAGAAAACATCAACCCGGCGGCGATGGCGAGCCCCAATGAAAACGGGCATACAAACCTGATCACCAACAAAGCCTGTTTTGCCTGCTCTATTGGCTGTGGGCGTGTAGCGCACATTGACCCCAAGCACTTTTCAGTTGCGGATAAACCACAATACTGGCACGCCTCCGGAGGGCTGGAATACGAGACGGCTTATGCGCTGGGCCCCGTCGTGGGGGTGGATGACATCGATGCCTGTACGTATGTGGGTTTCCTCACCAACGAGCACAGCATTGACCCCATCTCCTTCGGGGTGACGGTTGCGGCGGCGATGGAAATGTTCGAACTCGGCGCGATCACACACGAAGACACCGGCGGCATTGAACTGCGATTTGGCAGCGCGGAAGCCTTGGTGAAAATGGCGGAGCTCACGGGCGCACAACAGGGCTTTGGTGTCGATCTGGGTCTGGGCAGTAAATTGCTCTGCGAAAAGTATGGCCACCCGGAGCTGTTCATGGGAGTCAAGGGGCAGGAGTTCGCGGGATACGACTCCCGCGCACTGCAGGGCATGGGGCTGGGCTACGCCACCTCCAACCGCGGCGCCTGTCACCTCAAGCACGATGTCTTCAGCGAGGACATGAAAGACCAGAGCGGCAGGGGCAAGGCGAAGCCCTGCAAGGAGTCGCAGGACGAGATCGCCGCCATCGACTCCACGGGCCTGTGTATCTTTACCGCGGGGGCCTGGGGCATGAGCGACTACGCGGCGCAGCTCGATGCCGCGTGCGAAGGGGACTGGTCTGCAGAGCGCATGCGCGAGACGGGTGAGCGGATTTGGAATCTGGAGCGCCAGTTCAACCTCCGGGCGGGGCTCACAGCCGCCGACGACAGCCTGCCTAAACGGCTGCTGGAAACGCCTGCACCCAGTGGCACGGCCAAGGGGCGAGTCTG
The DNA here is from genome assembly GCA_033852095.1 of Granulosicoccaceae bacterium. Classification (GTDB taxonomy): domain Bacteria; phylum Pseudomonadota; class Gammaproteobacteria; order CALCKW01; family CALCKW01; genus CALCKW01. The sequence goes on along the minus strand of JAWSVD010000110.1, from coordinate 19,673 downwards.
CGAGCTGGAGCTCATGCTGAAAGAATATTACGCACTGCGGGGCTGGTCACCGCAAGGCGTGCCAACCCAGCAAACGCTCGAGCGTCTGGCGCTGAGCACGTGAAAATAGCGCTGCGCACCACCGGCATCATGAGCGACTACTTGCCTGCGGGGTCGGTGCGGGCCAGATGTGCGCTCGAGCTGGCCCCGGGCGCGTCCTTTGCTGATCTAGTCGCGCTGTTGGCGATACCGGCCAATGAGCTCTACGTGGTGTCCATCAATGAGCAGTTGATCGCCGATCCCCTGCCGCATGCACTGGCCGAGGGGGATTCGGTGATCATTATGGCGCCGTTGGCAGCGGGCTAAGAGGCTGGGCGAGAACTAGAAACCCTACTGCGGGAGTCTATTCTTGACCGTATTTCCGCGTAGATTTCGTTAAAGACGAGGGCCGTCTAGGCAGTTATTCGACTCAATCGCCACAAAAATCCTCAGCTACGCGCGCCGCTCAAAACACTCTCTTCCTCGTGATGGGCCTGATCCTTGCCCAGCTTCTTCGTGCCTCAACAAGCTCTTAGCGGTGATTGAGCTGCTTCTGGGTGCGTCATCCAGCTGCGAGCCTGTTCGCGCTCAGGCTTAATTGCTGCGCTGTGGTTGAGTGGATCCAGGGGGCAATTGTTTGTAGTACCGCTCAGCTAAGCCGGTCTATTGCATCGCAACAAGCAGGGCGGTTTCGTCGGGATGTGCCCGCTGGCAGACAGACACCAATATGCTTCTTGTTTGGATATAAAATGCCGAATTGGCGCGTGTCTGGCCACTGTATTGTGAGCATATGCAAAATATCTCGTAAAAAAGCACTTCCAGACTGGCATTGTGGGCAAAAACATCATATGGTTTAGCGTATGTTGCAGCGCAGCAAAGTTAGTTCTCTGTCGGCCGCTAGACAGCTATAGAAAATAAGCGTCATCGCAAACGGGGCTAGCTTGTGGTCAGGCGCGAATCGTCCCTACCGCACCTCCGTCAATGAAGGGTTGAAAGAATAATGTACAACAGTGCCAAGCACGCAGATGCCGTGTCTGAAAATGCTCAAAAACTTGTGGCCGCGAACGCCGATGCGGGCCGTTACACACGTGACTTGAAATCCATCAGCGAGCACCACGCTGCGGAAATCTCAGCGTCGAGCCGAGAGGCCAGCAGCGCGTGGGCGAAGCAGACCCAGTCACTGATGAGCGCGTTCATCAACCCCTGGAATGTCGCGCGTGATGCGATGGAGTACAGCGTTGATGCGGCGCAGCGCCAGGCACTGTTTTGGGACACCCTGCGCAAGCGCGGCAATGTCTACAACGAGCACCAGGCAGCCGGCTGTCCGCCGGTGCTCGCCTACGATTACGAGACAGTGCTGGACGCCCGTGACTTCGACCGCCCGGTCAACTACGCGCTGGTCCGCATTCACCCACCCGAAGGCGTGGTGATCGACGAGAGCAGCCGTCCCTATGTGATCATCGACCCGCGTGCGGGGCACGGTGCGGGCATCGGCGGCTTCAAGGGAGACAGCCAGGTCGGCGTGGCGCTGCGCGGCGGCCATCCGGTGTATTTCGTGATCTTTTTCCAGGAGCCCGAACCCGAGCAGACCTTGGCTGACGTGTGCGACGCCGAGGTTATGTTTGTGCAAGAAGTGGCCAGGCAGCACCCGGATGCGCAAAAACCTGTGGTGGTTGGCAACTGCCAGGGCGGTTGGGCAGTGATGCTGCTGTCGGCCTCTCAGCCCGGGCTCACAGGCCCGGTTGTGCTCAACGGTGCACCTCTGTCCTATTGGGCGGGTAAAAACGGCAAAAACCCCATGCGTTATATGGGTGGTTTGATGGGCGGCGCCATGCCTGCGCTGTTGATGTCGGATCTTGGCAACGGCAAGTTTGACGGTGCCAATCTGGTCTCTAACTTCGAAAAACTCAACCCCGCCAACGCCAACTGGTCCAAGTACTATAACCTCTATAAGGGTGTGGACGATCAGGCCGATCGCTTCCTCGCTTTTGAGCGTTGGTGGGGTGGTTTCTACTTCATGAACGAAAACGAAATGCGTTGGATCGTGGAGAATTTGTTTGTCGGTAACCTGCTCACCGCAGGTCGGGCTGAATTGACCGAAGGCAAGAGCCTGGACCTCAAGCACATCACCGCCCCAATCATGGTCTTTGCCTCGCACGGCGATAACATCACGCCGCCACAGCAGGCACTGAACTGGATCCCCGAGACCTACCGCGACGAGCACGAAATCAAATCCCTGGGCCAGCGTATCGTCTATATGCTGCACGAGGACGTTGGCCATCTGGGTATATTTGTCTCGGCTCAGTTGGCGCAGCGCGAGCACAGTGCCATCATGTCCACCCTGGATGCCATGGAGTCGCTGCCACCGGGCTTGTATGAAATGCAAATCCTCGACCGTGATGGCGAGGGCGAACAGCGCCACAAGGTGACCTTTGTGGACCGCAGCATGGATGAGCTGATTGTCGATATTGATGCCGACGACGCTGATGACAGCTTTGGCCCCGTCTCTCAGATGTCCACAATGAACACCGAGATGTATGAAAAATACATGCGTCCCTGGGTGCAGGCGATGGTGACGCCGCAGAGTGCGGAGATGATGAAACAGATGCATCCACTGCGCCTGCAGCGCTACCTGTTCTCTGACAAAAACCCGTGGTTGGCCGGCCTGAGTGGCTTCGCCGATTTGGTCGCGCAACAGCGCAAGCCCGTGGGCAGTGAGAATGTTTTCACTGCCCTGGAGCACAACAACGCCCAGGCCATCCATAACATTCTGGACGCTAAACGGCAGCGACGCGACGCGGGTTATGAGCTGGCATTTCACGTGGTCTACGGTTTGCCAGCGATCCGTGCCATGGGCAAGCGCATGCAGCAGGACAGCGTTGAGCGTGAACACGATTTCGAACGTCATCTGCCCGAGATTCAAGAGATCCTGGGGCGCATGGAAAAGGGCGGCCTCGCCGAAGCGGTGATTCGCATGGTGGTTCAGGTCAGTCGCTCACGCGGCGGCGTGCCACGGGCCAAGCTCAAGCGCTTCAGCCAAATGATCAGCAGCGAAAAGGCCTTTGTTAGCTTGGACGAACTCGCCCGCTCGCGCATGATTTACGAGCAGACGGTGCTCAGTGAAATCGAGCCAGTCAAAGCCGAGAAAAGCCTGCTGAAGCTATTGAGCAAGGCGGCGGATCGCAAGCGCGCACTGAAGCTGGTTGGCGAAGTGATTGGTGAGCCCTCGGAGCTCGGTGCGGACAGCTGCAATACCTGGGACAATTTGCAGCAACTGCTCAGCCCCAAAGCCAAATAAGGGCTGCGCGAAAGCGGCCTCAATCGACGAGGTCGCTCGCTGCCAGCGTCACCTTTTTGCCGGCGAATCCTTCCGTCGGCATGGCTGTTTCAAGCTGGCGTAACAGCGCGCCGGCTTGACATTATCGGCAATAGCCCCGAGAATTCGCGCAGGTCGCAGACACCTGCCGCTCGCTGACGTTATCGTCTGGTGAAGTTCTGTCCTCTTTTTTGATCCAGCTGTTCCTCCACGCATCTCGCGCGGTTGGCAACGCGAGCCCCTGCCAGACAGTGAGATGCGCCTAAGAGGTGTGCTCGATCATGTCTGATCCCCGCAAGAACGTCTTTACCGAGGGTGCGCTCGGTGGCATCTTTTTAAAAACAGCCCTGCCCATTATTTTCGTGATGGGCATGAACGGCCTATTGACTGTGGCTGACGCGCTGTTCCTGGGCCACTACGTAGGCCCCGATGCATTGGCCGCTGTGACGTTGATGTTTCCCGCTTATATGTTGATCGTGGCCCTGTCGACGCTGGTCGCCAGTGGCATGTCCAGCGTGCTCGCCCGGGCGCTGGGGGCGCAGCAGTTTGAGCGGGCGCAGGCGGTGTTTGCCGGTGCGCACGGCCTGGCCATTGTCATCAGTCTCTGTCTTATCGGCTTGTATTTTGTCTTCGGCACAGCGGCTGTGCTGGTCGCGGCGGGTGGCTCGGCAGCGCTTGCTGAGATGGGCCAGACCTATCTGCGCATCAGCGTGTTGAGCTCGCCCTTGATGTTTGTGCTCTCGGTCAACAGCGACGCGCTGCGCAACGAGGGCAGGGTGGGCTTGATGGCCGCCATGAGCCTGCTGGTGTCGGTGATGAACATGCTGTTTAACTACATGCTCATCGCGCAGTTGCACTGGGGCGTGGCGGGCTCTGCCTACGGGACGCTGTTCGCCCAGTTACTGGCGATAGCCATCTTGCTGGCATTTCGCTTGCGCGGTCAGACGGCACTTCGTCCGCAGGCGCTTTCGCAACACCCTTTGAGCACTGCTTGGCGCGAGATGCTGGCGCTGGGTGCGCCGCAGAGTTTGAGTTTTGTGGGGCTGGCGCTGGGCAGTGCTACCATCATCTACGCCTTACAAATGGTGCAGAGTCCGCACTACGCGGACACGGTGTCGGCCTACGGCATCATCACCCGTATCCTGACTTTCGTGTTTCTACCGCTTTTGGGTCTGTCGCATGCGATGCAGTCGATCACTGGCAATAACTTCGGCGCGCAACTGTGGCACCGATCCAACAGCAGTCTGAAACTGGCAATGCTCGTGGCTTTTGTCTACTGCTTGCTCGCGCAGCTGCTGCTGAGTCATTTCGCAGGGTTCTTGGGTCAGTTGTTTGTGTCGCAGTCCGCTGTGGTGAACGAAGTTGCGCGCATCATGCCGGTGATCGTGCAGGTTTTTTGTCTGGCTGGGCCCCTGATGATGATCGGGGGCTATTTTCAGGCGACGGGAGACGTGGGGCGGGCGGCTATTCTGGGCCTGTGCAAACCATTTTTGTTTGGCATACCGCTCACCTTAGTGATGCCGCGTTTTATCGGCGAGCCGGGTGTCTGGCTGGCGAGCCCGGTGGCCGAGTTGTTATTACTGCTGTTGACCCTGCTTACCCTGGTGATCACGGCACGGCGCAAAGGCTTGCAGTGGGGGCTGTTCCATCCAGTCCAGGCGGTGCGATCATGAGCACGGCCGGGCCCAATGCCGCGCAGGCAAAGATCGAGGCCAAGCAACTGCGTGCCGAGCGCGAGGCGCGGGGTGAGCTGATCAGCCACAGTCGCTCGCTCGAGCTGGTGGCCCAGCGCCACGGATACCGCGACTGGAACACGTTCAGTGCGGCCATCTGCGACCGCGCCCCCGCGGGCTGGTCGGTGGGGGCTGCGGTGCGGGGAAGGTTTCGTGGCCAGCCGATCACGGCGAGGCTGCTGGCCATCGAGCGGGTGCGGCCCGGCTGGTACCGGGTCTCGCTCAAGCTCGACGAGCCCGTGGACGTGGTGAGCTTTGAGAGTTTCTCCAATATGCGCCAACGCATCACCGCAGTGCTCGGCCCGGCGGGCGCCAGCCGCGAGAAAACCTCGGACGGGCAGCCGCACTTGGTGTTGCAGCTCTGAGCGGCGTTTTCGGGCTCTGAGCACGGCGGAGCGAGGGCTGTGGGCGCGGCGTGCAGACTTTTTTTGATAACTGGTTGTTAAATCAGTACTTAAATGTGTCTGACGGCGCCGCTTTTGCTAGAGTGCTACACATGGAATCGCATGGCAGCCAGGCAGTATTAACCGGAGACATCGTCGCCTCACAGAAAATGAGTGAGGCGGAGCTCAGTCGTGCGCGGCTTGTGCTGGGTGAAGCCGCGGCAGAGATAGCGCTGTGGTCCGAAGATTTGCTGCCCCGCCCCTTGGAGGTGTCTCGGGGCGATGGCTGGCAGTTGTTGCTGAGCAACCCGGCCTTTGCCTTGCGCGCGGCGCTGTGGATTCGCTCGGCGCTGATTGCCCGGTGCGCGGTTGATACACGCATCGCCGTGGGCATCGCGGCCGCGCGGCCGCTGGCTGCGTCTCTGGCCCTGTCCGGTGGGCCTGCGTTTGTCAGTTCAGGCCAAATGTTGGATGAAATGCGCCGCGAGCGTCTGACCGTGGTGTTGCCGGTAGGCGCGATACTTGCCCCTTGGCTGAGGTTGGTTGCGCGATTGTGTGACACTTTGGTGGGTTCTTGGACGCAGCGACAGGCAGAATTAGTGCACGCCGCTTTGCACCCGCTGGCGCCCACGCAGTCAGCTATCGCGTCATCGCTCAGCCCACCGGTATCTAAACAGGCCGTGGGCAAGGGCTTGCGGGCGGCGCATTGGGAAGCCCTGTCACTCGCCGTGGAGACCTTCGAGAGCAGCGAGTGGCTGCGGCAAGAGGGCACGGTCGATGACAGCCATAGAAAGTTGTAATTTAATTAACAACCAAAATAGGTTGTACTAATCAGAGGAACGCCTGAGCCATGTGGGAGACTTTGGTCCTGCTGTTGACCGGCCATCTGCTGGGGGATTTTTTATTCCAGACAGGGTGGATGGTGGCGAACAAGCAAAAACCGCAGGTGCTGGTTATTCATGTCACCGTGGTGGTCATGGTGACAGCCTTTTTGCTGGGCAGTTTGCACTGGCCGGTGTTGTTGCTGATATACGGCTCGCACCTGGCGATGGACGCGATAAAAACCTGGGTCTTGTCGGACAAGCTCGGAGCATTCGTCTTTGATCAGTTCGTGCATATCGCCGTGGTTATCGGTCTCTCCCTTGCCTACCCTGATGCCGCCAGCCAATCTATTTGGCTAAAGCTGCTGCCGGAGCAGGGCGCTAGCCTGCTCTACGCGGCGCTCACCGTGGTCAGCGCTCTGCTGCTGGCCATACCGGCCGGTGGTTATCTGATAGGTACCATGATGAGACCCATGGTCGAAGAATTGGGCGGGGAACTGCAAGGCTTGCGCCACGGTGGTCAGTACATCGGTTGGCTGGAGCGCGCGCTGGTTGTGCTCTTTGTCTTCACCGGCCAGCCCGGCAGCGTGGGTTTTGTGCTGGCAGCGAAATCCATCTTGCGCTTTGGGGACATCAAAAACAACGCCCACCGGCGTGTTGCCGAATACATCATCATCGGCACCTTTTTGAGTTTTGGTTGGGCGCTGTTGATCGCCAATGCCGCCTACTACGCTTTGCAGCACTGGCTCGGCTGAGTACTGTCTGAGCTCATTCTGCCGCTCTAACAAAGCCGCTGCCAGGGTCATACCTTGGTCAGAGTTTCTGATTCACACTGTCTACCTTGTCCTGCAGGGTTTGCGTTCGGTCGGTGCGGGTGCTCATCTTGATGTGGCTGGTGACCCGCACCGCCCCCATTGCTTGCAATTTAATGTGGCACTGTTTAACGGCCGCCATCACCTCATCCCAATCGCCCTCTACATTGGTGCCAAAGGCGTGCAACTGATGCTTCAGGCCGGCGGCTACAAAGATGCGTTCACAGGCGGCGACGAACGGCGACACGGACATGCCGACACCTCCGGGTGAAACCATGATGTCCATCAGTAGGTGCATTTTTGTCTCCGTCTACGGTCATTTAAAACAAGAGCATGTCACGCTTTCAGCGCCGCGCAAAGGACCAGGTCATAGTCCGCGGCGGTGCCTGATCCTGGGCAGTGTTTCTGCAGTGCTCTGGCACTCGATGAGGGGGGAGTAGGGGGAATTGATACTGGCTGCCAACAAATTCAGGTGTTCAGCCGCGGAACATCGAGGGCCATGTTGTCTTTGTGAATGCAGCTGCGGTATTGGCTTTATTGGGTTGGTGATCTTGCGCTCGGAAAAAGCTGCCGACAAGCCCCCTGCGGGCTTGCCGGTTTTTTCATCAGAGCCCGCGGGTGATTTCAACCCGGCGATTGCGGGAGCGGCCGAAGGCTGTCTTGTTGTCGGCGACTGGCTCTTGCTCTCCGTAACCTTTGGCGCCCAGTTGCTCGGCATCGACACCGCGGTTGATCAAATAGTCGCGCACCGAGATAGCACGCCGATTGGACAGCATCATGTTGTACGCAGCGTCGCCGACCCAGTCTGAGTGGCCGTCGATCTGCACGCGGATATCTGGGCTGTCTTGCAGCACCTGCGCGAGCCCGTTGAGCGTTGCCTCGTAGTCCGTTCTGACGTCGATGCTGTCAAAGGAGAACAACACGATGCGCTTGCCGAGCTTGAGTGCCTCGGCTACCGCCTGGGCTGCAGGTTCAGGCGCTGCGGCGACGATTTCAGGCAATGCCACCACGGCGGCAGCGGCCAATGCGTAGCTGCTGTCGCCGAAGCGTTTCAGCACGGACAGCGAGAGCTCACGGGCGTCGCTGTCGTAGGAGGTCAGCTCAGCGCGCAGGGCGTGGCCGTTGGACCAGCCGTATTCCATGCCCAGGCCAGCGGCCAGATGAGAGGCGTGATCACGGTCGTATTCGACCTCGTCGCTGTCATTGCGCATGCCACCCAGGCCCACGCGCACATAAGAGGACAAGCCCTCGCGCTGGTACAGGCCGTCGTCATCGTAGCGGTCGCTGTAGGGGGAGCCGGCCGAATACACATAGGCGACCAAGCTGAGGCCATAGACATCGTAGCCAACCCCGCCCACGGGCGTGTTCAAGAAGCTCAGGTCCGCCTCGCCAAGCGTGCCAACGTAGCCGTCCAAGGTGATGCGCGGGCTCAAGTCATAACCCACGTTCAGCTTAAAGCCCTGGCCGCGTTTGTCTGTGATGCTCAACGCGTCAGTTGTCAGCGCAGGGTCCAGGCGGCTGGTGCTGACGCCAGCGCCCGCGTACCAGCGCTGGGCAAAATAGCGGTTGTCGGGTGAATCGGCAGCGCTGACAGCGGCTGGCAATAACAGTGCAGAGGCCAGCGCCAAGAAGCTCAGCGGCGTCTTCAGCGAGCTATGGGCGCTCATGATGCAACTCCTGTGCGCGCGGAAAACTTGCGCTGAATAAATCCAGATGAAACCAAGAGCAGCAGCCACAAACCATTGCCGCCGCCCACCCCGGAGCCGTGCACCCCGGTGACTGCGCGGATATCGCTGCAGTTGCACTCTTCGTAGTCGTCGATGCCGTTGTGGTTGATGTCGCTGAAACGCAGCACCTTGACCGCAACGGCCGCCGTCGACTCAGCACCGCCGCCGTCTTGCGCAGTGTAGCTGAAGCTGTCACTGCCCGAATAACCTGCATGGGGGGTGTAGACCACTTGATTGTCTGCAATGCGCACCTCGCCGTGCCCGGCTGCTGTGACACTGGCCACCGAGAGACCTGCGCCCACGGGGTCGCTGTCATTTGCCAGTACATCGATGTGGGTGCTGGTGTCCTGACGCAGGGTGATCGCGTCGTTCTCTGCATTCACCGCCGTGCCGTCGCCACTGACTGCAGCGAATGCGAAGTTCAGGCCTGAGCTGCGGCCGTCGACCACGCTGAAGAAAATGGGGTTGGCGTTGGCCGGGATAAACAAGCTGGCGGGAATGGCATCACTGCTTTCATCCAGCTCAGCAAAATAGTCGCCGTCGCTGATGCCGGGGTAGTAAAAGCTGCCCTTGCTGTTGCTGTGCGCGCGCAGCAGCAAGGCATCGACGCCTGCATCAAAAATACCGTTTCCGTTGCTGTCGGCGTATAAATTGACAGGCACACCGGCGAGTCCTGGGTCTGTCGCGTCGCGGCTGTTGTTGTGGTTTTGGTCCAGGTAGACATCACCAGACACAGCGCTGCCCGCCGCGCCGCCGCTGCCGTCCAGATCCCAGTATTTGCTCGCCATGCCGCCGTACAGGTCGGCGCCATCACCGGGCAAGATGAAATTGTCGGCAGTATCACGCGGGTAGGAGACAGGGTTGAGCAGGTCGTGGGTGCTGGCGTCCACGTCTTGGCCGAACACTGAAAAACCGTAGTAAGTTTGTGCGGTGCTCAGGCCCAGATCACGGCTGGAAATAAAAGCCGCCGCCATGTTCTCTGTCTCGCCCGAGAGCTGTACCGCAAAGGTCTGCGGTGCCAGCGAGGCGCTCTGCAAAAAACTGTAGCTGTGGCGCACTGCGGTGACGCCGTAACAGATCGCCGGGTCGCTGCAGCCCGCTGCGTTGATCGTCACCAGCGGGCCGTAGGCACTGGGCTCGCCGCTGTCGTCTAGGGACAAGATAGCCGCCACTTTCAGCGCATTGTTGCCGCGCTTTTCCGCCACGATATGACCGCCCGCGTCCAGTCCCGCGTCGCTCAAAGACGTCAGCAAGCCGTAGTGGTAGAGAAAATCCACGCGCTCGATGTTCTTCGGGGCGGGCCCGGCGTTGGAGAAGGTGTCCAGTGTGCCGCGGTTGATGATGCGGCCGGCGAGCATGGCGGACATGTCGCAATTGCCGCCGGCGCCGAGCGGGTAGCTCACGGCCAAATCGCCGCCGTCCGATTCGGCAAACACGCCGCAGGGCGTGCCCGTGGCGATGCCGGGGATATCGACGCGCTTCAGCACCACCGCATCGGTGCCGTCGATGCTGCTGTGGCGATGGCCGCGGTAGAAAAAGCCGTCGAGGAACTCATCCTGACCCATGCCCCAGAAATAGCTGCTGCCACCGGCTTCGTACTGGTAGGGGGCGGCCGGCTCGAGGTGCGATTCAATGACGCTGACCTCACCGCTGGCGAAGGCGAGTGAGCTGTAAAGCGCCGTCGCGGTGGTCAGGGCAAGCAGCAGTTGCTTGTAAGTGTAGGGTCGTGACACGGTAGATCTCGCTTGGCAGTGCAGCTCATCGGCGTGAGCGCACCGCTGTGTGGGTCGGTTATTCAAGGGCAGTATAAACACCGATACAGCGTAAAGGCAGTGCGGTACTGCGCATCTCTTCCCGTTAGTAATCTAGGCCTTGACGGCTGTAAACGAACAGATACAACTGCGCCCTCAATCGCGTCGTTGCAGCCAAAGTGCGTTCAGTGCACCAGCAATAACGCCCGTGGTGCAGGCAACCACCAGCAGTGCACTTTCCAGATTGCCCATGCCCAGTGTGTTGTCCATCATGTCGTGCACGAAGAGCCCAAACAAGCTGCCGGGAATGGCGATGAAGGCGTGCAGCACCAAGTCGCTGCCGCGAGAGCCCGTCAATCTCGCCACCAGCAGGGCCGACATTATGCCCACCAGCGCAAAGCCAAAGGGCCCCAGGGTTTTGAATAATCGCAACATCGTCAGCTCGCTCTGGGGTGGGTCAAGGCGCGGGTAACAGCGCGTCTAGGGCGGCGCGTTCCCGCTCACTGAGGTGAATCGAGCGCGGGTAGCGCGGCGCCTCACGGTCATTGTACCGTGGAAGCTGCCAGTTGTCGGTGCTGCTGATAAAGCGCTGCAGCCCGGCGGGGCCAAAATTGCGCAGATAACCCGTCACCACCACGTCCACGTAGCTCTGCATCAAGGACAGCGGCAAGGTGTTGTGCTCGGCCTGCTTGCTGACCCACAGGCAGGGCCGAGCGTCAGCGGGCAGCGCGCTGTCTAGCGTCAGTTGATCGTATTGCAGCGCAATCGAGCGGTAGCCCGATTCTCGCTGCAGCAGGTAATCGTCGATGTGCGGCCCACCGACCACCAGCAGGCCGTCGATCTCTGCGCTGGCGTCGGGGATCACGTTCATCGCCGCCCAGGGGTGATCGCCGGGGATCGGGTGTTGCCAGCTGCGGCGCCAGCCGCTGAGTGTCGCCCGCTGCCAGCGGGTGCCCGGCGGCAGGGTGTGTTCATTGACCAGTGAGCCAAAACCAAAATAATAGGGCGTGCTCATGCCGGGGAATTATCCGTTTGTAAGAGCTGCTGTTGTTGGCGCAAGACCACCCGCAGCCGCAAAAAGAGGAAGAAGGAGCTGAGGCTGAGCCCGACCACCAGACCGATCCACAGCCCAAAAGCACCGACCGAGGTGTAGTGCGCCAGATAAAAACCCAGGCCGAAGGCGATCACCCAATAGGAAAAGGCGTTGATCAGCATCGGCACGCGGGTGTCTTGCAGGCCACGCAGCGCACCGAAAAAGGTGGCTTGCAGCCCGTCGGAGAGCTGGAATATCGCCGAGAAAATCAGCATCTGCGCGGCCAGCTGTTGCACCGGCACATCATCGGTGTAGAGGCTGGGCACGGCGTGCCGGAACAACACCAGCAGCAGCGCCGTCGAGCTGGCCATGACAATCACCGCAATGACGCCGGCGTTGATGCGCAGTCGCACGCTGGCCAGCGAGCCGCGGCCAAAAGCTTGCCCTATGCGCGCGGTCAGCGCAGCGGACAAACCCAGCGGCAACATATAACAAAATGAGGTCACGCCAATAGCGATGTTGTGCGCACCGGCAGGCAGGGCGCCCAGCACCCCCATCTGGATGGCGGTGGCGGTGAACAGACCCGCCTCGAACAACAGGGCCAGGCAAATGGGAATCGACAGGCCGAGCAGCATGTTAAGCGTTGCCCATTTCGGCCAATCCCATTGGCTGTAGATTTTAAAGCGCTGAAAGCCCGGCTGCGAGAGCAGAAACAACAGCGCGGCGGCCATGCAAATCATCACCGCGGTGGTGCTCCAGCCGATGCCCTGCAAGCCAAGTGCGGGCAGACCGAACCAGCCCAGTCCCAGTCCCAAATCGCCGATGATATTAACCACCAGGCCCAGCAACTGCACCAGCAACACGGGGCGGGTGCGACCGGCGGCCTCACACACGCCGCGGGCGGCCATCAGCAGCGCCATGGCGGGCAGGCCCCAGGCGGCGGCGTGCAGATAGGCGTGAATGGACGGCACCAGATCGGGGGAGATGCCGAGCGCCACCAGCGAGCGGCCCAGCAGCCACACCAGCAACAGTGAAACAAAACCCCAGATGCACGCCAGCCACAGGCCCTGGCGGATCACGCCGCCGATCTCCAGTTGCCGGCCCTGGCCGCGCATCTGCGCGATCACCGGTGACAAGCTGGCGAGCAGGCCGATGCAAGACAGGGCGACAATAAACCACACCGCAGCACCTATGCCCGCCGCTGCCAGCGCGTCGCGGCCGAGCCTGCCGGCGACCAATGTGTCCACCAATCCGTTGCCCATCTGCAGCAGTTGCGCGCCGATCAGTGGGGTGGCGAGGGCGAGCAAACGTCTCAGTTCGATACGCAGCACCCGCGGCATATGCAGTGTCATGTTTGTACTCCTCCTGTGGCCTTGTGCAGAGCGCTGAGACTATCAACTTTGCGCGTCGCCTGTGTGATATTTTCAACGCCAAATAGATCGATTTTTCAAGCCTGTCACTTGAGTGCGGTCTGACTGCGGGGCAAGCTAGGGGCCGACGCTGACAGACGCGGGCTGGTAGCGCTGCGCCGCTGGCTGTCACACTGTTTCCCGCCCATCAAAAGCTGCATTTAAACTGGCAGCGCCGGAAAATTATCGATGCGATTTAAACTTAGGCTGTGCTGTCTCTTTCTCGCCGCACTGAGCGGCGCGGCGGTTGCGGACAGTGCTGCACTGCCAGCGGCATCCGACACCAGCAGTGCCCGCGCTGCGCAAGACGGTGGGGACGAAGACGCTCTGAAGGATCTCTTGGGCAGCCTGCTCGCCTGTCAGCTCGGCAGTGTCTACCTGCAGGATCTGCCACAGCAAGCGCTCTACACCATGGCGGATGGGCAGTGCCGCGTGGCGGCATCGCTGCAGCAAAGCCAGTTCGGCGATGATCGCTGCAGCTATCCGGTGCAGCTGCGCGAGCAATCGCTGGCCGAATTTTGCCTGAGCAGCACCGACAAGCTGCGACTGGGCGACGGCAGTCAGCTCGCCAGCGAGGTGACTGAGTGGCTGCTCACCCCGGGGCCGCGTCTGGCGATTACCCTGCCGCGCTTTGATGCCCATACGCAGCAGCCCTACTTGGGCTCGCTGAGCTACCGCGAGACCCAGAGTGATCGTGGGCTCTGCTCACTGGAGATGCGGGTGTACACGCCGCAGCCAGGTGCTACGGGGCTGCGGCCGCTGTTGGCTTTCCACGGCGGTAGCTGGTCCCAGCGCGGCGGCGGATTTGTCGGACTGGAATCTTTGGTGGCGCATTTTACCAGCCGCGGCATGGTGGTGTTTGTGCCCTTTTACCGTCTGGTGGGGGATAAGGACGGGCCCGAGGCTTGTAGAGGTTTCGTCGCCGAGGATTTGATCGACGACGCCCAGGCTGCGCTCGATTGGGTGTTGGCGCACGGCGCCGATTACGGGGCCGACGCCGCACCTGTTGCCCTGTTCGGTCAGTCGGCGGGGGGCTACCTCGCCAGCTCGCTGGCCGTGAGCCGCGCCGCTGACATAGACGCCGCGCTGCTGATGTACCCGCCCACGGACGTGGCCGGATTTGTCGCCAACTTGCAAGACGGCAGCTACAGCAATGCCCGTGGCGTGACGATTCTGGAGCGTTTTCTGGACCTGCCGCAGGCGCAGTGGGGCGATATCCCCGCGCGTTTAAAAGCGCTCAGCCCCGCGCAACAGGTGCGGGATGGTGTGGCGGTGCCGCCGCTGCGCATCATCCACGGGCGGGACGATGATCTGGTGCTGCCCAATCAGAGCGCGGGCCTGTGTGAGGCAATCAAAGGTGGGCGTGCTCATGGCGTGGTCGATGGACGGGTGGAGCGGGTGAGCTGCGGCAATAACCGCGAGCTTGTCTTGATCGACGGCGCGCAGCACGCGCTGGAAGTCTGCGCGCTGGGCCTGGGTTGCAAAGCGGGGGATCTGATCTCCGCGGTGGCCGTGGAGCATGAGCTGCAGCGAGCCTATGACTGGCTCGCCACCGTGCAACAGCCAGCTGAAGGTGGTGATTCAGGCGACGTGAGGCCTGAAGCAGATGGAGAAGCACCTGCAGACAGTGAGCCGAGGGATGACGAAGTGCCAGGCGAATCCAGCGCAAGCGGCGGCGGTGCGGCGCTCTATCTGCTGTTGCTGTTGGGTTTTGCCCGGCGCCAGGATCATCCAACTCGGAGCTTGAAGGGCCAATAAGCCGCAGGCGCATCGGCGGCGTGCCCTGCAATCTCGCACCGTGACATGCGGATGCGCTGCGCTTATGTCGCCCTACGGATTCTGCGATGATCTTGCCCAGTGCGGACATTGTAGGGGCGATAAGCCGCAGGCGCATCGGCGGCTTGCCCCGCAATATCACACCGCGTGACGCGGATTCCGCTGCGCTCCATGACGCGCTACGGGTGCGGGGATTTTGCATATATCGGTGATATTGCGGGCATCGCCAATGTTGGGCCGGTGTAGCCCGGAAATAGCGGAGCGGTATCCGGGTTGCGCAGCAACTTGATCTCGCCTCATGCACCGAGGCCAAGTCGTTTTTGCTGGCCGATTTCGAGCTATGCCGAAAATATGCACCGAGCAACGCGGATGCGCTGCGCTTATTCGCCCTACAGTTTTGCGCCGCGATCACCCAGCGCGGCGCTTGTAGGATCGAATTTATTCGGACATCGTGCTGTCTGTGCACGCCGTTGTAAGCCTGAAGGCCCACCCACAAAAACACCCCACCGACTGAGTGCTTGTTCAAGCACGTCACCGTGGGTGATTTTCAAAGCTGTCTAATCAGCCTTTGCCAAGGTATCAAGCAACAACTTGCGCACAGCCGGGGCATCGACATTCATGGCCACGCGGTGCCTGGGGCGGGCGTTCCAGAAGGGGTCGTGATTGTATTTGTCGCCCGGTGCGAATAATGTCTGACCCGTGCAGATGCCATCACAGCTGACCGCAACAGCGCCTGCCTCAAAATTGACCAGCTCTTCGGCCACCACGGTCAGCACGGCTAGGGCGTCGTGCGCGGCGCAGGTGCGCTCGTTGAAGCGGGTGGCGTAAAAATCCAGGTAGAACTGGTGGATGCGGTTGAGAAAACCGCCTTGCTGCGGGGCGCCGGCCTGGGCCTGGTCAAAAAAGCTCTGGTCCAAGGTTGTCTTGTGCGTGGCGTCCAAGCCGACCATGGTCACCGGCCAGCTGGCGGCAAAGACCTGCTCCGCCGCGTGGGGGTCGTTCCAGATGTTGGCCTCCGCCACCGGTGTTACGTTGCCAGGCTCAATGGCCGCGCCACCCATCAGCACCACGCCCGCTACCTTCTCGGCGATGTCGGGGGCCATTTGCAGCGCCAGCGCGATATTGGTGAGTGGGCCAATGGGCACTAGCCAGATTTCGCCGGGCGCGGCACGCACCTGCTCAACAATGAATTCGGCGGCCGTCGCGGCGATGGCCTGACCGCTGGGCTCGGGGCTCTCAACTTCGCCAAAGCCGTTTTTGCCGTGCACAAAATCCGGGTGCTCGTGCGGCACGATGCTCAGCGGGGTGGCGGCACCTGTGCTGACCGGGATGTCTTGGCCCAGCAATTCGACCAGGCGCAGGGCATTGGCAGTGGCCAGCTGCACCGAGACATTGCCGAAGACACACGTCAGGCCCAGCAGTTCGATGTCGGGGTGGTGCGCCGCAAAGATAATGGCGAGCGCGTCGTCGATACCGGGGTCGGTGTCAATGATGATTTTTTTAGTCATGGGCTGTTCCGGAGCTGGAGGCGAGAAAACGATCGACTTGATCGGCGCAGGGGATGCTTTCATTGGCACCCGCCACGGTCACACTGAGCGCGGCGGCTGCAGAGGCGCGGCGCAGGGCGGTTGCATCGTCCAGGCCGAGTGCGCGGCCCGCCAAGAAATAGCCGATGAAGGTATCGCCGGCGGCGGTGGTATCACGCGCTTCCACCGCAAAGGGCGTGGCGTCGACGGAGCCCGCTGCGGTGGTCAGTCGCGCGCCGCGCGCACCGAGGGTGGTCAGCAATTGCGGCACCTGTGGTGCCTCGCCGCCCAGCGCCTGCTGCAGTTGCTCGGCCTCGGTTTCGTTCACGATCAACAGATCCACCTGGGCCAAAATCGTCAGCACCGCCTCGGCATCAAAGGGGGCCGGGTTAAAAGCCACCTGCAGGCCGTGCCGTTTGGCGCGCATGGCAATCTCGCAGACCGCATTGGTCTCGTGTTGCAACAAGACCCAATCGCCGGGCTCGGCGCCACTCAGGGCTCGGTCTATCTGCTCGCCGTCGAGCAGGGCGTTGGCTCCGGCCACGATCAATATGCTGTTCTCGCCGTGCTGGTCGACGCTGATCAAAGCGTGACCGGTGGGGGCGTCCAGCTTTGCCACGTGCTGGGTATCGACCGCCGCATCACGCAGGATTTCAAGGGTCCAGTCGTCGCCGTGGTTCACTGCACCCACGTGTTGCACCGCCGCGCCCGCACGGCCAATGGCCAGGGATTGGTTGGCGCCTTTGCCGCCCAAGTGGCGGGCGTAGTCGGTGGCGGCCAGGGTTTCGCCAGGTGCCACCAGGTGCGGCACCTGGTACACGTGGTCTATGTTGATTGAGCCAAAGTTGATGATCATCGTGCGCTGTTCTCTGAGCCGTTAGCCCAGAACTATAGCGCTTCTTGGGGATGTTTAAACGCTGCTTTTGCCGCGTTTTAGCGTGCGGATCAAAAAACGCAGCGGATGCAGCGCCCTTTGCCAGGGGTGGGGCTCACCGTAGAAAACAGCGCAGAGCAGCTCGGCGCATAGCTGCGCGGAGGTGATGCCGCGCCCGCCCAGCGCGCCTAGCACATAGAGGCCGCGCAGATGCGGTGTGCCTGGGTATTGGTGGGCAGCACGGCCGTGTTGCAGATCATCGTAGACAGCGGCCGCCTGTTCGAAGTCGGGCACGCCGCCGACCATTGGCAGGTAGTCGCGGCTGGTAGCGCGCACCGCAGCGCGGATGAGAGCGTCTTTGATGTCTTCGGGCATGGGCCAGAGCGCGCCACTGCGCTGCAGTATCTCCGCGTTGCGGCTGGGGTCGACAGCGTCCTCGGTGCTGTCGTGCCAATGGCCGGCGGTCACCATCCAGCCATCGGCGGTGGGGCTCAGCGTACCACCGCCCACCACGGGCACGCGCGGGCCTTTGCTTGCGTGCGTGGCGCAGAAATGCAGCAGTTGGCTGGCCACGGGGTTGATTGGCAGGGACGCTGTTTGCTCGATCTGCAGCAGGCGCCAACCGCTGGCCAGCACCACGTTGTCGGCGCGGGCAAGCAGCGTGTCGTCGGTCGCCAGCAAGTGCCAGTTGAGGCCGTTGTCTTGCAAGCGCGCCACCTCTCCCTGGATCAGTTCAATGCGCGGGTGGTCCAGCAGGGCCGCCGTGTAGTGTGGCGGGCATACCCAGCCTCCGTCGTTGAACCAGACGCCGTCGCTGCAGGCACTCGGTCCCAGGCGCGCTCGCACTTCATCGAGGCTCAGGTAGCTGTGTGCCGCGCGGCCGCGCAGGGCCTGCGCCTGCGGGTGGCATTGCAGCACGCCTTCGAAAGCACCCGCCAGTGTGTGGCCCTGCGCGCGCAGCGTGTTGATGCGTTTTACTGCAGCGTCGAAAGCATCGGTGTAGAACAGCGACAGCGGGTCGCTGGTGTCACGCGCCAACACCGGTCGCAGCACCGCCGCGGGGTTGCCACTGGCTCCAGCAGACGGCCCAACGGCATCCATCACGGTTACCGCACAACCGCGTTCGGCCAATGCGCGGGCCGCAGCCGCTCCGGCGATACCGGCGCCCAGTACCAGGGCCTGGTGGGGTGAATCGGTGGCGGGTGGAGGGTCTAGCCAGGGTTGGGCTTTCACGGGTGTCTGCTGTTGTGTGGTCGAAGGCCTGATTTTAGCGGAATTCGAACACAGGCCTTATCAAAATACGGCTGAGCGCTCGTATTGCCTTCACACGGGGATTTTAGGGCATGTCGAGATTCTGCTCCGATTGGCATCTTTTGCCGTGCAAACTATTGCATTCCCTCAGCATTGAACCGAGGCGGTTCGAATGACACAAACCCAGGGTCGTGAAGCTGCTTTGCATCGAACTACCGAAATAGGTTATCCGGTTACCTTGCCTGAAACTGCAATATATGCAATATATGCAATATATGCAATTAATGCAATCTGATTTAGTCAGGGTTTTATGCATGTTCCGGTGCCAAAAAGTGAGCGGAAACAAGGTGGGGCAAACGTATATACCCGCTCT
The DNA here is from genome assembly GCA_033852095.1 of Granulosicoccaceae bacterium. GTDB lineage: Bacteria > Pseudomonadota > Gammaproteobacteria > CALCKW01 > CALCKW01 > CALCKW01. Next base: position 870 of record JAWSVD010000110.1, on the reverse strand, counting down.
GTATCCAGTCACCAGTGAGTTGATTCGGCGAGCAGGAAATGGTTCTTTGGTGCTGGAAGAGTCCGATTTAGGCCCGCTCTGGCATTGCGACACGGTGCCATTGTTCGAAATTCGTCGCCAGCTTCTCGAGGTTTTGGAGCGAGAGTATTTTGAGCCGAAAACAAAAAATAATCTAATTATATTGTGCTGTTACAACTTGTTTTGGCAAATATCTTCAGCGAACAGTTTAGCTGAGATGAGCCGATTGGTGGAACAGATCGACAATTCTGAGTCCAGCAGCGCGTTGAATTTCCACAGCGCTCGTGCCAGGGCATACGCCGAATCGGGGCGGCCCATGGATGCGCTTTTATCGATAGATCGAGCGATTGCTGTGGCTGCGGAGCAGCTGGAATTAATGGATGCCTGGGTGTTGATATCACGTTTGGCCGTTGTCTGCAGGCGTGCCGGAAAAATGCAAGACGCGCTGTATTTTTATCAGCAAGCCAATTATGTAGCTGAAATATTTGATCGATCACGGCCGATGAGTCAGTCGAAATGGGGTGTGGCCTATGGTCTGGTGGGGACAGGGAAGGATCGCGCTGCTGCCGCAGTTGCTAAACCGTTGCTCGACAATTTATTGGCTGGCCACGAGTGGATCATGGATGCAAATCGACCGATGGCGCCGCTGATATTGGCTAAATGTTATTTGATCAGTGGCGATTACGAAAAAGTTCAAAAGATGATCTCGCTCGCGCGAGAGCTGCAAATCCCTGGGAATGAGCAATACAGTGACGGAACTTTATTGCAAATACAGGCGGAGTTGCTGCAACGACAAGGCGCTGGGCGGGCTGCGCTAGACCCACTATTTGATGGCATGGAGGAGTTGTTGGA
>JAWSVD010000583.1:0-1433 GCA_033852095.1 Granulosicoccaceae bacterium | reverse complement strand
CGTGCTCTATACCCCAGAGAAAGGCCGCTGAATTGGCGCATTTTTCACTGGGCACAGGCGGAAAGCGCTTGGCTCCGATCACCGGCGCATCCAGCGCCTGGGCGATCTCCGCCCACTGCTGCGTCCTGTTTAAAAAGCGCAACCAGTGAGAGGGGTTAGCGGCGGCAGCTGCCGTGTCGGTTTTTACTGATACCGGCTGCGTGCGAGTTTGGCCGGCGCTGTTGAACGCCAGCATGCCTTTAGAAACAGCTGCTACAAGCTTGTTATCATCCCCTTGCGCGCTGTGCCGGAGGAATTGACGTTTTTTGTCTTTGCCGAAAGCGGCACGGACTTGCGCCAGATCCTGTAATTCAGCCGGGAACAGACGGTCTACATCCAGCTCAGGGGCATTGCCCCAATAGCAGACCACAAGATGTGCGGGGTGCTCGCGTGCCAGCGCCCAATAGAGTTCGGCGACCACCCAATCGACGTGATCCAGGCTGTTCCAGTCGGTAGTTTCAGCAGGTAATACAAAGCCCTTCTCCCTGCGCTGTTCCAGCTGCTCCGCCCAGTTTTGCCCCACCACCACCAACAGAACCTGGCAGTGACTTGCAATATTCTTGAGCTTGTCCGGCCACCGGTCGTGCGCGTGCAGATCCGTCTTATCGAAAAACAAATTTTTGCCGCGCATGCATTCAGGTCTGGAGCGATTATCAGACGGTGTTAAAGCCGACTCCACAAAACTGGGCGGATTGTCTTTTCCCGAGTAACTGACAAATACTTCGTAACTGCCGTCTGGCACATTGGGACTGATTGCAGGCTGATTCACCCGACTAGCCACTGCGTTCTAGGCGGCTTGCGGGCTCACAACTGCCTGGCTGTAATTTGCCTGAAATCGGATTCAGTAACAGGGGGCACTGGCGGTTTTTGATTTTTAGTCGATCCAGTAAATCACTCAATGATACTTTCCTTGTCGCTGCGCCCAGTAGTAGCGCGGCTCGTGAGTCTTGCTGTCGATCCAAAATTGTCCGAATGAATTCGAAGATACACCCGTGGTGTAGTCACCTTGCGTGACATCAAATATGGCTGAATAGACACAAACTAGCAACCGCTGATTAGGGTCCGTGGTGTCTTGGCGAGGGGACCGTCCGTGGCAGGCCGACACCGTTCGGCCGAATTTCCCCGAGCACTCTCCGCCCGAGCAACAACATGGCTGCTTTTAAACACCGCGCATCGGCTTTCGGCCTGCGGGGCTGGCCTCCCACGACACACAGTGCCTCGCTTTAAACTCAGTGCGACAACTTTCGCCTGCGGGCTCAGCCCGCCAAGTCATGCACTGCCCCAGCGCTCAAGCGGCCCCGTTCAACCCAAGCCACACTGCAGCCCCCGTGGGAGGCCGACACCGTTCGGCCGAATTTCCCCGAGCACTCTCGGCCCGAGCAACAACATGGCTG
>JAWSVD010000582.1:0-1843 GCA_033852095.1 Granulosicoccaceae bacterium | reverse complement strand
GTCGTCATTAGAAAATCTGGCAAATAACAAGATGCTTCTACGGAAATCCAACTCGTTGCTGCTCGCGGATCTCCGCAGAGCATGGCGTTAGCTAGAAATGGAATCTATGAAAAATATCATGACTCTCACATGCTTGATGCTCTTTGCAAATACAAGCATTGCCTCCGATGTAGATCATTTGATCGAGATGACACCTGGTACAGTCGCTAAAATTGAAGGGAGGAGTGTTGGGGGCCCGTTCGAAATATTGCGGATACCAACAGGTAATCTAGAGCTTGCAAAAATATTCCCTGACCTTGAGGTGATGATTTCAAGGGGAAGCCGAAAGATTGTGGGGGTCGGTGCAAAAAGAGCATTCTCGTCTAAGTCGGAATGCGAGCAGTCACAAAGCCTAGTGCGGGAAGCCCTTTCTAAAGCATTCATTTCAAAGTACGAAGGCCCTGATTCTCGGTGGCAATTTCAACTGCCAGATTCCAGTATCACAGCGGGGACTGAGTGTTCAACGTCAAGCCCATATCCAGTATTAAGACTCGATGTGACTCATACCGAGACAAACAACGAGCTTTTGAGGCACTTTGAGTGAGTAGAGCTAACAAGATGCTTCTGTGGAAACCCAACTCGCTGTCGCTTGCGGGTCTCCGCAGAGCATGGCGTTATGCAGAGTAGATCAATAGTGATGTCGTTAGCAGCACTTTTTTTGATTAGTTGTTCATACAAGCACGACATTCAGATTCGTGGAAAAGACCCGCTATCTGTTGAATTCCGTTCCTGTAGCGAAGGAGCAAACAAACGAGTTGAGATTGAGGCTAACCACGAAGAGTTCCGTCAGCTTGAAGGGTGGTTTCAAAGCAATCGCGCAGGTTGGGATAACTACTATGCGACTGAGCCGCTTGGAGACTATAGAATTACAGGGAAATGGTTTATGTCCACAGTTACTGGCAACAATATGGTCCTAAATTACACGGCGACTGATGGTGAGGTGCATACGTTGGTTAAGTCTGTTGATCGAGCGAATCTGAAATTTATCGATGAACTATGTGATGCATAACAAGAGCAGCCAATTCGCTCCCTTCGGTCGCCGGACTCGCGTGCCGCTCGGCCGCTGCTGCGGGCGTTAGGTGTCATGAGTGCTATGAGAAATGACTTTGAAAGCCTGCCTAGCCAAGCTTTAGAAGATTATTACAACGAAGACTATGCCGCTGCCCATGAAAAATATGAGTGGTACTTTGAACATGCTGAAAAACTAAAACCGTCGCTTAGAGGTGTAAGAGTTTCATTTTGCTTGTCCGGTTGGGTCGATGTTGCAAAAGTCTATCCTCTAGCAATGAAGCGAATATTGGAGTTAAAGGAAAATGCAAAAAATGAATTCTATAAAGAGAGTTCTGTCGAAGCTTTTAGAGACTTCGCTTGTATTTCGGGTGCTATAGAGATGGGTAGTGAAGTGCTGGATATATTTTATAGTTATCACAAAACGGATAAGAAAGTATCAAAAGCACTTTTTAGACATAGTTATGAATTCTTGATAGCTCAAAAAGACTTTGAAGTCTGTGCCGAGTACATGGAAAATTTCGCGGAAAAATATGCAATTTGCTTCGAGTGTTTTGATTATACCTCGAAATATGTGCATGATATTGACGATGAGATTTCCGAGCAATTGCACCAACACAGAGTAGAACTACTAAAGAATAATCTAGTCCCAATATTTCGAATATTGGCTACAAGAGAAGACTCCAACTTATATCAAACGTATTTGCGGAAAATCCGAGTTGATCTAGAGAAGAGAGGCCTAAGTGAGTTGCTCACAGAGTTGTAAACTAGCACCTAACGAACAAGGATAGATCGC
>JAWSVD010000581.1:0-598 GCA_033852095.1 Granulosicoccaceae bacterium | reverse complement strand
CAGGACTACGTCAGCCGCGAAGAGCTCAGCGAAATACTCGAAGAGACCGAAGAACAAATCGATTGGATCGAAACCCAACAATGGCAGATTGAAAACATCGGCCTAGAGAATTACCTGCAGACGCAGATGGGAGAAGACGCATGAAAGGCAGTACCAAGGTAACCGACAAATTACAGATCCTGCTCAACAACGAGCTCTGCGCCCGCGACCAGTACATGGGGCATTCGCGCAAGTACCAGGATTGGGGTTTGGACAAACTCTACGTCCGCCTCAACCACGAGATGGAAGAAGAGACCGAGCACGCCGACGCCCTGATTGAGCGCCTGTTGTTTCTGGAAGTGGAACCGGACTTCACCAACCAGCAAAAGCCCAATGTTGGCAGCAACATCACTGAGATGATGCAAAACGACCTAAATGTGGAGTATGAAGTAGGCGCAATGCTCAAGGACGCCATCGCCACCTGCGAGACCGAACAGGACTACGACACCCGCCGCATCCTGCTCAAGTTGCTGGACGACACGGAGATGGACCACACCTACTGGCTGGAGCAGCAACTGCGACTGATCAAAATGATCGGCGAGCAGAACTACTTGCAGAG
>JAWSVD010000012.1:0-3285 GCA_033852095.1 Granulosicoccaceae bacterium | reverse complement strand
AATCCGTGACGCTCTGGCGAGAACGCCTTCACAATATATCCTGGTTCATGTCCGCCACCTAGCCGGCCGCCTGTGAAGACATTGCTCGTCGCGCCAACAAAGAAGACAAGGTCACAGACGGAAGGCCGCCCCAAACTCTGGGAATCGAGGTTCAAGAGTCAGGCGCTCTTGGACGAAACAGCAGTCCTCAGCGCCATGGCCTATCGGAACGCCGCCCGTGCGCTTTAAACCCCATCCGCGCCAAGATGGCCGCCACCCCGGAAACCAGCAACTACACCAGCGTCCAAGAACGCATCATCGCTGCGGGCAAAGGCCGTATCCCCGCCAAGCTCAACCGCTTTCAGGGCAATCAGAAAAAGGGCCAGAAAGACGGCATCCCCTGTGCCCTCAAGGACTACATCGAACTTGTGGACGCACGCGGCCGGCCAGGTGGGCGGAATTATCCGAAAAGACAAACGCGGCGCCATCGACGCCAGCCTAAATCCCATCTTGCAGCGCCTCAACATCGACACAGACACTTGGCTATTGCTCACGACATCCTTCGAAGAAAGTAGCGTTCGGGGCCGCCCAGGCGTGGGTCGGCCCAGAAGCGAAACTGGCCCGCGTCCGCGAACGCACCAAAAAGAAATGGATCTGCAACACAGCTGCCCAGCAAAAACTCCACCCGACATAAAGAAAAGCAGCTCAACAAGCTCGCGCCAGACCTTTCCCCTACCCCCGCTCGCCCAGATCTCCGCCCCATCGAACAGATACTGAGACACTACGCCTGATTCTCTAGATACAAGTGCCAATTCCGACCTAACGATCCAGTCTTGCAATACAGAAGTCAGGGATTTTCTTAAACGAGGACACCCATTGTTTTCGGTGGGTGTCAGCGTTTAATTCGAACGCACCAAAAAGAAATGGATCTGCAACACAGCCGCCACCAAAAGCTCCACCCAACATAAAGGAAAGTAGATCAACAAACCCTCGCCAGACCTTCCCCTGCCCCCGCTCGTCCAGATTACCGCACCACCGAACAGATACTGAAACACAACGCCTGATACTCTAGACACAAGTGCCAACTCCTCACAATCGAACCAGCCTTGCAATACAGAAACCACGGATTTTCTTAAACTTGGACAGCCGTCATTTTCGGCGGGTGTCAGCATTTAGGCTCGCGGCGTTTTCGATGCCACTGTCAATATGCAAACATGGCATATCACAGCCTGTAGCCATGGCACTGCGCAACATGCAGCAATAGACCATTCATGTACTATCGATGATTTTAGAACAATCTCTACCGCGCCAGTCCTCGACTCGTTTCTTATTTCCTTAAAGCTACCTCTATGACACGTTCCAACAATTGTCGCCTACATTTAAGCACCTCAGTCACGGCATTCCAGCTTCGGATGGCACGCTTCAAACTTTTTCCCTTATCAGCGTTTTTTTTATGCAACGTGGATCGGTAGAACATTGACTAAGCAAGTGTTTTTCTCACACGCTGAAATACAGGCCGACGTGTTTGTAAAGCTATTGCGTGAAGCGGGCAACCATGATTACAGCGAAAAATCTCATGCGTTATTACGAGCAATAATGATTAAAACGCCTGGCGCGATAAAGTTGGTTTCTGAAAAATTGGAAAAACTGAAGTCTGACCCTGACTATGTATCGATGATAGATTTCTTGTGTATTTCAGGCCTGAGCTCCGCGCCAGAAACTCATCAGTATTTTTCCTCAGCAATGTGCGATGTTAAAAACAAGCTTTGCAGCTCACTGTACTTATTTCGTCAAAACATAATAGCTGGACGTGAAGACATATGCCTATCCGCCATTATCGAAGCAATGGGACATGCGTGTGTACCGTATGACCAATGGGTTGTGATGAAAGAGTGCTTTTTTGGTTTGAACAAACTCGACCAACACCACCGTGCTCAAACCTGCTCATTTATGGCATACAGCATAGCTGAGCAACTGGACGATGAAGCACTAAGACAACGTAGTCAGTTTGCAATTCTCCAATCCACGCGGATGACTGGAAACGCGGACATACGAATCGAATATCTACGCGAATACCAACATCTCATTAATGGGACACTTAAATATGTAGAAACAAACCAATGTCTGGTCCCCCTCCATGCAGCCGGTCATTTAATGGACATCGGTTGCGATGACAAAATGATTCGCTCATATCTCAGCGCATCTGATGAATATCTACTTTATGAATTTGCAAGCCTTAACAACAAACTCAATTGGGCTCGTTACAACTTTTTATCAGGTCGCACGCAACAGGCCAGAAACCAAATCAATGAATTAACAGAGGAGTTCAATCTCTCGATCATTGACGCACCGGTTATTCGATCTCTTCATTCATTGCAAAATGAGCTCGGTATCAACTTATCAATTCCGAGGCAAGACCAGAAAATACAGGCATCGAAGAGACGATGGCAGCAGTTTGATTTAGCGCTGGACAACTTCAGATACCTAGCAGCGGGAATGGAGCTACAGCGGAGCAATAAGCGCAGGTAATCAGCGGATAGCCGAATTCTAGTCATAAGCGCAATCACCACAGCGCTAATATTTCGACACACCTGTCCGTCGTTAGTCTGGCTTATCCAACCCCGCCCAACAACAAGCCGGCCAAGCGCAAATCCCCACTGCGTGTCACCTTCACGTTATCCCCACTGCCCTCAACCAACACAGGCGCCCCACCCGCCCACTCCACAGCCGAAGCCTCATCAGTCAGCCCCACCCCAGCAGCCACAGCCCGCGTCATCGCATCCAACAACACCCCAAGCTCAAACAACTGCGGCGTCAAAGCATGCCAAAGCAACTCCCGAGACTCGGTGCAAAGCACCCGATTCTGCGCATCACCCCGCTTCATCGTATCCCGCACAGGCGCCGCCAACAGCCCACCACGCGCAGGGTCTTGGCGCACAGTGGCAATCAGCCGCTCGATGTCTTCGAGCAGCACACAGGGGCGCGCGGCGTCGTGCACCAGCACCAGGTCATCGGGCTGTGCGGTGGTGGCCAGGTGTCGCAGGCCGGCGAGCACGGAATCTGAGCGCTCGGTGCCGCCGTCTACGCGTTGTACACGGGCTTGTAAGCAGGGGTCGATGTCGGCCCAGTGGCCGTCATTGGCGCTGAGCACCACGATGAGTTGATCGAGCGCGGGCACGGCGATGATGCGGCGCAGGGTTTGCGCCAGCATGGGCTCGCCGCAGAGCGGCAGGTATTGTTTGGGGATAGTGGCGCCCATGCGAGCGCCTATGCCTGCCGCCGGAATGATGGCGTGCAGTTTACTCT
>JAWSVD010000109.1:0-12651 GCA_033852095.1 Granulosicoccaceae bacterium | reverse complement strand
TCCAACACCACATCGCCCACGCGGGGCGTATCGCCTACTTGCAGCTCTTCAGCCTCGACGGTGATCGGCGCGAGTGTGTCCGCGGCAGCGGGGAAGCAGCTGAGCAACAGGGCAGCCGTGCAGGTCAATCGGATCACGCAATAGCTCCCAGTCAATCGATTGCGGGGGAGCTCGGTGGGGGTCTCTGTGCGGGGACGTGCTTGCGCAGGGAAATATTCCACCTGGCCAAAACACCCCGTTTGGCAAGTTGATAACAATGATCGAGGCAGGTGTCGTGACTCGTGAATAAGCAGGCCTAAACCTGTATCGATCCACCGCCACTGTGGCGCTGGTCGTTTCAATTCACTTACAGTTGCGGGGGCAGTTGGGGGTTTAAACCCCATTCCCTTTTGCTTCTCTTGGCGCTGGTGCGGCAGAGAACCTCGAATCTGCGCGGAGTTTACACGATTGCGCGCGGAGATGTGGTGCTTTCAGGCGACCTGTATGCCGTTGTTTGAGAACAAGTGTGACGGCCTCAGCAGAGAGCGCTCCCGCGGCGCCACCCGCGCCCCGGGGATGAGCGAGTGAGGGTGAGGCTTCAGTATTAGGCCGCGGTGCGAGTTTAGATGCCCAGCCAGCGCTTCAGACGTGGCACTCCAGGTGTGAGATGAGTTCATCGAGCACCTGGAATTCGCGGTCGTCGTCGCTGCGATTGAAGTAGTAACAAAGCTCTCCGATGATTTCTACCAGGGAGGACTTGTCGAAGCGAATGTTCTTCTTTCGGCCGTTGTTGAGGTCCGCTTCTGTGGTCTTGTCGAAGATAAAAAAGCTCGCCTTCTCTAAAATCTGCGCTTTTTCTTCTTTATTTAGCTGGATCAAAACGTATTCTTTGCCCATGTCATTCCTTCGCGTTTTAACGTGCTGAGCTTTTAACCCTACTGCTCTTCCAACGATTCCCAGCGGGCCATGGCAGTCAATATTTCTTCGCCCAAACGTTCCATGTCCTTATTGGCCTGCTGATAGGCGTCCGGGTTCTTTTTGTACAGATCAGGGTCAGCCACGGCACTTTGTGCTGTCGCCATCTCCGCTTCCATGGCTTCTATTTTGGCCGGCAGCTCGTCGAGTTCGCGCTGATCTTTGTAGCTGAGCTTTTTCTTTGTTTTGGCGACAAACAGGGGTGCTGGTGCAGGTGCAGCCGCTTTGGCTGTCGCGGCCTTTTTGGAGGCTTTGCTGGGCTTTTGCTCGGGGCGTTGACGCAGCCAGTCCTTGTAGCCGCCGACGTACTCGGCGATGTGGCCGTTGCCTTCAAAGGCGAGCGTACTGCTGACGGTGTTGTCGAGGAAGTCCCGGTCGTGGCTGACCAGCAGCAGGGTACCTTTGTAGTTCACCAATAGGCTCTCGAGCAGCTCGAGTGTCTCGACGTCTAGGTCGTTGGTGGGTTCGTCCATCACCAGCAGGTTGCTGGGTTTGGCGAACAGTTTGGCCAGCAGCAGGCGGTTGCGCTCACCGCCGGACAAGCGGCGGATAGGGGCGCGGGCGCGGGCCGGCGCAAAGAGGAAATCCTGCAGGTAGCTGAGCACGTGGCGCGGCTCGCCGTTGATGGTGACAAACTCGCTGCTGGAAATGTTCTCTTGTGCAGTTTGATCTTCGTTGAGCGCTTGGCGATGCTGGTCAAACCAGGCGACGTCGAGTTTGGTGCCGAGCTCGACGTTGCCACTGGTGGGCTCGAGGTGCCCGAGCAGCAGTTTGATCAGGGTGGTTTTGCCCACGCCGTTGGGGCCGATCAGGCCTATTTTATCGCCGCGCTGCACCAGCAGGTCGAGCTTGTCGATGAGCACGCGACCGTCGGGCAAGATGAAGCTTAGCTCTTTGAACTCGGCCACTTTGGCCCCTGAGCGCTCGCCTTCTTGCAGCTTGGCTTTGGCGGTGCCCACGGCATTGCGGCGTTTGGCGTGTTCGCGGCGCATGGCTTCGAGGGCGCGCACGCGGCCTTCGTTGCGGGTGCGGCGGGCCTTTATGCCTTGGCGTACCCATCGCTCTTCGTCGGCGAGTCTCTTGTCGAACTGTGCGTGTTCGCGGTCCAGCGCTTCGAGCGCTGCAGCTTTGCCCGTGAGGTAGGTGTCGTAGTCGCCGGGCCAGCTGGTGAGCTTGCCCAGATCCAGATCCAAAATCCGATTGGCGAGCTTGCGCAGGAAGGCACGGTCGTGCGTGATCAGCAGCACGGAGCCCGCGAAGCCGCGCACGGTTTCTTCGAGCTGTTCGACAGCGGCGATGTCGAGGTGGTTGGTGGGCTCGTCCAGCAGCAATAAATCTGGCTCGCCGACCAGGGCGCGTGCCAGCATCACGCGGCGTTTCATCCCGCCCGACAGGCTGCCAAAGCTGGACTCGCCTGGCAGGCCGAGGCGGCTGAGGATGGCTTGCACCTTTTGCTCACCGCGCCAGCCGTCGCAGGCATCAAGGGCATCGTGCATCTTCTGCAGTGCGTCCATGTCGATGTCGGGGTCGTCGATCTTGCTCAGGTAATCAGAGACTTGCTGACCGCCTTCGACCAGGCCCGTAGCCACCATCGAGGCGATACTGCGCTCGTCGTCACCTGTGGGCACTGACTGGTCTAACAGTGCAGTGCGCATGCCCGTCTTGCGGACCAGCTGGCCGCCATCGGGTTGTAGCTCGCCACTGAGCAGGCGCATCAGACTGGATTTGCCCGCGCCGTTGCGGCCGATAAGAGCGACGCATTCGCCGGCATCAATGTTGAGGTTGGCACGGTCGAGCACGGGATCGGCGCCGAAGGCAAGTTGCACGTCGGTGAGACGGACCAGGGACATGGGGGAATTCTCTTGAAGGACAGGGTTTCGCGCTGCGCAGTTTAACAGATGCGTCTAGTTCTTCGCGTTGTTATGGGGAAACGAGCCGAAAGCGACGGGTTGATCTGATCGGCTAGCCTGTCGACGAGGCTTTGATCTTCACGGCGAATCTCTGCGTGAGCGGCCGCTCTGGTGCCGTTTAGGGGCAGGAGCTGAGCAGATTTTAGCCAGTAGACAGTCAGCTAAGCGGCGAAGGGTCGGCAGAAAAAGCCCAAAAAAAACCGCTCTCACGTTGCCGTGGAGCGGTGGACACTGTCGATGCTGACGGTGTTATTTCTTTGTAGCGCGCTTCACAGCTGTGCGCTTAGCAGGTGCTTTTTTAGCAGGTGCTTTGCGAACAGTCGCTTTCTTGGCGGCGGGCTTTGCAGCAGCCTTCTTCACGGCGACTTTTTTGGCGGGCGCTTTTTTCACTGCAGTCTTGGCAGCAGCGGCTTTCTTAGCGGGAGCCTTGCGAACAGTGACCTTCTTGGCGGCAGGCTTTGCAGCTGCCTTCTTCACGGCTGCCTTTTTGACGGGCGCTTTTTTCACTGCAGTCTTGGCAACAGCGGCTTTCTTAGCAGGTGCCTTGCGAACAGTGGCTTTCTTGGCGGCAGGCTTTGCAGCTGCTTTCTTCACGGCAGCCTTTTTGACTGGCGCTTTTTTTACTGCAGTTTTGGCAGCAGCGGCTTTCTTAGCAGGTGCCTTGCGAACAGTGGCCTTCTTGGCGGCGGGCTTTGCAGCTGTCTTTTTCACGGCCGCTTTTTTGGCCGATGCTTTTTTCATGGCTGTCTTGGCAACGGCGGCTTTCTTAGCAGGCGTCTTGCGCACAGTGGCTTTCTTGGCAGCTGGCTTTGCAGTGGCTTTCTTCACGGCGGCCTTTTTGACGGGTGCTTTTTTCACTGCAGTTTTAGCAGCTGCCTTTTTAGCGGGAGCTTTACGTACAGCGGCAGTGCTTTTGGTTGCAGTTGCCTTGTTTGATTTCTTAGCGACTTTTCGCGTGGCGGTCATCGGTTTATTCCTGAATGTTAGTGAGCCGATTCAAACCTAGCAATTTACGGGCGTAAAATAGCTTTAGCGCGAAATTAATTCAAAATATTGTTAAAAGTTAATCTATTTGAAGTGTTTCTATCCTTTTTATTATCGGTAAGCCGCACTTGGAATATCAATTCGGTAGACATCCACTTGCTTTGCATTGCCCCAATCAGAATTAAAATAGGCGCGGCTGCCGTCCGCATTCAGGGACGCGTGCGGTTCACGGTAGTAGTTTTCACCGCTGCTCTGGGTCCACGCGAGCGGGATAACACGGGCTTGGCTTGACAGCTCAATCAAGGAAATGCGATCGCAGAGTGCAGTGGCGCGCTCGTGGCTGTCCCCGGCTGCGCAGTTGTAAGTCGATAGCAGCGCCCAGCCCGGTCGTTTAAAAGACCTGGCTGACAAGTGCAGCGAGGTATTGCCGAGGCCAAACACATCGATCAGCCGCGTGCGTTTGCCACTGCCCAGCTCTTCCACGTAGATCCAGCCGTACTCGGGGTTTTCGGTGTCATCAAAGGACACGCTGACATAACAGTCCACGCCTGTCGGGGTGGTGCACAGGTCGGAATGCTGGGTTTCCCACATCAGCACTTGTTCTGTGGAGAAGTCCACCGGGTAGGCGCTGGTCTTGTCTTGTGCGGAGATCACCACGTATTCACCTGATGGCGAGATACTGAGGTGGTCGTGGTTGCGGCCGTCGTGGTCCAGCGTGCCCAGCACCTTGCCGCCGCCCCGCAGATCGAAAGCAACATAACCCACCGGTTCTTCGCTGTTGTTGTGCCCCGATTCAATGGCCCAGGCCAGCCGATTGCCGTCGCGGCTGTACTCTCCCTCGTGGTGGGTCATGCCGTACAGTTCTTTGCCCCAGTGCGCTGGCAGCTTGCCACGCAGGTCGGCGAGCAATTTAACTTTCCGCTTACGGGTGTTGTATTCGTAGACCTGCAGGCCGCCCACATAAGAGTTTTGGCCTTTGATAAAACGGATGACATCAGGCTCGTTCGGGTGCCAACGGGCCTCTGTCTCGTCGTGCAACCAAGAGATGCCCGAGATGTTGCTGGCGGGCAGCACAATCAAGGTGGTGCGCAGATCGCGTGTGTTCACAAGAGCGTATTGCAACAGCCCGTCGTCGTTGGTAGCCAGCACCAGCAGTTGAGAGCCATCGCTGTTCTCAGCTTGAATGCGTGAGTAGTCGGTCTTTGTTACGAACTCCGCACCCACCTGCTTGCGGCTGGTGCTGTCCGTCACTCGGGTGACGGCATAAGAAAAACCCGCGTTGTCGACGCTCTGTCCCAATGCCGGATTCACTGTCCGCGGTTGCGGCGTGCGGGCGGTGCCATCCGCTGCAACACTGCTGCCGTAGGAAAAGAAGACAAAGCAGGCCGTGCTGAGTGACACTAAAACGGCGACGAAATGTTTGCTGTGATATCGCATGGGCAGTGGCTCAATCGCTGGTGGCAAGTAAAGGGGCGGGATGGGTTGGTTGTGCAAGTGCGCTCTGCAGCTTTTGGCTGGCGTGCTGCAGGGCGGCGCGGGTGGCGGAAAAGGTTGATTGATGGAAGCGCTGTCCGCTGGGCGAGTTGGCGAAGGCGATATAGTCACGCAGGGAATCGTCAATGATATCGCGGTAGCTGAATAGGTTATGCCTCAGCAGATCCTGTCCGATGATCGCTTGTATTAATGATCGGTCCTGCTCATGTGCGCTCGCTTGCTGCGCGGGGCTGATGGCCTCATCGGGTGCCAGGCCGGCGCCGAGTCGCGCATTGTACGCGGCGAGATTGATCTGGATGCCGAGATCGGTGCTCGCGGCACTGCCGTGTACGGCCTTGTCTAATTGCCGCAGCAGTTGCATGCGCGCCTTGGAAGGCGGATCGTTTTTCAGTGCGCTGAAGTAAGTGGCGTATTCATCGTCTGAGGACAGAGCGGCTTCTATTTCAGCTTGCGTAATGGCTTTGCCTTTGACCGAGGATAGCCACTGTGAAATTTGCTCGATATCACTTTGCCCCAGTTGCTGTTGCCAGGTGGCGATTATAGTTTTGCGCAGCGCTAATTCTGAGAAATGTGATTGTATAAGAGACGACGCAGATGCGCTCTGATCGGCCGTTGTTTTAATGGCTTTCTTTTGCAGCGCCTTATATTCAGCGTCTACTTCTGTCCACAAACTGAGCATTTGTTGATCTAGCCCTGTTTGTAGATAGAGCTGCTGATAGCGGACAGGATTTTCTGCCTGCGCGGCCATTGAGCAGAGCACAGCGCCTGCTGCTGCGATTGTATACAAGATCCTAGAAACTAAACGCATCTGGGGTATCAACAATATGGAATGTTTAAACAGTATCGGCATGCGCTGGAGCTGCTTAAAGGCCCATCTGGGGGCGATCATGCACCTAGAACGGCGCTCTCACATGCGGTGCAAATGCAGGTGTATGCGCGTGAGTGCCGTGTTTTCCGGGCCGTTTATAGGCCAGTGGTCGCACGGGTTATCGCTCGATACAGGTATTGCCAATACTTCAGCGTCAAAGCTCTGGTGCCTTTGTTGCTGTCACCGCGGTCCCGCTGCTGGTGTGGCCTAATTAATCCAAACCAGCTCTAAAGATCGCATGTAGTAAGACGATACCATTCCCATTCGGCAGTTTTTCTATTTTCACGCCTTAATACTGGGCGATGAAATCAACACCTATAGAGCAGTGTAAATGATAGATCTCTCTCAGTGTCACTGGGTTGTCGATGAAAACAATCGTTTGTATCTGGCCAGCGCCCCCAGCTTGCGCGCCCCTTTCCGCTTTGATTGTTTTACCCAATGGCACGGCAGCCCCCGGCGTTTGACCGCAACAGAGGCGGAATCCATTTGTCAGGCCGCGATAGACACGGGCATGCGACCGATGACCTTTCTCAATTCTGATCAGGGCATTGCCCACATACAGTCCCTTGTTGTTGAGCAGCAAAAGGCGGCATAAAGGCCGTTTATTGTGTCTTAAGAAAACCCTCTGTTGTCCGTCCTGGATGTTCTTAGGGTCGCGGGCAGGTGGAAATACATTTTTCACCTGCTCGTTTAGATGAAATCCCTGCCTTAGTCACTTGCGTCCCTGCTTCTTATCACTGGTTTTTATATAGGGTTTCAAAGGTGCGCTGCGTCAAACGCATATCTAAGCGTGGGGCAGTAAATACTCGGCGCCTTCAGCTCCATTTTCGTGGCCTGTGATGCATTACAGTTGGGTATTGCTGCACGGCTGCAAAAATTCGTTTTCGGCCGCTCGTATCGCCTCTAATTAATCGTCAATGATTCTAAATTCATCTGTAAAACCAATTGCTTGCAGTGGTTTTTTATTGCTGCGTCCATGCGCCGCTCTGCATTTCGGCGCTTGGGAGCCTTCTTCGCTCTATATCCAGCTGCTTTAGATTTCCGGCCCTTCGGCCGCACTAGGTGATTGTGGTTGTCGGCTAATACTTTGACGTCGAAGTGTCCGGGATGGACTTGTTTGGGCTTTCCCTAGGGAATTTGGAGGCTGGAGATACATATGGATCTGTTGGACAAGAAGCTAGAAGCACTGGCTGAAGACGGTGTGTGTGTCTTTGACAATGTACTTGATGAGCAGCAGGTACAGCGTTTGCGGCAGCAAATTCTCTTGCACCTCTCCCGCTCGGGCAAACGTTATAACGGCGGCAATACACGCAATGACGCGCTCAATCTAGTCCCCGAGATCCAGTGGATCATCAACGAAACTTTGTTGAGCGAGCTTGTGCGCGCGGTGATCGGTGATGACGCCGTGTATGTGCACCACTCAGACATACTGCACAATACCTTCACCGGCTGGCACAGGGACTCCATTGCGCCCAAGGATGCAGCGGCCGATACAAATTTCTGGCCTGCAAAGGGTGAAGAGCCCTACCGACTGTATAAATTTGCCTTTTATCTGCAGGACCACCGCGACGACAAGACGGCGCTGCGGTATCAGCGCGGCAGTCATGAGGAAAGCGGGGTGCAAGGTGCATTGACCCGGATCTACCGCTATTTCATCCACGGGGCGCTGCAGCCTGCTGCCGGTTCCCTAGCGGTCTTTGATCAGCGCGTGTGGCACAACGGCGTCACACCGGTGCTGGCAACCAAGCTGTTGTTTAAGGTGTTGCCCGTCGATTGGGCGCAGAAGCTCTGGGCACTGGAGCGCAAGTTGCGCGGCATTCAAGATCGGGTGTTTATCCAGGTGGCTTTTGGTGCTTCGGGCAAGTTTGCGGATCTGCACGCAGCCGAGATGGTCGCCAGACAACAACAAAAGAACGGCGCTGAGCGCTATGACTTGGACGAGGCTTTGGTGGAGCGCTTAGCCGCAGTGGGCATTGGGTCGGCGCGTATTGATCAGCCGCAACCGCTGAGCGAAGAAGCCCGACCGGCCAGCGAAAAAAGCCCCGAATAGTTCGGAGCTGCAGTTATCGGCTGATCAGCGGCAAAGGGCCGCTGAGCTCTGCAATACTTGGATTAAACTCGGGCAGGGCAGAAATCGCGCAGCAGGGAGATGCAGTCTTCCAGCGGCAGTTTCTGCGCTTCCTCGCCAGTGCGCGACTTGTACTCAAAGACACCCTCGTCGAGGCCGCGGTCGGATAGCACGACCCGATGCGGTGTGCCGATCAGCTCCTGATCGGCAAACATCGCTCCTGGGCGCAGATTGCGGTCGTCAAACAAGACATCAAAACCGGCTGTTTGCAGCTCAGCGTAGAGGGCCTCGGCCGCGTCGCGCAAGCGCTCAGATTTCGCCATATTGATAGGGCAGAGTGCCACTTGAAAGGGCGCCAGCTCACCGGTCCAGATGATGCCCTTGTCATCGTTGTTTTGCTCGATGGCCGCGGCCACCACGCGGGACACGCCGATGCCGTAACAACCCATGTGCAAGAGGGCGCTTTTGCCGTTGAGGTCCAGCACGTTGCAGTTGAGCGCCTTGCTGTATTGCTGGCCGAGCTGAAAGATGTGGCCCACTTCAATGCCGCGCACGATCTCCAGCTTACCCTTGCCGTCGGGGCTGGCATCGCCGCTGATCACGTTGCGAATGTCGGCGACAGTGGGTAGGGGCAGGTCGCGCTCCCAGTTGATGCCGAAGTGGTGTTTGCCGTCCACGTTGGCGCCAGCGCCGAAGTCGCTCATCACCGCGACCGCGCGGTCGATGATGATGGGCATGGGCAGCTCAACCGGGCCGAGCGAGCCAAAACCCGCGCCAACCGCTGTGCGGACCTTGGCGTCGTCGGCCATGGTCAGTGGTATCGCCACACCTTCGATCTTTTCGGCTTTGATCTCGTTCAGCTCATGATCGCCGCGCACCATCAGCGCGATCAGCCCGCCCTCGATGCCTTCTTCTGCGTCGACAATCAGTGTCTTAACGGTTTTTTCGATGGCCAGGCCGTGCTGTTCAACCAGTGCCGCGATTGTTTTGGCTTTGGGCGTGTCGACGAGGTGCATGTCTTCGCTTGGCGCAGCGCGCTCCGCCGTGGGGGCGAGGGCTTCGGCCATTTCTATGTTGGCGGCGTAGTCGGAATCAGGGCACCAGGCGATGGCGTCCTCACCGGCGTCGGCCAGCACATGAAACTCGGTTGATTTACTGCCGCCAATAGAGCCGCCGTCTGCTTCCACGGGGCGGTAACGCAGGCCGAGTCGATCGAAGACATTGCAGTAGGCGCTGTGCATAGTGTCGAAGGTGGCTTGCAGGCCCGCTTCGTCGATGCTGAAGGAGTAGGCGTCTTTCATGATGAACTCACGCGAGCGCATGATGCCGAAGCGCGGACGGATCTCATCGCGGAACTTGGTCTGGATTTGGTAGTAGTTGATGGGCAGTTGCTTGTAGCTGCGCAGCTCGTTGCGCGCGATGTCAGTGATCACTTCTTCATGGGTCGGGCCGTAACAGAACTCGCGCTGGTGGCGGTCGGTGAAGCGCAGCAGTTCAGGGCCGTATTTCTCCCAGCGACCGGATTCCTGCCACAGCTCAGCGGGCTGCACAGCGGGCATCAGCACCTCCAGCGCGCCGCTGCGGTTCATCTCTTCGCGCACCACGTTCTCGGCGCGGCGCAGCACGCGCAGGCCCAGCGGCAGCCACGTGTAGAGGCCCGAGGCCAGTCGGCGGATCAAGCCGGCACGAAGCATCAGCTGGTGGCTGATGAGCTCCGCGTCGGCGGGGGTCTCACGGAGAGTGGAAAGGGGGAATTGGCTGACGCGCATGGATTCGGGCTCTGCTCTATTAATTACAAAGCGGCATTATGCGCCAGAGCAGCCGCCCGTGTCAGCGGCTTGTGTCAGTGGTTTGGTCGCGGGGAACCCGCGATGGCTCAGGAATTGGCCATCGACAGGGCTTCGTCGGCCCACTCGATCGCGTTCAAATAACACTGCAGCGCTTCGTCAGTGGCCTCCGGTCCTTCGTTGTCCGGCTCGAAGCGCTCTAGGGCGATGGCCAGCTGCAGCAAGCCGTGCATGGGGCTGTCGTCGCCGAGCAGTGCGGACTTGATCTCATCGCTGAGCGTGAGCTGCTCGAGTATGACCTCGAGCGGAGTGTCTGTCATCACGTCGAGCAGTGACAGCATGCCGACCGTGAAGCAGGAATCGGCGGAGCTGAGCTTGAGTTGTTCGCCCATGAGTTCACAAAATTTGGCGCGGTACAGGGCCATGTTGACCAGCTGCAGCGGCTTGTCGTCCATGCCCGCCATCACGATGACGCTGACCCAGTTGCGCAAAGTGCTACGGCCCAGCAGTGCTGCGGCCTGTTTGATGGATTCGATCTCCACGCTGCAGCCGGTGCCGGCGCTGTTGACGTAGCGCAGAGCTTTGACTGAAAGGCCCACGTCCTTGGACAGGGCGGCAACGATTTCTTCCAGCTGAGTGGAGGGGTCATTGACCAGTGCCAGCAGCTGCAGGATCATCAGTTTGTTGGACGGCACGCCCGTGGTCGACAGGGTGGTGGGTTTGGCGAAAAAATAGCCCTGGAAATAATCCACGCCGAGCGCGAGCAAGGCCTCGAACTCTTCCGCTGTCTCTATGCGCTCAACCAGCACCTCGCGCCCGGCGGCGTGGTCGATGGCGATGCGTTCGGCGAGGGGCTCGGCGGGCGTTTGCGTGAAGTCGTATTTGACCAGTTTGGCCACGGCGAGCAGCGGTTTGTGCGCATCGCTGTAGATGAAATCATCCAGCGCGATGGTGTAGCCACTCTTGACCAGTGACTGCACACCCTTGACCACCGACTCAGTGACGGCAACGTCTTCCAGCACTTCGAGCACGACCCGCTCGGGCGGCAGAAAAGACACCATTTCTGGCTCGCTCAAGAATTTTTCAGTCATATTGAAAAATGCGAGCTTGTCCCCGACTAAACTGTCCAAGCCAAATTCCGAGACGGCGTTGGTCAACACTCTAGAGGTCGCCATGTCGCCGTCCAGGGGGCCCGCCATCGTCGCCGTGGAGCTGGTACGGAAGAGCAGTTCATAGCCAATGGACTTGAGCGTGCGGTCGAATATTGGTTGCCTGCCAACAAAGTACTGCGACATGGGTAGACTGCTCCGAAGCGAGGGGGAAAGCGGCTATGAGCCAGCGCAAAACGCACACAGCAAGTTGTGCAGAGGCCGTGTTTGCAGAGCTGTTAGCGGCTAGGGCAAAGCTTGCCTTTAGGTAATGTGGGCCATAGAGCAGGCGAAGACATAAATTGGAACTGGCTTTGCATTGATACAATTATTGACGGGCGAGAGCCACACTTACACAGGCGCCGGAATTAGCGCTGCAGCGGACGAGGGATTGTCGTGAACACACAAGGTAGTGAAGGGCGCTTACTGCGCATACATCAGGCGCTGGGCCATCAGCAGCAGCGCAATCTGCTCGACTACGCGGATTTTTTGTTTCAGCGCTCTGGCGGCTCCTTGGCGGAGGGAGAGCTGCTCTTGCCAGATGGCGTGCTGGCGGTGCCGGAGTTTGAAGATTCCCCCGACAGTGAGACCGTGACCGGGGCGCTGACCCGTTTGTCACGGGTGTACCATATGCTGGATGTAGAGGCGCTGCAGGCGCAGGCCTCGCTGGCGATACTGGACGGTTCGGCCATGCGCGACAAGACGGCGCGTCAATTGATCGACGAATTGGAGCGTTTTTTCGCCGAGCGCTACCAGCGCGCGCGACTGGTTTGTTGATTGCGGCTGGCTTCAGTACGACAGGACAAGTAAAGTCTAACCATCATGGTCTGTTCAACAGAGGCGGCGTATCGCCCGGAAGCGAGAGTGCTGCCCGCAGCCGCGCGGCGGTAATTGAACAGGTCGACAACTAAAAGACGCTGGCGCGAAGCCTTTGGCGCCACACACTAACCCCAATACGCTTGAGTGGATCAAACCGTCCTGTGATAGAACTAATTCAAACTTGGTACCAGCGGCATTTCTCCGACCCGCAGTCGGTGATTCTCGCGCTGTTTTTGGTGATCACCACCACGGTTATTCTGCTCTTTGGCGATATTTTGGCGCCGTTGTTGATTGCCGGAATCTGTGCCTATCTGCTGGAAGGCGTGGTGCGCCACATGGACCGCGTCGGCACGCCGCGCGGGATCTCAGCTTCCTTGGTGCTGATCGCCTTTCTGGTGCTGATGTTGGGTTTGTTTGTGGTCGTGGGCCCGCTGTTATTTCAGCAGGTGACGCA
This sequence comes from Granulosicoccaceae bacterium, assembly GCA_033852095.1. Classification (GTDB taxonomy): domain Bacteria; phylum Pseudomonadota; class Gammaproteobacteria; order CALCKW01; family CALCKW01; genus CALCKW01. The sequence goes on along the minus strand of JAWSVD010000109.1, from coordinate 165 downwards.
GCTCTTTCAGGAGTTGCCGCGCATGATCGGCCGCGGCCAGCAGGCGCTGTTGCAGCTGCCTGAGCTCTACCCCACCTTGAACCTCAGCAAAGAACAGATCAATGGATTCGTCAACGGCCTCAGCGACGATGTTTTTGATCTGGGCCGGTCGGTGGTGTCCTTTTC
>JAWSVD010000580.1:0-1862 GCA_033852095.1 Granulosicoccaceae bacterium | reverse complement strand
TGACGTGGCCGCGGCTGCTGGGCTTGTTGGGGCCAACGTGTACCTGATAACCGTGTCCCTTGACCGCGGCGTTGCCGTCGTAGCGCATGGCGGCGGGCAAGAAATGGTACTGAATATCGGGGGATTTCAGCCCGGCGCGCGAGCGTATGAACCCACAGGATTCAAAATGGTTGGTGGCGCCCAAGCCTGACTTGGCCAGGATCCAACGTACACCGATCAGGCCCATGCTGAACCAGTCGAGCTTGTTGTTGAGGGTGATGGGCTGCTTGCAGTGCACCTGAAAATACACCTCGAGGTGGTCTTGCAGGTTCTGGCCGACGCCGGGAAGCTCGTGTACAAGCGTGACACCCGCCTGCTCAAGTACCGCCGTTGGGCCAATGCCCGAGAGCTGCAACAGCTGCGGCGAGCCGATGGAACCAGCGGCGAGAATCACTTCGGTGCCGGCGTAGGCTTGTTGTGTCTTGCCCTTGCGGTCAAACTCAACGCCCGTCGCCTTTTTCTCTTCCAGGATCAGCTTGCGGCTGTGCACGCCTGTCAGCAGGGTGAGGTTGGGGCGCTTCAGTGCGCGCCGCAGGTACGCGTTGGCGGTGGAGCAGCGCACGCCTTTTTTAACCGTCATGTGCATCGGGCCAAAGCCCTCTTGCTGCTCGCCGTTGTAGTCTTTTGTCTCGGGGTAGCCCGCGTCCACGCCCGCCTTGATGAAGGCGTTGTAGAGCGGGTTGAGCTGCATGTCGTTGCCGTTGTTGGTGGCCAGCGGGCCCTCGCCGCCGCGGTGCGTATCGCCGCCGCCTATCCAGCTCTCGGTGCGCTTGAAGTAGGGCAGGCAATCCTGGTAGCTCCAGCCGGCGGCGCCCAGTGTTTCCCATTGATCGAAATCGCAGGCGTGGCCACGCACGTAGACCATGCCGTTGATGGACGATCCGCCGCCCAGCACCTTGCCGCGTGGGCAGTGCAGCACCCGGTCGTCGATGCCCGCGTCTGGCTCGGCGTGGAACTGCCAGGTAAAGCGCTCCATGTTCATGGGGTAGGAGAGCGCCGTGGGCATCTGCACAAAGATGTGTCTGTCGCTGCCGCCTTTCTCCAGCAGCAGCACCGTGTGCTCGCCACTGGCGCTGAGCCGATCCGCCAGCACGCAGCCGGCGCTGCCTGCGCCAACAATGATGTAATCGTAGCTATTGCTCATGGTAAATCCTGTGGGTTGCAGCGATCAGCGTGCGCTGATCAGGCTGAGGTGTTGATGGCGGTAGTGGGCTGGCAACTGCAGTAGCAAATAATCGCGGCACAAGCGGCGGGCGAGGCTGTGGTTTATGCCCTGGGGGCTGAGCGCGCCGCGCAGCCACAGGCCATCGATCAAGGCGGCAATGCCCTGCGAGACAAACACAGCCTGTTGGTGCGGCAGTGCGGCCTTGAGCTCGCGCCGCAAGTAGGAGAGCAGGCGCCTTTCGTTGATGCGCTGCAAACGGTAGAGCGTGGGCTCATGCATGGCCTGGGCCCAGAAGGTCAGCCAGGTCTTGACCACCTTGCTCTCAATCTGCGCCTCGCTGAAGTTGCCGTCCACCACTGCCAATACGCGCGCCACAACGTCGTCGCTCGATTGTTCCGCCAGGCGTGCGCGCACAGCGACCGACAGCTGCGAGATGACGTGCCGCATGGTGGCGTCCAGCAGGCCGGCCTTGCCACCAAAATAGTGGTTGATCACGGCGGGCGTAACACCTGCGTACTGGCTGATCAAGGTCACGTTGGCTTGTTTCAGGCCCACTGCATTGATGGCGCACAGGGTGGCGTCGATCAGCTGAGGCTTGCGAACTGCGGCCATTCCGATTTTGGGCACGGCGGTGTCTTTTTGTTAAATGAGCGTTTAA
>JAWSVD010000108.1:0-13536 GCA_033852095.1 Granulosicoccaceae bacterium | reverse complement strand
GCCCACAGGCAATCGCCGAATACGCTCTATCGACGGCCTTCGAACTGTCACCGCACTCGTAGCCCGTCTTGGAGCCCAACGCAATGCGTGGAGGCCACCCGCGCCGCGATTAACGCTCGCGCGTTCCCTCGCGCTGGGAGCTGTCGTATTGATTCGATGTCCGGTAGTAGTCATCGAAGCCGATGCGCTGACGCAGGTTTTTGAAATCCATCAGCAAGGGCTCTCGTGGCGCATCATCGCGCAGCGCGTCCAGCACTGCGACCATCCCCTGCATGGCCGCGGCCATCAGGGTCAGCGGGTAGGCAGCGATGCGAAAACCCATCTCTTCGAGCACCTTGGCAGGCAGATCCGGCGTGGCGCCGCCCTCCACAATATTTGCCATGATCGGCCCCTCCAGCTCATCGCAGACTTGCCGCATCTCCCGCTCATCTGCCGGCGCCTCCACGAAGAGAATATCCGCCCCCAGCCGGCGGAACTCGGCCGCCCGCGAGATGGCCTCGGACAGACCGTGCGCATGACGCGCATCAGTGCGTGCCAATATCAAGATATCCGCGCCCGCCTCGCGAGCGTCCACCGCCGCCCGTATGCGGTCGAACGCTTCCTCGCGCGCCACCACAGCCTTTCCCGGCGTGTGGCCGCAGCGCTTGGGCGCGAGCTGGTCCTCGATCATCACCGCGGCACAGCCAGCCTTGGCAAACCCCGACACCGTACGCCGCACGTTCATCGCATTGCCATACCCCGTGTCGCCGTCGGCGATCAGCGGGATAGCCACCGCATCGGTGATGTTTCGCGCCTGATCGAGCACCTCTGCGTAGGACATCAGGCCTAAATCAGGCGCACCAATGCGCGATGCTGATACCGCAAAGCCGGACATAAATGTCAGCGCAAATTCTTGCTGCTCAATCAATTTGGCCGAGAGCGCGTCATAACAGCAAGGCATGACCAACAACTCTGGCTTCTCCAGCAAGCCTCGCAACGCAGCGGCGGGCGACAATCCCGTGTTTGTAGCTTCCATGATTTTATCTCAAGCACCGGCATGACCGGCACCTTTTTTAGAGTTTAAAAGGGATATACAGTGCTAAATCCGGCCAGACGTACAACACAGCCACGGTGATGAACATCAACCACAAAAACATCAGCACCCCGTGCGCCACTTCGCCAAGCGGGGCTTTGGCCACGGACTGGATGACGTACAGGTTGAGCCCCACCGGCGGCGTGATCAAAGCACACTCCACCATGATCACCATGTAGATACCGAACCAGATGGGATCAAAACCCATGTTCATCGCGGCGGGCAACAACACCGGCGTCATGATCAACACCATCGACAGTGCCTCGAACACCAGGCCCATCAGCAACAACACCACCGTTACCGCCAAAATAAAGACCAGCGGCGTGTCGATTGCCTGTGAGAGAAAGGTAGATATGTCTTGCGGGATTCGGTAGAGCGCGATCGCCTTGCCGAATATTTTCGCCCCGCCGATGATCAACAAGATGGCGACCGTGGTGATCATGGACTCGACACAGGCTTCTTTGAAGCCTCGCCAAGTCAATGTTCGCAACACCAGTGCAGTGATGACGACCGCGGCTGAGAAACCAATCGCAGCTGCTTCTGTGGGGGTGAATGCGCCAGCGTATATGCCGCCAATGATCAACATTGCAAGCCCTACTGATGGCAACGCCCGCTTGCTGGTGGCTTTGCGCGTGGCCCAGTCGGCCGCCGGTTGATCGACAAAACCACCCCAGTAGCGAGCGTAAATCATCGAGAAGCCGATAAACAAGGTGATCAACAACAAGCCCGGCCCAACGCCGGCCAAAAACAAGGATATGACCGATTCTTCAGTGACAAAGCCGTAGACAATCATAGGGATAGACGGCGGGATGAGTATGCCCAGCGTGCCCCCAGCGGCCAGCAAACCGTAGACAAAGCGCCGGTCGTAGCCGCGCGATATCATCTCGGGGATAGCGACCGTGCCGATTGTCGCGGCGGTCGCCACCGATGAGCCAGAGATAGCGGCAAACACGCCGCAGGAGAGGATGGTCGCCACCGCCAGCCCACCGGGCCAGTGCCCAACCCAAGCCTGTACCGCGGCAAACAAGTCCTGGCCGACACCACCCTTGAGCAAGACGTTCGACATCAACAAGAACAAAGGCACAGCCAACAGAATGAAACCGTCCAGTGTGGACAACATGGACTGCGGCGCCATCAGCGGGGAAAAGCCGCCGATCAACAACATGGCAAGACCGACCGTGCCGAGCGCAAAGGCCACAGGGACACGCATGAGTAACAGGCCAAACAAGCTGCCGAGGATAATGAGTACGGTCATACCTCGTGCACCGAGGCTTGTTTGTGCAAACCCTTCCAAGCCCGCAATGTCTCTATCAGGGCCTGAGCGAACAGCAACATAAAGCCCACGGGGATCGACAATTCGGCGATCCAGCTGGGCAGGTTGAGCAAGCTTCCCGTGGTGCGCCCCCTGGAAAATGAATCGAAGAAGATATCAAAGCCCCACACGGCGACGATGACCGCAAACAGCGCGACAACCACCATGGCGAATGCATCCAGACAGCGCCGCAGCCGCTCCGGCAATAAAAAGGCGACCGCGTCAACGCGGATATGGCGCTGCTCAGCCAAAAGCCAACTCATGCCCAGAAAACTGCCCCAGATCAAACACAGCTGGGACAACTCGGCGGCCCAAATAGTCGGGCTGGAAAAAAAATAGCGCGCCACCACTTCATAACTGAGCATCACGCCGGCGAGCGCAAACAAAACGGCCGCGACAGACGCAGCCATGGCGACGAGCAGATTAAAACTGCGCATGAGACCCCGACAAATAACCCCATTGGAAGCCCTGCAAAGAGCGCGGACTAGAACCAAGCATCAGCGATGCTCAGATCCAGCCCACGCTCTCTGGAGAGAGCGGCGATGCGAGCGGCTAGAGGCCGCGCGCCGCTTCCAGCAGCTTGACACCCAGCTCACCGGCACTCTCGGTGAACGCATCGTAGACCGGACTGCTGGCGGCAACCCACTCAGCTATCTCAGCTTCAGTGGGCGTGTAGACCGTCATGCCATTGGCCTCAGCCGCCGCGTAGGCCTCAGCCTCAATGTCCGCAACGCGGTCCCTGACATCTGTCTCAGCCAGCGCTGCCGCCTCTTCGATGATGGCTCGGTGCTCATCGGACAGCCCTTCCCAGAACTTGGTGTTCACCACCACGATGAATTCTATGTCCGCGTGGTTGGTCACCGTGACTGTGTCCATCACCTCCCAGAGCTTGCGTGATTTAACCCCGGAAACCCCCGTCATGCCGACGTCAACCGTGCCGCGCTGGTATGCCAAGTACTGCTCGGATCCCGAAATCAGCGTCGGAGCGCCGCCGGTTGCTGTAACAAAGTCACCGAGTGTCTTGCCAAATACCCGGACTTTCTTGCCTTGCATGTCGGCGGGCGTTTTCAGCGGCCCACCGTTGGTGAGCATGATCGCCCCACCGTAGGCCTGCCACCAGAGCACGGTGGAGCCTGTGTCAAGAATTGCCTCATCGATGGAATCACGGATGGTGGAGCCCTTGGCCACCGCCGCCCGCACCTTATCCGTGTTGCTCAGCAGAAATGGCTGGTAGAACACGTCGACTGCAGGGATATCCCCGACGTAGCGTGTCAGAGATGCAACGCCAGACTCGATGGAGCCCGAACCCACCGCTGCGGGCACTTCTTTGTCTTTGTATAATTGCGCGGAATCGTATATTTCAACGTCTATTGCGCCGCCGGATTTTTCTTCAACTTCTGCTTCAAACAGCTTGAGATTCTGCCCGAGGTGACTTTTGAGCGGCAATTGCAGCGACATTCTCAAGGTGACATCTGCGGCCTGAGCTGTAGTAACAAGCAGCCCAGAGGCCAATGAAAGAGACATGGCCGCGGCCAGACACGTGCGATTAAAAACCTGAGAATGAAGCATGTTTTACCCTCTAATTTAAATTAATACACCCCCAAAGCGGGGCCATAAAAGAATAATAAGATCGATCGGTCAACACGGTTTATATCACTGCAATGCTGAAAAACAGAGCTCTGCAAGCCCGCCTTAAGTGTATAAAATATCCTCCACTATCGAGTTTTCGTCAAGGCTTCCCGGCTTTCAACGCTGCTGCATGACACGTTGTCACGGCAATGAGGCAACAAACGTAGAATCCCTTTCTGATAAGCTTGGCATTAATTCAGAGTATTCAAACCGAGGTCCAACCGTGTTGAACAGCAGCCGTTTATTTAAGGCGTCAATCATCCAAATGTGCGCCAGCACCGACCTCGAAGACGACACCCGCCGCTGCCTTGACTTGATGCAACGCGCAGCAGACGAAGGCGCGCAGCTCATCACACTGCCAGAGAATTGCGTGGGGATGGATCAACGCAGCTCACCCGCCACCACTATTTCATTGCCTGAAACGCAGCACCCCGCACTGGCCGCCTTTCCACAGTTTGCCCGTGAAAATCACGTCGAGATACTGATTGGATCCCTCGGCATCCAGATGCAGGATCAACAATTCAATCGCAGCTATTTCATCGATAAACAGGGCTGTATAAAGGCCTACTACGACAAAATCAATCTCTTTGATGTCGATCTGGGTGAGGGCCAGTGGTTCCGAGAAAGCGACACCTTCACCGCAGGGGAGCGGGCTGTGATGACCCCGTGTTGCGGCGGCAAAGCGGGCATGGCCATTTGTTATGACGTGCGATTTCCGCAGTTATTCCGCGCCTACGCCCAGGCAGGCGCAGACATACTTTTTGTGCCCGCAGCGTTTACCAAGACTACCGGCAAAGCGCACTGGCATGCACTGCTCAGAGCCCGCGCTATCGAGAATGGCGCCTGGGTGATAGCCCCTGCACAACACGGGACGGCAGAGAAAGGCTGTTACGGCCACTCGCTGATAATCGACCCCTGGGGCGAGATACAGGTCGAGTGCGGCATTGCTGAAGAAGTAGCAACAACCGAAATTGATCTCGCGCTCGTCACACAGGCCCGGACGAGAGTCCCGGCCCTGCGCAACGAGCGAGAGTTTAGATTGAACTGATCCCCTCACCGTCGGGCCACTCACACGCGCAGCTCCCAATCGGGCCGGGTCATGCCGATAAAATCAGCACTTTCGACCCTGCCGCAGTTGCGCTGCACTATGTCCAGCAGGCTACTGGTCTGTTCAAAAGCACGCAAACCCGCCTCGCCAAAAACCGCCGCCCCTTGGCTAAAAACAGATCGGGAAAACAAGGGGTTCGTCAGGGCTTGGGAAAATGCATCCACGCCCACCAAGAGTAACAACATCTGTGGCAGCGGTGAATTTGGCTGCTGATCCTCCGCGAACAACCCTGTATAAAATTCCACATCATCAACACTGTCATAGTGTTTATTTAATGCTGCCACAACTTTGGAATTCGAGCTGATTTCCTCAAAGCACTCTACTTTCGGCAGCGAGAGGTATTCACGGTAACTGTTGTAGCTCTTCAACTCGATTAGTCTACCCTGCCGAATCGCACTACTCTCCAGACTGAGAAGAGCTGGAACGGTATTCAAAACGCCTAGCCTTGCCGCTGGCTGGCTACTGACGTCTAACAAGGAGTTCTTGAGCCCGTTTTGCAGAAGTGGCTGATTATTGAGAATGGTCTGTTCGGTCAAGTACTCCCGCCCACCCCAGCGCACCTTCGTTGGCACCAATGAATGCCAGCGGTAGAGCAGGCTGAACTCGGTGGTTATCCAATTGGGCCGATTCCACTTTGCGGTCCACGCGACTGCCGGATCAGCGATAAAAGGCAGTCGCGTGGGCGATATATGGTTGATATATTCCTCAATCACTACTTTGATATAGATCGCAATAAGGGCGTTTCGCGCCGTTTGAAAAACACGTTCATCATCCCAGTCAGCGTTTCCGCGTTCGAGCTCCGCAGCGATGCGATTGTGTTCCCGCAACAGCAGCGTGTTGATCATTGCAACTTGTGGTGCAGCGTTGGCCCGATCACCACCAAAGGCAAACAGACTCTGTAACTTCGCAGAGTCTCCGCTGACTGACGAGAGGCTGAGCGGCGGATCCAAATCCTCAAATTCTTTTTCGCTGAACTCACCGTCCCCATCGAATAGAAATCGCGCAAACTCTTCGTCTTTTTCACTTCTTTCCACCCACAGAAATTGCGACTTCAAGCGCCCCTTCTCCCCACAAGTTTCAGACTTCAGTCGCAGCGCGTCTGTATGGCATTTGCAGCGGCCATATAGCGGACTCAAATCAATCTCGTGATTTGAAGTATTCCGTAACCGCACCCTGTCATCTCCGCCGTCCGATCTCGGCATCACCGTCCGTATAAAGCCGTCTGTCAAATGCTGGGCAAAGGCGGGGAACAAACATGTGGATTTATCACAGAGCTTTTGCTCTCCCTGCATCTGAAACAACTCGCTCAGCTCTGCCTCGCTGCTCTTGTAGACACACTGGCCAGCAGCGGGTAGGTGGCGCGCGCTCCAGCTCTTGTCGCTCAAAGCGTCCCAGGATGTATAACTGTGCTGAGTGCTCCAGGGATGAGGCCGTGCACGCGCGCTATTGACCAGAGTGTTGATCATCAGCTTGTTTACGAATTGGTGCAGCCACGGACTCCCCATGACAACTCTTACCACGAGTGGGTTATTGGTCACAAACTCTGCAATCATCTTCAATATTCGCTTATACATTACGCACTCCTTTTCGAGCTCGGCGTTTCTCGAATTCATAGATCTGAGGAGCCTATTCCCCGTTCCCTCACCCGCGCTCGTCCAGTAATACTCACTGAAGTGGCTGAATACCATTCTGTAGTGCCTTCAGTTTTTTTAAAGAACTCTCCGCTTTTTCAATGTTTTGGTCGAATGTGCTAAAGGGCAGAGCTTGAGGCAAAGCCTTCCATTTGAAGCAGTCTGGACAGTCGGCGATAAATTGATCGTAGATTCGTGTCGGGTCAGCGCCTGCTTCACCCGATTGCTCGCCGAATTTCTTGAGTTGTGCTTTAAGCGAATCAGCCTGCCCTAGCAGCAAAAGGTATTTGCTTTCAGCGTCTAACTTTGCAGATTTAGCCTCAACTAGCGCCTCACCAAGGGCTTGTGTAGAAGTCGACACCTCAGAAGACAAATTTATTTTTGCGTTTGCCAACTCAATCGAAACAGTACTCGATTTATAGGCTATCAAGGTAAGACCCGTTGACACTATCAACACTGACAGGCTCAATGAATGCCAGAATGTTCGAGGTATATATTGCAGTTCCATCGCCTTTCTCCTCTACACGGCAGACTCCGCCGCAATCATTGTTGTCCAAAACAATGGCTCACGCCCCGCGCTGAGATACGACAGATCCGTCTCCGCACCCCAGCGCTGGTGTACGGCATACAAGCCGCGCTAGCTGCCTTCGCTCTTCCAAGTCGTCATGTTTCTGTACACAGCGCGAGTGATACGCGTGGACTTGTTTGAACGACCACCATAAGCGTGTATCCCAATAGCGAGGCGCTTGCCCATGCGGCTGGAGTACCGCCAAGTAGGGCTCCCGCTCTGCCCTCCGGCCGTATCTAGCATGTAATGCAACTGGCGACGATCTACCTGGGTGATGCGACCTGAATTGAACCACTGCGTACCAAACGCTTTGTCCCCAGGGTAACCTGAGTTATTGGCCAACAAATTCCGTAGCGCGCTGTCAGACAAACGGGCGTAGCCGAACCACCCTGTCTTTTCCCCGAGGCGCTGTGATTCCGGCAGTATAATAGCGCCGTAGTCGTGAGTAGGCTTACGCTTCTTAATCCACCCGTTCACGGAGCGAAAACTCATACTACTAGTACTGCCGAAGGGCCTCAAACGACCGTTCATCCCTGGGATCACCTCAATCTCAGTAGCCCAACCTCCAGCAGATGCCGAATACACGCAGTGCCCCGCTGTCATTACGGTGCCGCTGCTAATAAACCACCCTGTACCCCGCGCCTTACGACCGTCGGGATAAGTGATGATAAGCTGGCATATCATTCGCCAAGGGACTTTCCCCATTGCAGTAATGTGCCTTCGATCATCCACTCCTTGCACTGTTTCGGTAAAGCTCGAAGCCTCCTCACCGTATTCGATTTCAGCCGCGACAGGCATGTACAAAGCACCGGAGGGGAAGTCCACGCTCTCGGTACTTCCCAGCCCCTCCACCATTGATCGCAACTCATCGTAACCTTCTACCGATTCTATGCCTCCGCCGCCGTGTGTATCAATATCGTGACCGTCTTGCACATCGCAGTCCTCCCCGAATTCTTGCTCTAGTGCCTGAGCGGACCCGTAATCGACCAGTCCCTCCCCACTGTTTTTCGGGCTATTTTCTCGCTTTGAAGGCGCACTGTTCGAGACAGTAATATCATCTTCTTTAGACATTATTAATTCCTCAAAATAACTCGCTCTCTGCACCGCTTAAGCACAGAGAGCTAGGCAAAGGTTAAGTACTAGCTATGGGCTCGAATGCAACGATAGGAAGCATAACAATATCTAAGTGCCGTTCCGTAGCGCCCCGCCTTAAATGCGGCGACAGCCTTCATCACCCCTGGTATACAAGAGCGATACTTTGCATACTTCCTTATCAACTTGGTAAGTCTGGCGATTATTTTTTTGGCCTTCCGTTTCACTATGTTGACTACAGGGCGACGAACTCTATCCCAAACATCACCTAGCCAGCCCTCTTCCCCTCCTCCGGGTAGCTCGCCATCGGCAATCTGTAGAATCGTCAATCCACCGCTCATGTCCGACTCAGCGTCCTCGGAACCAAACTCGGTTCCTGCAAGGGCTGCTTCGAACTCCTGCATTTCTGAGGAAGCCGGCCCATCGTCATCTTCTTCAAGGCCCAAGTCACCAAAGTCCGATTCGAGTTGAGAAAAATCAGCTTCAATTTCGTCCAATATCGCAGTTTCACTTTTTGACATTTTTGATTTCATGTCGATCTCCAAGTATTGATTTGGGTACCGCAACGAATCAACGCGGCAAGTCCAGACTGCACCCACCGCGTATGTCAGAGCGTCATTGGGGCGTCAACCGCACATCATTGGGCCACTGCGGCATCGTGACAGTGACCAAATAGCGGATTATGCTAAGGACGCAGAGAAATTATTTTTTAGAGGGTGACGTTATGTACGATCAGAACGATACATATGAAATTCCATTCAAACTGCTAACCAGAAAAGGTGCACGAGTATTTGGCAAATTAGTCCGTATCTGGGCTACCGAAGGGCCTCCCGCCGAGGCGAAGAATAAAAAAGGATCAGCATCGATGAAGGTGGAAAAACTGATTAAAATCCTAATGAAAGAGGGGCTAAAGGAGGGTTACGACTACAAGGTTCGTGAGGGCGTGAAAAAAATCAAACTCCAATCTCGCAAACAAGACACCGCGACATTTTTGATGCCCGAAGCAGCTGCCATCAAACGTTTCGAAACACCGGGGAGCCACAATGTCGATTTGCCATCACAATATCTAGAGATTCTGTTGAACCCGCAGCTCAGTGATGCCTATCAGAACAGCTATGCAAACTATCCCTATCAGATTGACGGCGAGGGGTACGAGAAATTCCTAGACCCATTTATGGCTTCCTACATGTGCATGCAGTGCGCGTGAGAATTGACCAGCCGCAAACGGTACTTGAATGAAAGCAGGTCAAAGTCAAATTACGCATTAGATCTGGAGTAGGCTCTCGATACATCGTCGATTGTCCGCTCCAGAGCATTTTTCAGCTTCTGATCACGCAATGGAAATCCCATAGCAAACCAGTTTCGGATCGAAGATTGACCTACAACCTCCTGAACCGCCCAGCTACTCTTAGCACGGTCCGTCAGCATCCTCCAACAATCAATGCTCTGTTCTTCACGCCCAAGCCTCCATAGAGCAAGTGCGTGCCACCCGTGTATATTCAAAATGGATCCATCGGCATTCTCGGCGGCTCGAGCCGCACCAGCATAGTCGCCAAAAAGAAACCGGATTGTGCAGTGATAAGCCCAGTACACGGGCGTCCTCGCCCACAACCGCACAATTGACATAGCAGCCAGCTTTTCCGCCTCACGGACTCTTCCGCTAAAAGCCAATCCCAATGCAACTGAAATCTCCGTCCATGGATCACTTTCATTGCACGAGAGCGCGAATTCAAAGCCCGATATTGCTTGATCATATTCCCCGAGTAAGCAACTGGACCACGCTCGGCAAAGCTGCGCGAGACTGTCCAGAGGGTCGAGCGCGACAGCACGGATTGCATATCGCTTGCTTTGCGCCAATGAGGCTCGCTCCAGCAGCAACCCAGGGCACGCAAGGTGTTTTGAGTTCAACAGTTGCGCTAGGCTGGAGTATCCTCTGGAAAATTGTGGATCCACGGCGATAGACCGCTCAAAATGTAGCCTTGCAAGCTCTTGTTTGTCTGGCCGAAATTCAAACAAATATCTCTGTCCGATTAACCACTCCTCCAACGCCCCCGGACGTGCGCTTCGACGCTCTGTATCGTAGAGATGCGTCTGCGACAAGGTTTGCGAACAGGCTGCTGCTATCCCACCTGCGATCTCAACCTGGCACCGTGACCAGGATTGCCTCAAATCATCAATACATTCGCTCCATAATACTTTCCCCGACAGAGCCTGGGTTAGAGTTAAGTACAAGCTCGCTATCCCATCTCTTCCAATAAAACGCAGCGCTAATTGGTATTCCGCGCCACTGTCGGTGCTGCGGCAGTCGACGACCTGGAACTCTCGAAAGCGAATCAAAGAATTGAGGATAGCGCCTCTAAATGCCATACCCAGAAAACTTATTTCGCCCTCGTCTCCGAGTACTTCATTGGCCAAAATATCAACAGTGATTTTTTTGCTTATAGGCCAGCTTATGCCCCAATCCCACAACTGGTCGACAGACTCCACACAAAGACCCCCATCTCCGTATTTAATCGAGGCGATCAATCCCGAAGTACGCGCAGAAGGTTCCATACCGAACTCTTCGTCAAGCCGCTGCCATAGGTTTTGATAGATTTTTAGAGACTGCCCTACATTGCCGATTGAGGCGTAATGCTTTAACAAGAACTGCACCGCTGTCTCGTCCACTGGGTCAATATTTAGCAGGGCTTTAGCGGCGTAAACAGACTGCTGTCGATCCTCTGCACACATGATTTTTTCAAGTCCATCTGAGATTCTCTGGTATATGTCGCGCTTGGTCAGTTCAACCCAACTTGCCAGCAACCCATCGACAGGGCCAAACCATTCAAATAGATAATCACTCCCCCCCTGCGCCGACAATAACTCGCTTGGCACTCTTCCTCTGTCGAGATTGGACATCAAACGCTTGATGTCTGTAGTCGTACAATCCCTATCGACCCTTAGTGAATCGTGCTCAACCACCAGTCCCTGCCAACCCTTAAGTTGTGTCTTCAGCTGATAAATCAACTGCCTCAGGTTCCTTCTAGCTCTACTTTCCGAAGCTCCTTCCCAAAAAAAAGCGGAGAGACTTGAACGAGCGACTGCCCGGCCATCATGAATGGCCAGTATTGCTAGCATTTTCTTGGCGCAGCTTTGCGAAATTTTCAGGTTTTCATCATCTACCGATAAGCCATATGCCCCTATCACAGCGATATTTAATGTTGCACCCATAAAAAGCACCTTACGTTAATATGGACCCCATGGCATCGAGCGCGTATCAGGTGACTCAGCAGAACATATTGTCGCCTGAACAATTATCCTATCGCCTATCGGATTTGGCAGGTTCCTGAACTCGAAACGAGGCATCGGGGCACTATCTCGCTCACCGCGGTACAGGCATAACGGATTCCATTCGCTGCAATTTAGCGCCCCTGCTCGATCAAGAAGAAGCCTTTCCTCTCGGCCCAAACTAACCCCTTCAGATCTCTTTAGGACGGATAAACCCAAGGAAAACTCCATTTGCACTAACTCTCTCAGAGCCTTTTTAATCGCCGATTTACGCTTCCACGATGCCCCGTAGCCCAGACAAATCCCTCTCTCATCTTGATCTCTGCTCCATGCGACCATGACATGAAAGCCGTTTATTCTAGAAATTTCAGCTAACGCTATTTTCCTCGGAGTACGCCATTGATATAGCTGCAACGCTTTTCCCATAATATCTAAATCATTTTCCGACGCTTTGCAAAGCCGTTCTCCTCCGAGCCACCATTGCCACACGGCCCATCTCTCGACAAGTTCTGCATGCGCCCGCGCGGTCGCGACCTTGTGTTTAGTTGCTGCACCATATCCAGACAGTCTTGGATCGTGCTCCAAACAGCGCTGAGCCACGCGCTCTTGCATTTCCGATTTCGCCATTCTAACCGCGCGCTGCTTACTCGTGGCTACACCAGTTGCACTTACAGGCCTATCTTCGAATATCTGCATACCTGCCGCCAAGAATAAACCTCTAGCAAAAGGAATTTTAATTAACACAGGCTTCATGCGTGACTCTGCGAAGTCCGTGCAACTGGATAAGATCTAGCCCTAAGCCAATGACGCATCAGCCTCTTCAAAAAAATCAAAGGAAGTGCCCCCCACAAGTGTCCAATGACGATGAACGAATAGACTCAGAATATCGCCTACCGAATTCAATTCGTCAAGTCGATCTATTTCACAAAGAGAGCTGGTGATTGCGGCACAAGCTCAACTCACAGCTCGGCCCACCCGGTTAGGAAGAGAGAAACAAGCTTACATTTGGCCATCCGCCCCATTAATTAACGAAGAAACAATAATATGCCATTGTTTTTTTTCGATATGGCCAAATATATCGAAAGTCGAAACCCACTAGAGCCGTACATTGGCTGCCTTAAGAACAATCGCTTAGCGAATTCTGACTAATGCTAGGCCGGTTTCGCTACGGAAACCTAAAACAAAGTTTCTAATAGTTGATTGAAAAAGCCGGCAAAGCGCTCTGGCATGCACTGCTCAGAGCCCGCGCTATCGAGAATGGCGCCTGGGTGATAGCCCCTGCACAACACGGGACGGCAGAGATAGGCCGTTACGGACACTCGCTAATTGTCGACCCCTGGGGCGAGATACGGGTCGAGTGCGGCATTGCTGAAGAAGTAGCCACAATCGAAATTGATCTCGCTCTCGTCACACAGGCCCGAACAAGAGTTCCGGCCCTGCGCAACGAGCGCGAGTTTAGATTGAGTTGATCGAGCAGCTGCATTATGCAGCTGCCAATGTCGGCAACGGGATCAATGCACTTTGCTCAGTAACGGTCGTGGTGCCTGAGCCACGACATGCCATTGTCTTCGTTGCGGCCCTTGGGGCTGATGTCGATGTAGCGGTAGGCGCCGTTAAGCGAATCCAGCCCACGCCCGTAGGTGGAATAGGTGTGGTAGATCTGGCCGTCATCGTCCTTGGCGAACACACTCACGCCGTGCATCTCGTCCATGAAAAAACCCTGATCTTGGTAGTTGTAATGGATAGCGCCACGGCTGCGCTCTTCGTCGCCAAAGGAAACACCAAAACCAGCACCGAAATCACAGCCCAGACCGGACAGCCAACCAAAACCCCAACCCATGCGCTCAGAAAAAGCGC
>JAWSVD010000579.1:0-636 GCA_033852095.1 Granulosicoccaceae bacterium | reverse complement strand
AAAACCACTGCGTTGCTCAGCTCGACGGGGCCTGGCAAAAACTCGCTTCGCTCAAACACTTGCCAGACTTAATCCCGCCGAGCCTGCGCTACTCGTTCGAGGCCACAAGGGGGTTAGAAACGAATCGGTGGATTCGTTTAGATCATCAACCATTGGTTGTCATTCGATGTTCTTCTACGATACAACTCTAAGCCCTATAGATTCCGAACCGCGAAAATCTATCAGTAGGACCCCTCCCCTTGGCGCCCTTGAGTGAGTAGCGCAGGACCAGCGGGATGAAGAGCGCAGGTTGTTTGAGCGGAGCGAGTTTCCTGCGCTCCCCGCTGGGCTGAGCAACGCAGCGGTTTCGCCGCAGGCGAAACAAGGGTGTGGGGAAAGTTTTGCTTATTTTTTTGAAAAAGGGGTCACCCCCCGGGGTGATTCCCGGGATAGAACTCACTAAATTACCCACCTCACCATAGCAGCCAGCATTGCAGCTCTATTCGAAGCGCCATTAAGTAAGTAACGCTGCGTCTATGGGAACAGGGGCAAGGCCGACAGAGAAGGCAGCTCAGGTGACATAATCAGCAATTTGTCCGGCTGCGCGCCCCGGACTGAAGCCGAACCTACAGAAGGCTCCTGTGAGCCAATTTGTCC
>JAWSVD010000107.1:0-37261 GCA_033852095.1 Granulosicoccaceae bacterium | reverse complement strand
CTGCCTGGGTGATTGATGCCGGCCACGACAAAACCCTTTTCCACCAGTGCGTCAGCCAGCCAGGTGTACTGCGCCGCGTTGCCGCCCGCGCCGTGGGAGATCACCACCAGTGGGTGCTGGCCCGCTGGCAGATGCGCCTCCCAGTGCACCGCTTGGCCGTGGAAGATGCCGTTTTCACCCAGAGTGCGATTGAGCCCTGCCGCGTCACTGGGGTACCAGAGCAAGGCTTCGACGTCGGCACCGCGTTCACGAGCATGGAATGACAGAGCGCGGGCGCCGAGGGTGTCTGCAAAAGCGGGTACGGCGGTGCTGGCGATCAATGTGGCGGCGAGGATTTGGGAGGTGTTCATGGTTGAGCTCACGTTTTTGGGTGTGACTCTACTGTCGGTCAAAGCCCGCTGTGGCGCGCCCTCGAACAGGATTGGGCACGTGCTGGATCGTGATTTAGGACGCGAGACCTTGGTGAAATGCGGCCGCAGGTCTTTTGTGGGTGAGAATTTATTCTTACATCGAGGCCAGCTGGATCTCAGTGTTTTTATCCAGGGTTGGGATTGCCGTGTTTGAAGCCGGTGCATGGTCGTGCAATGGGGCGTGGTTTGGCGCCGGTGACATGCGGCTAAAGCCGGCACCTACAGGGCTTGTGTGCGTCCTCTGTGGGTGAGAATCTTTTCTTACTTCGAGGCCGGCTGGGTCTCGGTGTCTTTGATGCGGGGCTGGGATTGCCGTGTTTGGAATTGGTGTGTTGTCGCGCGTCGGGGCGTGGTCTGGCGCCGGTGACATGCGGCTAAAGCCGGCACCTACAAGGCCTGTGTGCGTCCTTTGTGGGTGAGAATTTATTCTTACATCGAGGCCGGCTGGGTCTCGGTGTCTTTGATGCGGGGTTGGGATTGCCGTGTTTGAAGCTGGTGCGAGGTCGCGCGTCGGGGTGTGGTTTGGTGCTTGCGACATGCGGCTAAAGCCGGCACCTACAAGGCTTGTGTGCGTCCTTTGTGGGTGAGAATTTATTCTTACTTCGAGGCCGGCTGGGTCTCGGTGTCTTTGATGTGGGGCTGGGAATGCCGTGTTTGCAGCTGGTGTGTGGTCGCGCGACAGGGCGCGGTTTGGCGCCGGTGACATGCGGCTAAAGCCGGCACCTACAAGGCTTGTGTGCGCCCTTTGTGGGTGAGAATTTATTCTTACATCGAGGCCCGCTCGGGCCTCGGTGTCTTTGCCGCTGCACCCAGATTCAGGGGCGGATCAGGGTGCCCATGCCTTTGTCGGTGAACAGCTCGAGCAGCACGGCGTTCTCGACGCGGCCGTCGATGATCTGCGCTGTCTGCACGCCGGCGTCTACCGCTTCGAGGGCGCACTGGACTTTGGGCAGCATGCCGTCGCGGATAGTGCCGTCGTCGATCAGGTTTTCGATCTGGCGACGGTCGAGGCCGGTCAGCAGCTCGCCCGCTTTATTCAGGATGCCGGGGGTGTTGGTGAGCAGCAGGAGTTTTTCGGCTTTGAGCTCGGCGGCGACGCGACTGGCCACCAGGTCGGCGTTGATGTTGTAGGAGGCACCTTCTTCACCCACGCCGATCGGCGCGATCACGGGAATGAAACCGGCGGTCTCGAGGCTGCGCACCACGGAGGTGTCGATGCGAGCCACCTGCCCCACGTAACCGAGATCAGCGGCTTCGCCCTCGCGGTCTGGGTCGGGGATGCGCATGGGCACGGCTTGTATAAGACCGGCGTCTTTGCCGGTCAGGCCCACCGCGCGCCCGCCCTCTTGGTTGAGCAGGGAGACGATGCTTTTGTTGACCTGGCCACCGAGAATCATCTCGACGATACCCATGGTCTCGGCGTCGGTGACACGCATGCCGCCGATGAATTTGCTTTCCTTGCCGATGCGCTCCAGCATCTGCGCGATCTGCGGTCCGCCGCCGTGCACAATGACGGGGTTGATGCCGCAGTGCTTCATCAACACGATGTTGCGCGCAAAGCTGCGCTTCAAGTGCTCATCGGTCATGGCGTTGCCGCCGTATTTGATCACCACGGTCTTGCCGGCGATGCCGCGTATGTACTGCAGTGCTTCGTTCAGCACCCGGCCGGTCATCTGGCTGTCTATCTCACTCATTGTCGTACTTCCCTCGGACACGCCTCGCGGCGTGTCGTTTTGATTTTTCGCGCTTTATTTTTTACCGGTGGAACCGTAGCCGCCCGCACCGCGGTCTGTCGCTTCGAACTCTTCCACCAATGCGAAGTCCGCCTGCACCACCGGCACCAGCACCAGCTGCGCAATGCGCTCACCCACGGCGATGGTGTAGGCCTTGTCGCTGCGGTTCCACGCGGAGACAAACAACTGCCCCTGGTAGTCGGAGTCGATCAGCCCCACCAGATTGCCCAGCACGATACCGTGCTTGTGGCCCAACCCAGAGCGTGGCAAGATCAGCGCGGCCAGTGCCGGGTCTGCAATGTATACCGCAAGCCCGGTAGGAATAAGCTGCGTCTGACCGGGCTCCAGCAGCAGATCCTCATCGAGGCAGGCACAGAGATCCAAACCAGCAGAGCCAGTGGTGGCATAAGTGGGCATGGGGATGCTGTCGCCCAGGCGTGGGTCCAGCACTTTTACTTGTAGCGTTGTCATGTCTTTTGTTCCGAAAAATGGTGTTGGGCAATCAGGCTCACCAGGCTGGCGGCGAGCGGGCCCTTGGCCGCGCGCGGCAGGGTCTGCGATGTGCCGTCCTTGAAATATACGTCCAGCGCGTTGTGCTCGCTGCCGAAGGGGCTGTCTTCGCCGAGCACGAGATTGGCGCAGATCATGTCGAGCTTTTTGCGCGCCAACTTGCCGCGCGCGTAGTCCGCCATGTTTTGTGTCTCGGCGGCGAAACCCACACACACAGGTCCGTCGCTCAGCCCAGCCACGTGGGCGAGGATATCCGGGTTGCGGGCCAGTGCCAGCGACATTTCATCTGCGCTCTTTTTAATCTTATGTTCGGCCTGTTCGGCGACGCGGTAGTCCGCCACCGCGGCGGTGGCGACAAACAGCTGCGCACCCGTGATGTGAGCTTTGACCGCGTCCAACATCTGCTGTGCGCTTTCCACCTTCACCAGCACCGCGCCATGCGGCGCGTCGATCGCCGTTGGCCCACTGACCAGCGTGACGTCTGCGCCCGCGGCCAGCAATGCACGGGCCAGCGCATAACCCATCTTGCCCGAGCTGTGGTTGCTGATGTAACGCACCGGGTCGACGGCTTCCTGCGTGGGGCCAGCGGTGACCACCGCGTGCACACCGTTGAGGCTGGGGCCGCCATAAGGCGCGGCCAGTGCGGCGGCGAGCTCGGCGGGCTCCAACATGCGGCCCGCGCCCACATCACCGCAAGCCTGCTCACCAGATGCTGGGCCGAGCACACGGACACCGCGCTGCCGCAGTGTCTGCACGTTGGTTTGGGTTGCCGCATTGGCCCACATCTGCTGATTCATGGCGGGCGCCACCCACACCGGTGCGGCGGTGGCCAACACGGTGGTGGTGAGCAAATGATCGGCCCGGCCAGCGGCCATGTCGGCCAGGGTGTTGGCGGTGGCGGGGGCGATCAACAGCACGTCCGCCCAGCGCGCCAGCTCGATGTGACCCATGCCCGCCTCGGCGACGGGGTCGAGCAAGGTCGTGTGCACCGGGTTGCCGCTCAGCGCCTGGAAGGTCAGTGGCGAGATGAACTCCTGCGCGGCCGCGGTCATGATGACCCGCACCTCCATGCCCATCTTCACCAACAGGCGCACCAGCTCGGCGCTTTTGTAGGCGGCTATGCCACCGCTGATACCCAGCAGTATGCGTTTGTTTTCCATCTGTATCATTCCCTTATTCTACGTCATGGCCATCGACTACACACGGTATCAAAGCCTCACCGCCGTGACGACAGCACGCTATGGTGATAGGCCTTGGAATTTCAACGGATGAATCCATGGCGATTAGCGATTGGCCCGCGGAAGAGCGACCGCGTGAAAAACTGCTGCTGCACGGCGCCGGCTCACTGAGTGACGCGGAGCTGTTGGCGATCTTTCTGCGCATCGGTGTCACCGGACTCTCCGCCGTCGATCTGGCACGGCAGTTATTAAAAGAGTTCGGCAGCTTGGGCGCCTTGTTAAACGCCGATCGTAGCCGATTCTGTGCCGGCCACGGTCTGGGCAACGCCAAGTTCGCGCAACTGCAAGCCGTGCTTGAGATGGGCAAGCGCAATTTGCGCCAGCAACTTAGCCGTGGCGACGCACTGCAGACCCCAGAACAGACCCGCCAATACCTGCAGAGCCTGCTCGCCCACCTGCCGCACGAGGAGTTCGGCTGCTTGTGGCTGGACAACCGCAACCGGGTGATCACCTGGGAGGTGCTGTTCAGGGGCACCATCGACGGCGCCAACGTCTACCCCCGCGAGGTGGTCAAGAGCGCTCTTGCACATAACGCCGCCGCGGTGATACTCGCGCACAATCACCCCTCGGGCGAAGTTGAAGCCAGCCAGGCCGACCGCCGCATCACCGAGCAATTACAACAGGCGCTCACCTTGGTTGCCGTGCGCGTGGTGGATCACTTGATCGTCGGCGACGGCCAGTACAGCTCCTTTGCCGAACGCGGCTGGCTGTGAGCTGGCCACAAAAAAGGCGACCCGCGGGTCGCCCTTTTTGTCTGCCGCAGCCCCCGAGTGTGGGTGCTGGGCAAGCAGCCAATGCTTTATTTCGTCAGTTTACGAATCATTGCTGCCATCTTGTCGATCACCGGTGCTGTTGCTTCGCGCATTTCAGCTTCCATGGATCCGTCGACAATCACTTCTACACGGCGGTTCTTGGCGCGGCCTTCAGCCGTCGCGTTGTCCGCAATGGGCTCTGCTTCACCGCGGCCTTCAGCCGTGATATCGAGCTCTGCCAGTTTGCTCGCCAAATAGTCACGAACCGATCCCGCCCGGCGCTCGGAGAGCATCTGGTTGTAGGACATAGACCCGACGCTGTCGGTATGGCCAATGACCATGACCTGATTGACGATGGTCATGGCGTTGATGTCGTTGACCAGCAGGTCCAGCTCAACTTTGCCGCTGTCGGTCAACAGGGCGCTGTCAAAATCAAACAGAACACGTGCATCGAGGCGGACACTGCCGGCGGCAGCCTCACCTTCAACGCCGCCTTCAGCTGTATCGCCAGTAGTGACAACAACTCTCGACTCGCAGTCGAATGCAGCGCCGTGCTCTGCTTTCCAGTAACCGTCGTGAACCATGGAACCAGTGCCCGACATGACAATAGTGCTGTCAGCCGCCGAGACGTAACCCGGAGCCGCTGCCTGACCTGCCTCACAGATCGATGCCGATTGTTTGGGTGCCGATCCGCAACCCGTCATTACCGCCGCGGCCAACACGGGCACCAGAAACGATTTTTGCATTTTTTAAACTCCAATTTATACGGTGCGCCGGATGCGCAATACATCACCGACGCCAAATACCAGTTTCAATTTGACCCGCCGGCTACGCAGCCTGTTGGCGGATCACGACACCGAGCATCAGTGGTTGGTAATCCCCCGGTGCGAAACTCGGTATATTTCAATTAAGTGGGCGTATGAACAAACTGCTTAGTCAGCCGTATCGGCGTGTATGCGCGATTCTTCATAAGTTGCCGCTGCGGCGATGTACGCTGTGCGACACCCACGGCCTAGACAATCAGAATGTGTGCCACAGCTGTGCATTAGAGATGCCTGCGAACATTAACGACTGCACAGGTTGCGCCAGAGCGCATACCGATTCGGCGCGCTTTCTGTGTGCGAACTGCGAGAAATCACCGCCCCCGTGGCAGCGATGTTTTATTGCGATGCGCTATGAAATACCAGCGGATTATCTGGTGAAACGCTTTAAATACGGGGGTGACAGGGCCGCCGGCCGAGCCATGGCTGAACAGATGTGGACGCTGTCAGCGAGCTTTAGGGACAAACTCCATAACAATCTTCATGACACTTTGTTCGTGCCCGTACCACTTCACAAAAGTCGACTGCAGGAACGGGGATTTAACCAAGCTGAATACTTGGCAAGCTACCTCGCAGCCCAATGTGGCACTATAGTAGTACCGCAGGCACTGATCCGTACCCGGCCCACCTGCCCTCAGGTCGGCTTGAGCAAGAAAGCACGCCGCCTGAACATGAAGAATTCTTTCCGCATCAACACCTTAGTGGCGAATAAACACGTCGTCTTGGTGGATGACGTATTAACCACGGGCAGCACAGCTCGCGCCTGCAGCCACGTTCTCATGCACGCCGGTGCCGTTGATTTGACACTTTGGTGTTATGCGCACGGTAACGCCCCCGCTCGTTAATCGGTCTGGGCCACAGGCCTCAGGGACCGCAGCGCCGCCACGGGCACATCATCGGAACCGGGCAATGCCGCGATAACAGCCGCGGCCTCATGCCGCCACTCTTCTCTTTCGTTGTCGTAGCTCTGCAAAGCACGCTTTATCTCCTTGTTTAGATCTGCCACCCCGGCGTGGATGCCCTGCTGCAGCGCCTGCGAAACAGAGGCGCTCAAAGACGGTCTCAGACGCTCGCGCAACAGCGCTGGCAGCAGCCAAGCAATGCCCACCAGCAACAAGCTGTTTATTGCAAAGTCGATTCCCAAGTAGCCACCCATTTGGGTGTTTCCGCGGTAAAAGGCCGTGATCACACGCTGTCCCACCCAAAACAGGGCAGCCAAGGGCGCGAGCCCAGCGAGCAGCGCCGATGCGCGGAAGACCCACTGCTGCCAGCGCGTGCCGGGACGCTGCAAAGCTTCACTCGCCAACTCACGCTGACGTGCCTTGACCTGCTCGCCGGCGTTGTCGGCCACGCTTTGCAATGCGAGCCGCGCGGGCGGCACCGGCAATGCCCGTTGTCCGAGGGACACGAGCAGCTCGGCGATAAGGTCGTCGAGCTGCTGTTCGGCGCGCGCATGCCAAGCCGTGGGAGCGTCGCTGCCACTTAATAGAGCCGGTGCCGCAGTCGCCGAGAACAGCCGGCGCCAGCCACCGCCCTCGTGGTGAAAACGATCGGCTGTGCTGCGAATCTGCCAGGCGAGATCAGCCGCCACCTGCTCGCCACGCTGGGCGCAGGCGGTGTCGAATTCGACCAAGCTCGTCTGCACCGCGTCTGCATCACCCAGCGCTTGCAGGCAATCCGCAACGCTGTCGCGCAGGCGCTGCGCCTGCGCGGCGCGCGCCTGACGCGCCAGGGCCTGCACATTGGTGCTTTCCCCTAGCGTTTGCACCGCGCGCTGCAACTGACTGAATTGATCTTCCGCGGCGTTGTTGCGGCAATCGGTGCAAAACACCAAGGGCTGCTCAAAACCCGAGGCCTTCAGCACCTGTTTGAAATCATCCAGCTGCTCCGGCTGGCCGCGATCCCACTGGTTGATCACGAACATCCAGCCGTGCTTGTCTCCCGCCTCGCGCAGCATGCGCCAACCGGCCTCATCCTTGTAGCGCTCCGGGCTGACCACGTAGATCACCAGATCGACGTAGGGCAACCAGGCCACGACCTGCTCACGGTGCTGGGTGGCGACACTGTCCACGTCGGGCGTGTCGATCCAGATGATGTGGCGGGATGCGCTGTCGCTGTGGGAGCTCAGCTGCACTTGATCGCGCGGGATGCCCGCGGGCAGCTGCGCCAGGGAGAGGGATTCGTGCGCGTGCACCGTGACCTCCCGCGAGGTGGGCCGTATCACGCCCACCTTGGCAACCTCGGCACCCGCAAGGCGGTTCAGCAGGGAGCTCTTGCCCACACCGGTGCCACCGAAAAACGCCACCACCAAAGGCCGCTGCTGCAGGCCACTGAACAATTCAGTCGCGTCACCGGCGTCGTTTTGCAGCAGCGCTTGGCCGCTGTGCTCGGGCAGCCAGCCCGCCGCCACGGCGCGCTCTCGCCAGTCGCCTAGCGCTGCCCGCGCCTGCTCTATGCCGCCCTGCTCTGCTGCGGGCTCTTTTTCGCTGTTGCTCACGCTAACTCCTGCTCATCGAGTGACTGACCGAGTGTTTCGGCCAGCAAGCGGTATTGTTCTTTGTCCAGACCGAAAAATCCGGCTTGATCGGCGAGCTCTGCCGGCAGCGCGGCGAGCACCTGCACCAGGCCTTGGCGCAGCAGTAGATCCTCCACCCGGGATCGCTGCAGGGCACGCAGATCCGCCATCACGCTGTCGATGTACTTGCCCATGGCGCCCTCGGTCAGCAAGGAAGTGACGGACAACATGGCCGGCGCCAGCGCCAGATCGATCAAACCCAAACCACCGGATTTAACCGCCAGCGCAACCCCTGCCGCGTCCGCGCCGAAACGCGCCACGCGCAGGCTGTTCAGTACCAATGGCTGCTCTTGCAAGCCCGCGTACAGCTGCTGGGCAGCGGCTTCGATCTCGGGCTCGAAGCCGTGTTGGTACTGCAAGATGCGCTGATCAAAAGCCGCGTTCATGGCCTCGCGGTTCTGCCGCAAGCTGGCCGCCACCGCGCGCCACCACAGGCCGGCGTCGCCATCTTCTGCCGCGCGGTCCAGCGCGGTCTCACTCAGTGAGGTCACAGTCTGTTGAAAAAGATCGCGCAGCAGCCGCCGCTCGAGGCTGTCGTCCGGATCGGTGTTGGCGTCGCTGTCCAAGCCCGCCATGCCCAGCAGCTGGCGGGCGGGCCAGGTGATCAGCTGCCGCGCCTTGCCGAACACGCCCGCCACGACGGGGATCTCCAGCAGTTGCAGCAATTCCACCAGACTGCGCTGGAAGGTTTCGTCCTGCTGCGGGTGCTCGAGGTAGTCGCGCACGTACTGATCCATCACCGCGGTGGCACGCTCATCGAGCAGACTTTGCCACAGCGTTGCTGCGTTCACCTCCGCCTGCAGCGGCACCCGCCACCGTGGCCAGCCGTGATCGACCAAGGCCTGCAGCTGCGCCGCGTGTTGATCGCGGCGCGCGCGGTGCATCAGGTCGCTGACGCTCTTGCGCAGCGCGAGCACGTCCAGCGGCACCGGAGCGGATTCGCCTAGCCCCGGCTGCCAGGGCAAGACCACCACGGGCGGCTTGTCCGCCGCGCCCCAGTATTCGTCGAGCCGCTGCAACAGGGATTGCACCACCAGCTCACGGTCGCCGTCCGCGACCTTGTTGACGCAGATCAACAGCGGGCGACCGAGGGTGCGCACCAGCTGCAATACCTGCCAGACCGCCTGATCGGCGTATTTATCTTTGCTCACCACCAGCAACGCCGCGTCGGCCAGCCCCAGCGAACGCACCACGGATTCGCGGTATTCGCCGGCGCGCAGGGAATCGAAATCTGGGCTGTCCCACACGGTGGCGGGCTGGGGCTGCAACGGGCTGCGCACCGGCTCCGCGCTGTAGCAGTCGGGGTTGTCACGGGGCAGCTCGCCCACCGCGACGTGCTGGTAATCGGGGAAAAAGCTGTGCAGCCAATCACCGCCGTCGTGGCCGATATGAAAACCCTGGGCGTGCATGGTGTAACCCGCCAAGGGGCTCACGCCCGCGACCTGGCATTCGAGCAACAGATTCACCACCGTGCTCTTGCCCGATTGGGTGGGGCCAAAGACAACCAGCTGCAGCGGGTGCTCGGGGCTGTGCGCGTCCAGCTGGCACTTGGCCACGGCGGATTCCGCCAGCTGCAAGCTGAACACCGCGTCGTGCCGCGCTGGGTCGCCGCTCTGTTCCGCCAATATTTCGCTGCGCGCGCGCAACCAGCTCAGGGATTGTTGGATTTGAGTGTATTGATTCATGCGGCTATAGCGTAGTGCACCACCAGGCCGGCAAACACCGCCATGCCCGTGTAGTGATTGTTGAGAAAGGCTTTAAAACAGGGGTCGCGCTCGCGGTCCTTGATCAAAGTGTATTGATAGATAACTGTGCCCACCGCCACCAGCAGACCGGCGTAGTAGACAGCGCTCAAGTTCAGCTGCTCGCCGATTATCCACAGGCCCAGCAAGACGATGACTTGGCATAACATGACGATGGCCACGTCGTGCTGGCCGAACAACACGGCGGTGGATTTCAAGCCCAGCGCCAGGTCGTCGTCACGATCGACCATAGCGTACATTGTGTCATAGGCCACTGACCAGACGATGGACAGCACAAACAAGAACCACCCCAGGGCGGGGACTTCGCCGCTGGTCGCGGCAAAGGCCATCGGGATAGATATGCCAAAGGCGGCCCCCAGCACCACTTGCGGCCAGTGGGTCCAGCGCTTGCAAAAGGGGTAGACCGTGGCGAGCAAGAGCGCGAGCATGGATATTTTGATGGTCAGCCAGTTGGTGGTGAGCACCAGCACAAAGGCGATCAACATCATGATGGCCGCGAGTATCAAAGCCTCGCGGGGCAGTATTCTGCCCGAGGCCAGGGGGCGGTTTTGGGTGCGTTTGACGTGGCCGTCGAAATTGCGGTCGGCGTAGTCGTTGATGCAACAGCCCGCCGAGCGGGTCAGCACAGCGCCCAGGCAAAACACCACAAAGAGGTGCCAGCCAGGCCAGCCCGCCGCACCGATCCACAGCCCCCAGAGCATGGACCAGCCCAACAGCATGATGCCGATCGGCTTATCCAGCCGCGTCAGCGCCAGGAAATCCCGGCGGCGCGCCCAGACAGAGGGCCGTTCTAGGGAGTTGTACGTATTGTCCATGCGGGCTCCAATCTCAACATTCTCATCGGCGGCGCTGTTTCACCCAGGCCCGCCAACAACATTTTTAGCGGCGGCTGCAGCCAAGCCGCAGCAATGCCTCTATATTAACCGAACACAGACCACATCCAGGTGCCCCATGACTGATATACATTACGATCTCATCGCCATCGGCGCGGGCAGCGGCGGCCTCTCGGTGGCCCAGCGCGCGGCGAGTTACGGCGCCAAAACAGCGGTGATCGAACGCGACTCCCGGCTGGGCGGCACCTGCGTCAACCGCGGTTGTGTGCCGAAGAAAATCATGTGGTACGGCGCGCAGTCGCTGGAGAGCATCCACAAGGCCGGCGGCTACAGTATAGATGTGTCGCTGCAAGGTGCCGACTGGGGCGCGCTGGTGGCCAAACGCGAAGCGAACATCAGCGGCATCAACAACTGGTACACCGGCTACCTCAGTGAGGCCAGTGTCGACGTGCTCTACGGCGACGCGAAATTCGACGGGCCGCACCGGCTGCTGGTGGGCGATCAGGCCTACACCGCGGATCACATTGTCATCGCCCCGGGCGGCGCGCCCACCGTGCCCGATATCCCCGGCGCGGAGCTGGGCATCACCTCCGACGGCTTCTTTGAGCTCACCGAGCGGCCAGCGCGCGTGGCCGTGGTGGGTGCGGGTTATATCGCGGTGGAACTCGCGGGCGTGCTGCGGGGCTTTGGCGCGGAGACGGATTTGTTGATTCGCCGTAATTTCCCGCTGCGCAGTTTTGACCCCCTGATCCAGCGCACCGCGCTGGCAACGATGCAAGCCCAGGGCGTGAACGTGCGCACCGGCTGCACCCCCACGGCGCTGAGCCAGAGTTCTACGGGCCTGATGGTGGAGACCGCGGATGGCAGCGTCGGCCCCTATGACACGGTGATCTGGGCGATTGGGCGCTACCCTTTGAGCGCCTCACTGGCGCTGGACACCGCAGGCGTGAGCACCGATGCCCAGGGTTATGTACCGACCGACGAATACCAGAACACCGACGTCGCGGGTGTATACGCCATCGGCGACGTCACCGGCCAGGCGCAGCTGACACCCGTGGCCATCGCGGCAGGACGACGCTTGGGCGACCGCCTCTTCGGTGGCAAAGCCGACGCGCACCTGGACTACAGCAACATCCCCACGGTGGTGTTCACCCACCCGCCCATCGGCGTGGTTGGCATGACCGAACCCGAGGCGCGCGAAGCCTTTGGCAGCGATAACGTGACGGTGTACCAGACGCAGTTCGCGCCGATGGTGGACACCTTTGAAGATCACCCCCACCCGACCGCGATGAAGCTGGTGACACAGGGTGCGGACGAGAAGGTAGTCGGCATCCACATGATGGGCACCGGCGTCGATGAGATGCTGCAGGGTTTTGCGGTGGCCTTGAAAATGGGCGCCACCAAAGCCGACTTCGACAACACGGTGGCGATCCACCCCACCAGCAGTGAAGAGCTGGTGACCTTAAAGCCTGAGCATATTGTCTCTTCTTAGAGCTGCTCACAGAAGAACACGCGCTGAGCGCGCACGGTGGAATCGGGCGATCGATTCGACCCACGGCGCGCACACAAGACTAAGCATCAGCGCGAGTAGCTTGGCGTTCGTGTGCTAGTGTTTATGCAATGAACAACGCTGAAACACTTCCTCATGCTGACCACCCCGCCGCCCAGGGCAAGCGCCGCGCAGCCGTGCTGGCGCCGCTGCAATACCGGGATGAGGAATGGCACCTGTTGCTGATCCGACGCTCACAACGAGACGGTGACCGGCACAGCGGACAGGTGGCCTTTCCAGGCGGCCGGGTGGAGAGCAGCGATGCGTCGCTCACCGCCGCGGCACTGCGAGAGGCCGAGGAAGAGATCGGCTTGCCACCCGCCCACGTGGAGGTGCTGGGCCTGCTGCCCGATTACACCACCATCACGGACTATCTGGTCACGCCGGTGGCCGGCATCGTCACGCGCCCCTTTAGACCGGTGCTTCAGAGCACCGAAGTCTCGCGTCTGTTCAGCATCCCGCTGCAGTGGCTGCGCAACCCCGACAACCAGCGGCATGGCGCAGGGCTCCCCGATCGACCCGATATGGTGTATTTCAATGAATGGCAGGGGGAGACGCTCTGGGGAGCAACCGCGGCGATGACATTGCACTTGCTGCGCGCCATTGATCAGGAACAGCTGCAGCTGCCGAATTGACATAACACCCCGCGAAGCTGGATGCTGCAGCGCACTCGCTGACGCCAGCCTGCCCGGCGACTCCGCGCGGGCAATCACCACAATTCGCTTTTAGGCAGCCACATCACCACCCCCTCGCAGCGCTCTGCTCCACAGTAAGCCCGCTGCTGTGTCCCGCTAAAGACGATTTCGGTCCGCCCTGCAAGCCGCCCCAGTGCGGTCAAATACGCCGTGGCTCCGCCGCTATTGCCTCTGCACCCTGACGCCATCGCAAGCCGAACCAGTCGGGTATCAAGATTTGCCGTCAAAAGTCGCTAGAGCGCATGAGGGATTGTTCCGTCACTGAATGTTCGGTGCGGTGCCGAAGACTGAACTTCATGGGAACCAGTATGAAACTCAAAGCAGGAATAGCGCTCGCGCTGATGACATTGACCGCCGCTCAGGCAATAGCTCAAGACGGCAAGCTCACTTCCAAGCTGCAGTGGGGCGCCAAGGTGGGTACCCACGTCTACGACCTAGCCAATATGGACAGCTTCAAACCCTCGCTTGAACTCGGTGTCGCAGCCGCATTGCCCTTGCTGCAGACGCAGGCAGGTACCGTGACAGTTGAGGCCGGCATGACGCAGAGCGCCGTCTACGCCAGTGCCAAGCTGGTGAATGCACAGATTCAGGACGGCTACAGCCTAAAGACCTCGCAAGTGTCTAAACGCCGTTTGTTCGTGCAGCTTGGCTTTGAAACAACGGGCAAGTTCTTTTTTAAACCGCAAATCGGTTTGGAATACGCCTCCACCAATCTGCGCCTTTACGATTCAGACACCCGCACCGGCTTCAACGTGCGTGACAACGATTCGAACGCCTTCGCGTCTATGGGCTTCGGCTACCGCTTTGATAACGACAAAAAAGGGATTCTGTCCTTCGCTACCTTGGGTGACGACAGCGACAACCAAGACTTCCGCATTACCTACAGCGCCTACATCGGCGGCTGACAAATATAAACGGGTTCGCCATCTGCGCGCCTGAAGTATCTAGAATTGGAGATTTACAATGGGCCAAGCTTTGCTTAGAAAAAGCGATTCTTCGTTGGACTTTGAAGGAAAATTCCGACTGGTAACGCGCAGTGATTTTGACGGTTTGATCTGTGCCGTCCTCTTGAAGCACCTTGATCTGTTGGACGACATTAAGTTTGTTCACCCCAAAGACATGCAGGATGGCGTCGTCGAAATCACCGATCGCGACATCACCACTAACCTGCCCTATGTGGCCGGCTGTTATGTGTCCTTCGATCACCACCTGAGCGAGACACTGCGCAACACCGACGCGGCTAAACATCACATCATTGATGCGGAAGCGCCTTCCGCTGCGCGTATTGTGTACAACTATTTCGGCGGCAGCGAAGTATTTCCCGCCGAGTGGCAGGAGATGATGGACGCCGTTGATCAAGCGGACAGTGCCCAGTACAAGCAAGAGGATATCCTCAACCCCGAGCGCTGGACTCTGCTCAATTACCTGATGGATGCCCGTACCGGCCTGGGACGTTTTCGCGAATTTCGTATTTCAAACTACGAACTGATGATGCACCTGATCGACGACTGCACCAAGATGAGCATCGATGAAATATTGCTGACACCTGACGTGGCAGAGCGGGTCAAGCTCTACCGCGATCACGAGCTGCAGGCCAAAGAGCAAATTCAGCGCTGCAGCACGGTGCACGGCAAGCTGGTGGTACTGGACCTTGTCGACGAAGAGACAATCTTCTGCACCAACCGCTTCACAATCTACGCGATGTTCCCCGAATGCAGTATTTCTCTGCACAAGATGTGGGGCTTTAAAAAGCAGAACATTGTATTTGCCATTGGCAAATCCATTCTGGACCGCAGTTGCAAAACAGTGGTGGGTGAGCTCTGCCTGCGCTACGGCGGCGGCGGTCACGACGCGGCTGGCACCTGCCAGATCCCCACTGCGCAAGCCGAAGATCTGCTGGCTGAGGTCATTGAGTCAGTCACCACCACTGCCTGATAGCAACACGCGCCAGACAACAGCCGCCGAGTTTCGACTCGGCGGCTTTTTAATGCCCGTATTGCAGCAGGACCTCGTAACTGGACACCGCGCTGCTGCCCAGCCAGTTGCTGGCGAACATCACCCGGCTGCCATCGGCGTTACTCACCGCGTGGGATTCCGAGAAATAACCGTCCCGCTGACTGCGGTGCTGCGCCACGGGCCACACCGTGCCCGAGCCGTCGAGTTTGAGCCACATCACGTTGGCCCCGTGCTGCAGTGATGCGTCATCCCCCATCAAACTGATAAGTGCCCAGCCGGGCTTGTCGGTGTTTCTACAAGACACGTGCGGTGTCTGCTGCCAGCTCAGCTGCATCATGCCGTCGGTGTGGCCAGTGGCCAGCGCTACCACGTTGATGTTGCGCTTGCCGTTCAGGCTATAATCGGCGCCGTCGTAGACCAGCACCTCCTCGCCGTCGCTGCGGATGCAGCTGTCACCGTGGCCGTAGCTGCCCTGCGCTAAGCGATACAACAACACCAGCTCGCGACTGTACACGCTGGTGAAATGATTGCCCATGCTCAGCACATAGCCCCCACCCTGGCTGATACTGACCCAATCGCCAGACTCACTTGCGCTGACGGCGACGGGCTCAGAGACGCGGTCCAACTCTACGTCATAAGTGAATATTTCGCGCTGACCCGAGAGCCGCTGCCCGAGCATCGCAATGTAGCGACCGTCGGCGCTCATGTTGCCTTCGCCCTGGGTACTGGCGCGCGTGTACTGCGGAAAATCTCGCAGCAGCGTTTTGGAATCATCGCGCACATCGTAAAGATAGAATCCACGGATATTGGCCGAGCCCGCGGCGTAATCGCTGACATAGAACAGCTCGGGGTCATTGGGGTGCCAGTGGATTTCCGCGTTGCTGCCGATCAAAGCCAGCTGTTTGATCACACCCGTATCCGCCACGTCGTGCAGCCAAAAACGCCCCTGCTCGTCCGCGAGCACCGCGCGGCTGTCATCTGCGTTGTAGGGATTGGATTTTGCGTAGACGTGGCGCAGGCGCCGGGAGTCGGCTATTTGCTCTTCGCCAGAAAACCGCCGCAGTACAGCACCCGTCTCACTGTCGGAGAAATACTGATTGCGCCGCGCTGCGCCACCGGTCACAGCGTCCAGCAGCAGCCCCGGATCAGGATCTACGTGGCTAAATCCGCAGGCGATCACGCAGTTATCCGGGTATGACGCGGCCGGCAGAGACGCGGCTTCATCACTGCCACCACAGGCCGATAAAACCCAGACAAAGGAAATGACGAACAATCGTCCAACTGTGCTAACAACTCGCAGACCAAACATGGTGCTTTGCTCTAAAATACGTTAATCGACTAGCTTCTACCGCGCACCGGTGCGAGCCAACCACTTATGGCCAGAAACGACGAGCCCGTCGTAAATATTTTGTCCGACTATCCGTCCAAGGAACACTGATGCCCAGATACGTTAAAGGAAAGCTACACATCGACACGGTCGAGATCCCGGGTGTGCCCGGTACGATCGGCATGTGCTCTTGTCCGGGCAGCGGGTATTTGTGGGGCCACAGCAGCGGCGAAGAACGCGGCGTTGAGTCCGATTTAGAGACACTCCAGGAATGGGGCGCCAACGGTGTCGTCTCATTCATTCAGTCCATGGAGTTCCACCTGGTGCACGCCCCGGATCTGGGCCAGCTGATCCAGGACCGCGAGATGTGGTGGAAGCACCTGCCGATCCGCGACATGTCCACACCCAGCAAACAATTTGAGGCGCTGTGGGAACAGCAGTCGCCCGATCTGCACGCGCGCCTGCTGGCCGGTGAACGAATAGCGCTGCACTGCTTGGCGGGGCTTGGCCGAGCCGGCATGATCACCGCCCGTTTGATGGTGGAATTTGGCGTCAAACCGCGCGACGCCATCGCCGCGGTGCGGGCATCACGTCCGGGCACCATTCAAACCTGGCGCCAGAAATTTTATGTTTCTCGCTGTAAAAAAGTCCCCGCACTGGTGGCGCACATCAAGCGCTAGGACCGAAGAACGAATCAGCCGAGCTTGCGCTAGGGCAGCTGCCGCGCCCGGAGCATCAGGCTGAAGAGCGCGCTGTCCGACACCCAGCTGAGCCGATCATCAAATCCACAAGCCTGGGACTGGCTGTAAGCACCTGTCGCGTACTCTGAACCCATCGCTCGGTTGAGTGTCTCCGCATCGCTAGTGTGCTGGACTTTCCCCGGCGAATACAGCAGAGCCACCACGTGCGAGGCGCGCAGCTGCAACTGATCACAATCACCGCCTGGCCAATGATGCACCTTCAGCGTGCCCTGCAACTGCGCCAGGCCAACATCGCGCATGGCGCCGCTCACCGCAAAATCAGCCACGCCGTCAACATCCGTGTCCGCGTTGCTCAGGCTGTAGCGCAGCGGCACCGACCAAGGGTTCAGCAGCCGCCCCTGCGCATCGAGCGGCCCCGACAGACCCAGCTGCACCACGGGGATATAGCCGCCATAACTGACACAACCCGCTGCGGCGATCACTTCTGCCCCACCGCTTGTGGCGGTAGCGGGACAGGGCAGACGACCCTGCCGCGCGGCAAAACCCAGCAAGGCCTCGCGGGCGTCTGCCAGCAACAGCGCGTCGCGGCGCTGCATCAGTTGCTCGCGGTTGTTCAGCAAGGGCCGCATCAGCCCCGACAGCAACAGGGCCATCACCACCATCACCAGCGCCATTTCCAGCAGGGTGAATCCCCGGTTGCGTTTTGTGTTCACGGCAGCACCGCCCATTGATCATTCACTGCAGAATCCTTGAGCGGCCCATACACCGCATCACCGTCGGTCCAATGCTCGCTGTCCAGATAATCAAACACCGAAACAGCCAATAGTCGCGCTTGCGGCCGCCCGTGCTGCGGCAGGGTCAGTGATCGACCGACTGTGCTCAGCACTGCGGCGACGGCAATGCCCTCGTAGATGGGATTGAGCGCGGAAGGGCAGAGACCACTGCGATCGTCTGCGCGCACGTGCAGCCACAGCTGGTGGTGCCAATAATTGCGCACAAACCAGACCGGTAGATCAATCGCTACCTGTGTGCCGCCACCCGCGCTCGCCGCACAGCTCTGCTGCGAAAAGGGCGGCCACGCACTGCCGCCACGATAACGCTCGCTGGCGAGCCAACCCTGCCACTGGCAGGGAGAGCACACAGTCGCGCCGTCAACCAGGTCGTTTTCCACTGGGGCCAACCAAGGCATATGGCCGTTCTCTGCAGCGTAGGCCGCCACGCTGCGCACGGCGCTCTCCAAGACACGGCGCTCCACCAACGGCATCAGATCATCCCAGCGCAGGGCCAAAAACCGGTCGTTGCCATGATCGCTACGGAAGGAGCGATCGCCGTCCGCATTCTCACCCTCCAGGTAGTCCTCGACAGCCAAAGCACCCTCACGATTTTGCCCTTGCAGCGGGGGGCCCGGCGCAATCAACAACGCGATTATGCCGGGCTCACCGTCGAGCACCAGCTCCGCCTGGGTATCGCTGTTGACGATGGTGGCACTGAGCGGCTTGCCGCTGGGCACGGGGTTGTAGCGAAACGCACCCGAAAGCGCGTACCACAGCGGCTCGCTGGCGTTGTGATCGCCGGACAAAAGACTGATCTGTTTTCGGTCACCCGCTAAGAAATCCAGCGGCATCAAACCCATCGGCGCGACACCGCAGAGCAGCTCAGGGCTGCCGTTGCCGCTGGTGTCCGGACAGGGCAAGTGCCCGGGTCCCGCACCTGTCTCCGGGTAGTGGCTGGGGTAGTTCACCGAGTAGTCGATCAAGGCATCGCGCGCAAATACCATGTCGCTGTGCACACTGCCCTGCGCTAGCACGCGCTGCTGCACCGCACCCCGATTGTAGGCTGCGGCGAGCGCCACCATCGCCACGAGCAAGGACACAACCGCCAGCAGTGCCGCGCCGCGCTGAGTGCGCTCGGCGATCATGTGGGCGCCGCCACAGCGTAGTGCAGCACACGGCAGCGCAGTACATAAGTCTGCACCACCTCGCGGCGTGTCTGCCGCTCTAAACTCAGGTGCGACACGGCCACGTATTGCCCCAGTGTATGCTCAATGTCCTGCAGCATCTCTAAGGCAAGTTCGGGGCTCTCTGCATGGAACTCTATTTCGATGGGCACGCTGATCAGCTTGATATCAGCGGCGATCAGCTCGGTGCGCAGCAGCCGCTCAAAGACAGCGGCCTTGAAGGCACTGATGCCCGCACGGCCACCGGCCTTGCGCCGAATCAGCGAGAGCCAAGCCGCCGGGGCGTAAGGACTTATGTCCTGCCAATGCGCGCTGCTCGTCAACAAATTCAATTGATTGAGCTGGCGCTCTGTATCTTGCTGCACAGCGCGCTGCGCCGAAGACAATTGCGCCGCCACCTGTTGTAGGCGAGCACCCTCTTCTCGCCATTGCAGCAACAACAGCGCAGAAGCTATCGCCACAAGCGCGCAGAACCCCACACGCAGAATAAGAGCTGATGGATAATCAGTCAGGCGCATGCTGCACCTCCAACAAAAACTCCAGCACACGCGGCGCATCTGAGCCACCGACTTTCAGCGTGCCCGCGTCCACCAGGCGAATCGATGCGTTGCCGAGCCCCGCTTGCAGTGCAGTCCGCAGCTCGGCAAGCCGGCGCTGCCGCAGCAAGGGATCACGCCACACGGTGGTGCTACGGCAGTGCAGGCGCATGGCAAAGGGACCGTCCACGTACAGTCCGAGCAAATCAAAATGCTCGTCTGCGGACAGCAGCTTTGATAGCACTTGGCTTATAAGCAACACGGACTCGAGCTGGAACGGCGGGTTCTGCTGGAAAAACTGCTGCGCTGCAAAGCGCGATTGATGCAATGGTGACAGAGAGTCTACAGCCTCTGTCGATCCGATCCCGTTGATGGGAACCGCCCGCAACAGCGCGGCGGGCAACAAGGCGGTCACACTGAGCAACGCTACTGCACACGCAGCTTTCATTGCGGGCCGGAGTCGCGCAGATGTATTCAGCGCGGTCAACTGACTCACGCGGTTGAAACAGTTGTGCGCTGAGGATCTGAAATCGTGGCAATCGAAGCTCATTTTCTCCTCAGAGCGATACACCACCGCGTCCCCTTCAGCCTTGATCGCATCAAAGGCACCTTCGCTGAACTGCCCCTGCGGTATATCCCAGTCGATTGCCTGCCCCAGAACACAATATTTCTGGCTGATCAGATACTGCAAGGTCGACGCAAGGATGTCCGTGGGAGACTCGCTGACCAGATCCACACGGCGTGCAAAGACCCAGTGACCGTGCAGCCTCAGCGCCAATTGCAAGGACTCGCCCCGCCGCCGCACACGCAACAGACACGCCGAGGCGCTGAACGCGCTTGGCACGGCCTCCAGCAGCAGCTCGCTGCTGACATGTGCGACATTCAAGCCCGCTGCCATCAGCGTCATCAACCGCACGTACGCGGGGCATTCGGGGTCCACAGCAATCAGGTACAAGAACCGCCCTTGCTCGTGGGGAATAACACACCAGCTGCCCAGCGCCCTGCCGCCTGCGAGCTCCTTGAAGCGCGCCTCCGCCATCAGCTTGCGCTCAGCACGTCGCGACAGACTCACGGGGAAGAGATCACTGGCGTAGGCGACATCCGCAAAGACAACACAGACTCGCTTTCCCTGGCAGACTTTCAGTACCTCTGCATCGGAGCACTGTTCTTCGGCTCCCTGTTCGCACTGAACATATAAACCGCCATCCGCGCTGATCTGCAGCAGCTGGCTCACCAGGATCCGCTCATCTTAAACAGGCCGTCGTAGAGCGGCAGGATGAGCGCGGCAACTATCCAACATATCACCAGTCCGGCACTCAATAGCGCAAGAGGACCAGCAATGCGCGCCAGGCGCTCGGCACGGCGCCGTGCACGATCACTGTACAGGCGCGCAGCCTGCGCCAGGGTTTTATCCAGGCTGCCGCTTATCTCCCCGACCCGCACCAGCCGCAGAAACGTAGCGGGTAGCCCCACGGTCACGAAGCTTGCGTGCAAACTATTGCCCTCGCTCAGCGATTGCGCCGCCATCGTCACCCGCTCGCTGAGGTATTCATTTTTCAGGGATTTTGCCACCAGCGGCAGCGCTTCTGTCAGCGGGATACCGGCGCCGTACATCACGCCGGTCTGTTCCGAAATCTGAGCGGTACACAGTTGCATCAACAGCGGCCCCAGCAGAGGAAAACTCAACAAGTAACGATGGCAGCCCCGGCGAAACTGACCCGACAAAAACCATACAGCGGCGCCTACTGCACCTGCCGCGATCAAGGCAACTAGAAACACCAGGCCAAACCGCTGTACCGCTTCCGCGGTGCCGATGAGCAGCTGCGTGTACCAGGGCAGCGCCGAATTTTGCTGATCCAAAAACACCAGCAACTGCGGCACCAGGTAGACAAACAACAGCGGAACGACCACCAGCAGCAGAGACACGATCGCGAGCGGATAACTCAGCTCTGCGATCAGCTGGCGCTTGAGCGACTCCCGCCAGGCGATGCTGTCCGCCGCACGCAGCAACATTTGATGCAACTGACCGGTCTTCTCGCCGGTGCGAATCAATGACACGCAGAGACGATCAATGCCGAGCTGCGTGAAGGCCTGTGAGAGTGTTTCGCCGCTGTCGATGTAGTCCGCCGCCAGTTGGCACAGCGCCCGCAGCTCGTTTGATTCCGATTCATCGGTCAAAGCAATCAACGACTCGTGCACTGAAAGCCCCGCGGCCAACATCAGCTCGAGCTGCTGGCAGAGCAGCACCAGATCCTGGTCTTGCAGTTTGAACACCGCCGCCCGCCGCGCACGGATGCGCAGCACGATCCAACCCTCCTGCTCAATCCGGTCATCCAGCGCCTGCCGGTCGGTCGCCAAGACATCGAATTCACGTGCCCCACCGCCCGCGTCCAAAATGCTGAGACTGAAGTTCCTCATGGTGTCTGCTCGCGCCGGATAAAACCGGTGATGCGCACGACTTCATCCAGGCTCGTCACGCCCTGCGCCACAAGGGAGAGAGCCGACTGCTGCAAGCTGCACATGCCCTGTTGGCGCGCGAGATCCTCAAACGCCGCCCTAGAGGCCTGTTGGTGCAACAGCTCATCAAAGGCCGCATCCACCTCCCATATTTCCAAGACAGGTGTTCGCCCACGATAACCCTGCTGATGACACGCCTCACAGCCGGCGGCATCAAAACTGCCGTCACCGCGTTCGCTGCGGACTTTGCAGTGCACGCACAACTTGCGCAACAGCCGCTGCGCGACCACGCCGCTGAGATTTCCGGCCAGCAGCCGCGGCTCCAGCCCGAGATCCCAGAGACGCGAGACACTGGCCAAAGCGCTGTTGGCGTGCACGGTGCTGAGCACCCGGTGCCCGGTCATTGCGGCGCGCAGGGCCACAGTAGCTGTTTCGGCGTCGCGCATCTCCGCGATCAACATCACGTCCGGGTCCTGCCGCAGCGCCGCGCGCACCGCGGCCGCGTAATCCATCGCCACTGCGTCGTTGATGCTCGTTTGCCGCACCCAGGTGGCGGGGAACTCCACCGGATCTTCAAGCGTGATGATATTGAGCGACTCGGAGCGCAGCAGCTCGACCAGTGCATACAAGGTGGTGCTTTTGCCGCTGCCGGTCGGCCCACTGACCAACAACATACCTTCGGGTCGCTGCGCCATGCTCAGCAGTTGCTCTCTCTGCTGCCGTTCTACACCCAATGAATCTAGATCCAGCGCGTGACGATGCCGGTCAAGCACCCGCATGACAACTGCTTCGCCGCAATCGGTTGGCAGCACCGAGACGCGTATGTCCACGTCCCTGGATTCGTATTGGTAGCTGAAGCGACCGTCCTGCGGCCGCCGACTGTCCGCGATGTCCAGGGTGGCCAAGACCTTTATGCGCAACAACAGCGACTGCCACTCGTCCAGTGGCAGGTGCTTGTGCAGTTTCAACACACCGTCGCAGCGCAGCCGGATACGCGCGCAGTCCGGCATGGGCTCCACGTGCACATCGGATGCACTGTGTTCTATCGCCTGAATCAACAGCTGATCGAGCGCTGCGACTGCGCCGTCTTTGCTGAGCGCGTGCTCACGTTTTTCCACCGCGCTAAAGGTCTGTTTGATCGCCACCGCAAGAGAGGCCGGATCCGCGATACACAGAGGCGGTGTCTTGCCGGCCAGACGCTGACGCAGCGCATCGAGGGCCACAACATTGGCGGGATCGGCCATCGCTAACTGCACGCCCGGACCCGCACCGCCACCGATCACCGGCAGCACAGCGTGTCGACGGCAAAACAACTCGCCGAGGGACTGGGCGATGGCGTCGTCTATGTGGGCTTGATCGAGATCCACAAAAGGAAGTCCAAAAGCCAACTCGTACACTGCGCTCATCTCTTTCCTGTCAAACAACCCCATGCGCTGCAGCGACAGGCCCAGAGACGAGCCCCGGCGCTGCGCTACCTGCATCGCGACGTCCAACTCCGCGCGGGTCAACCGGCCTTGCTGAGCAATCGATTCGTACAATTTCCGGTCGCTGAGCTCTGTCACGAATCCTCCAGAGCTGATAACCGCATGCGTATGTCGAGGGAATCCGTTGCGGCATCGGCGCGCAGATAACGGCGGTAGGCATTGATTGCCCGCTGCTTTTCCCCTGACTCGTCCGCCGAGATGGCAAAGGCACGCAGATAGCGCGGATCATCGCTGCGCTCGAGTGCGCGGCCCAACCACCGCAGTGACTTGCCATGATTGGCCTGCGCATTGTAGAGCACACCGAGCTGGTATTGATGTTCCGCCCGCCGCGTGATGATCGCCTTGCTGCGCAGCCCGGCCCAGCTGTCGCCTGCCAGCGATTGAGCGACATGAGCTCTGCTCAACCACGCCAGTGCCCGGTCGTCCCGCCCCCGCAACAGTCGCTGAATCGCTTCTTCAACCGTTGCTGGCTCAGATTGCACTGACCTTTTCACGCTCAGCTCTATTGCCGGCGGTTGCGGCGCCAGTGGTGCTTTGGCCCGCTTGATAATTGCCTTCGGCCGAATACGCGCTACGACGGGAACTGGCTGCTTTCGCGTCGGTCGTGCGGCTGGCAACACAGCCTCTAGGTGGTCTTGATAGGCGATCAATGCGGCGTGGCGCACTTCTTTTTGCTCGGCTTTGAAAACCGAGAATTGTTCGACTCGGATGTTGAGTTGCCGTACCTCGGCGCGGTACAACAACGCAGCACGCGTACTCAAGCTAAGGATCAGCAGCAAAAAACAGAGGATCGTCACATTGAACCAGAGCACTGGTAGGCGACTCAACAGGGGCTGCGGGGTCTCTGTGTTCAGCGCTATCATGGCGCGGTGCATGCGCCGTGACAGGGCTGCTCTGCGCGTCGTGTTGTTCACAGTTTCCGCTCGACCACGACGGTGGGCGTCAAAAGCACCAGCAATTCGGCCTGCCGTGATGCGCGCTCTTTGCTGCGGAACAGCGCGCCGATCAGGGGCAGTTTGTGCAACAGCGGCACATGGGATCGGTCGTTGCGGTCGCGTATCTGCATCATGCCCCCCAGCACGATGGTCTCGCCGTCGCCCACCCGCAGCACGGTTTCCATCTCGCGCACTTGGATCTCCGGCACCCGGCTGACAATACCGGCGGCGGCAAGCGCGGGGTTGGGATCAGTGACATAGGCTGAGACCCTGGATATCGTGGGCCGTATGCTCAGCACCACGTCCCCGTCAATCGACACTTGCGGGGTCATTTGCATCACCAGACCCACCGGCACGGTGTGGATCGCAGTCTCCACCGATTCAGTCACGGCGGCGCCTTCGGTGCTGCTCTTGCGGCTAATGGAGGAGGAGAAATACACTTTGTTTTCCACCACCGACAGCACACTGGGCTGGTTATTCAGCGCCACCACACGGGGTGCCGAAATCACTCGCACGTCACCAAATTGCTGCAGTAAATTCACCAGCACCCGCGTGCTCGAGGAACTGCCTTCTCGGGTGTATTGCAGCACCGCGCCTGACGCCTGGGTGGGCGCTGAGAAACCGGAGCTCATGCTCTGCAGGAAACTCAAGCCATCCGCGCTGGCCAGTTGCTGCCAATCGACACCGGCCGCGTGGTGCTCGTTGAGATCGATCTCGATGACTTGTGCCTCGATACTGACTTGACGCCGCAAACGGCTCTGCAACAAGGCCAAGTAATCAGCCACAAGCCGCTGGTCCCTGTCTGTGGCATGTACCACCACCAATCCAGCCGGCGCATTGATCTGCACGCGCGGGTCCTTGCTCTCGATTTGCAACAGACCGCGCAAACCAAGATCCAGAGATTCCCAGACATCGACAGTGGCCCGGGATGTGATCCCTGTCCGCGAGGCATTGCCCCGGTTGTCGCTGCCGTCACTCGCCGCGCTGAGATTACCCACCCGCGTGGCGATCGCCAAGTTCGAGACGATTTCGCGTTTGATGTTCAGGTAGTCCAGCGAATAACTTTTGCTGTAGGGCGCGTTGTTCAGGACGGACAATCTGCCGCCTGAGATTTGATAGCGGCAATCACAGAACGCGCTCAGTACATCCAGCACGCCGCTCAGGGGTTGATCCACCAGGCTTGTGGTGATCCGCTGATCTGCCGTCACACCCAGCACCAACTGCAATCCAGCTTCAGCGGCGATGGAGCGCAAGGTGCGATCGAGCCGCACACCCTCGACACTGAGACTGTAGAGCGCCTGCTTTTGCGCGCTTTGACGCCCGGGCAACATCGACGGCAGAGCAACCGCATGCGCTTTGGCAGTGTCGAATGGCGTGCTGAGCAGCGTGGCAGGCGGATCCGCTGTAGTCGCGGGGCTCGCACAGCCTGCGACAGACAAGAGCCCCAACACCCCCGCCACCGCGAAGACACACTGCCACCGTGCAGCGACAGCGCCGGATTCAAACACAACAAACCGCGCCCTCATCCGGCTCACGGGTGGTCGCCACAGCAGTATCTGCACCACGTATATTCCCTCATGTTGTTATTCCCTGTGCCTGCGTTCCTCACGGGCACTCGACACAACAATTCCATTTGAGAGTGGCATCTGTGCACTTGCAATAAATCGGCTCAAAGCACAAAGCAACGGGTGACATAACTGTTAATTTCGCAGCTTTAGGGGCAAATCAGCCTGCGTCAGCTCATATTCAGCGGGTTTTAGGGCGATTTTCACTGCCAACAATCCAGCTCTTATATCGGTTGACTACACTCAGGGTATTCCTGGAGCAAATCCGATGAAATCAATGTTGAACCGACACGCCGTCAGGGCGTGCTGTCAGTGGATGCTGCTGCTCAGTCTTGCCATGGCAAGCATCTGCCAAGCAGCGGCACCCAAGCCAACGCTCACCGTCCCCGCGGATGCAGCGCCATATTCAGAGACCTCGCAAAGCTTCAGTTGGGCCGCCAACGGCGTGGAGGTGAGCGCCTACGCGCTGACCCTCGGCAGCAGCGCCGGCGAAAGTGATGTGCATAACAGCGGCATGCTCGCGCCGGACACCCTGTCGGAGACGGTCAACGGGATCGGCACTGTGCCAACGCTGTACATTCGTCTGTGGCACAGAGATATAAACGGTCGCTGGGGTTACGCGGACTCCACGGCGATCGCCACTGGTGGCGTCAACCCACCGACTATCGACTCACCTGAAAGGGGCAGTGTGTTCAGCGCTGATTCGCAACAGCTGCGCTGGCAGGACAACGGCACCAATGTCAC
This sequence comes from Granulosicoccaceae bacterium, assembly GCA_033852095.1. Taxonomy (GTDB): domain Bacteria; phylum Pseudomonadota; class Gammaproteobacteria; order CALCKW01; family CALCKW01; genus CALCKW01. Next base: position 10,720 of record JAWSVD010000107.1, on the reverse strand, counting down.
CCGCTACTGGCTCTTTGCCGGCAGCACACGCGGCGGCCAGGAATACCTGAACCGCAGCTTGAACAGAGCCACGAGCTACACACTGACGAACCTGCCCACCGACGGCAGTACGATCTATGTGCGGCTGTGGTATTTCCGCAACGGCTGGCGGTACACCGACCACCGCTACACCGCGCTCAATACCAGCGGCTCAGCCCCCGTGTCCGCTTTGCCGTCTTTAATCGAGCCTGAGATTGACAGCTTGCTGACCCAGAGCGAAACCACGCTGCGCTGGCAAAACAACAATTTCGAGCCAGAAAATTATTGGATTTACGCAGGCACCTCTCTGGGCAGTGCCGACATTGTATCCTCCGGTGCACTCGGCACAGCCAATGAATATCTGCTGAGCGACATCCCGCTGGACGAGTCGATCATCTACATCAGGCTGTGGTATACCGCCAGCAACAACAACCGAAACTGGGACTACACGGACTATTCCTTCAGCAGCAAACTCTACGGCGGCCCGCAGATCACCTCACCGATGCCAGGCGCCACCCTGAGTGAAGAGCAGCAGAGCTTTGACTGGACCGCCAATGGCGAGCAGGTACAGTCCTATCAGTTGTTACTCGGGCACGGCGAAGGCGCGAGTGACATCTATGACAGTGGCACACTGGACCGCAACACCCTGGCTGCAACCGTTGAAAGCATCCCCCAGACCGGCCAAACCCTCTATCTGAGCCTGCGATACCGCATCCGCGGCACCTGGTTCGAAGACCACTACCGCTACCAAGCGCTCGCCTCTCACGGTTTCTACGAGCCCTTTGACGCGGACATCAGCCGCTGGTCGAACGTAAACGGCGACTGGTATAACGCCGATGGACAACGCCTGGCAACAGCGGTGGATGACAATTGGGCGCTGGCGGTTTACGCCGGGGATACTTTTTCGGACTTTGACTATAGTGCCCGCGTGCGCCGGCTGTCAGCGAGCGACCAGCCGGTGTTTCTCAGTATCCGTGGCAACGGTGAGGCGCAAGATCAGGATTGCTGGTGCGCCGGCACCAGCTGCTACTCCTTCGAGATAAGCAACAGCCAAGACTACGCGGTCTGGTCCTGCACCGACTCCGAATGGGAACCACTGGTCAGGCCCACCCACAGCGCAGTGATCAACCCCGGCGACGCCTGGAACGATCTGCGCGTGGTGGCCGAAGGTGAGGCATTGAGCTTTTTCATCAATGAGCAACGCGTGTGGCAGGGCCGTGACTCCGCGCACGGCAGCGGCTTGGTGGGCATTGGCCTGGTCAACCACGACGAGAATGAGCAACACACGCTGGAGGTGGAGTGGGCCGCGCTCACCGTGTTCAACGCGACACAAAACCTCGCTGCCCAAGGCATCGCCACACAATCGAGCACGGATTTTGGCGGTGACGCAGCCCGTGCCATCGACGGTGACCGAGACGGCGACCACTTCAACAACTCCGTCACCCACACGGGCCGTCAGCGGCAGCCCTGGTGGCAGGTCGACCTGGGCAAGCAGGCAGAGCTCGAAAGTCTGCAGATCTACAACAGAGAAGATTGCTGCAGCGAGCGACTGCGCGATGTCCACGTGTTCAGCTCGGCGACAGACATGCGCTACCGCCGGCTGGCAGAACTGCTGGACGATGGCAGCGTAAGCCACCAATTGATCACCGGTGTGCTGGATCACGCGACAGCGGTCGCGCTCAGCGGCACAGCGCGCTACATCCGGTTGCAGCTGGACGGCAGGGATTATTTGTCACTGGCAGAAATCGAAGTCATCGGCCGCTGAGGAACAGGTCAACCAGCACAGATTGAATAATTCAAAAATGGCACAGGGATGTGCCGCCATCAGCCACTCCGCGGCGAGCGCACGGGTCTGATACCATCGACGCTTCGAAACAGAGGGCGTGCCTATACAAGCGGCGGCCCCACCGCCCACACCGAGTGCCGCATGCTTGATATTGTCCTCTACCAGCCCGAAATCCCGCAGAACACCGGCAATCTGATCCGACTCGCTGCCAACACGGGCTTTCAGCTCTGCCTGATCCACCCGCTCGGTTTTTTCATGGACGATCAGCGCCTGCAACGGGCGGGCTTGGATTACCACGAGTACGCGCCAGTGCTCGATTTTGAGGATTTAGACAGTTACCTGGAGGCACGCTGCCCACCGGCGGTCTACCCGGTCAGTACCAAGGCGACGTCACTCTATACTGCGCATCAGTACGAGAAGGGAGCAGCCCTGTTGTTTGGGCCGGAATCGCGCGGCCTGCCCGAGGAGATCCGCCAGCGCTGGGCAGAGACAATGATTCGCCTGCCCATGCGTGAGAACAGCCGCAGCTTGAACTTGGCCAATGCGGTGTCGGCCCTGAGCTATGAAGCCTGGCGTCAACAGGGGTTTGACGGCGGCAGCTAAGACCCAAGTCCCACGCTATTCGACCTCGGCACGCGCCTCGCGGGCCATCAATGACTGCACCGCTTCGTGCGGTGACAGGCCCTCGTACAAGACCCTATAGACCTGCTCCACGATGGGGGTCTCCACCCCGTGGCGGCGCGCCAATTCACGCGCGCGCTTTGCCGTGGTCGCCCCTTCCACCACCTGCCCTATCTCAGCGACGGCCTCTTCTGCCGAGAGCCCGCGCGCCAGCGCCAAGCCAAAGCGGCGGTTGCGTGACTGATCGTCCGTGCAGGTCAGCAACAGATCGCCGAGGCCGGCCAAACCGGTGAAAGTCTCGCGCTGACCGCCGAGCTCAACCCCGAGCCGGGTCAGCTCCGCCAGACCCCGGGTGACCATCGCCGCCCGTGCGTTGGCGCCAAACTGTAAGCCATCGCTGATGCCGGCCGCAATGGCCAGCACATTTTTCAACGCGCCCGCCAGCTGCACGCCGACCATGTCGGTGCTGGAATACACCCGCATGCTGCCGCCGTGGAACCAGCTCGCCACCTGCCGCGCAACAGCAGCATCAAAGGATGCGGCGGTGATGGCCGCGGGGAGGTTGCGCGCCACCTCGGCGGCAAAGGTAGGGCCTGAGACGATGGCCAGCGAGGCCTTGTCGCCGAGCAGCTGCTGCGCCCGTGTGTGCAAGAGCTCGCCGCTGCTCTTGTCGAGGCCCTTGCAGGCCCACACCACGGTGCGATCGGGTGCGTGTTCGGCCACCGCTTCGATCATGCTGCTGAACACCCCGCACGGGGTTGCCACCAGCACCGCATCGCATTCACCCAAGCAGCGCGCCAGATCGGGCTCGACTTGCAGAGCTAGCGGCAGGCTGATGCCGGGCAGGTAGCGTTTGTTCTCGCGGTCCTGGTCGAGGGCGGCCAGCTGCACGCTGTCACGGCCCCAGAGACGGACCTGTAAACCGTTGCGCGCCAGCTGCGCGGCGAGCGCCGTGCCCCAAGAACCCGCGCCCAAGACGGCGACGCGGGAGACAGAGCCTGCTGTCACTGCAGGGTTTCGGTTTTGTCGGCTTCGGCTGGGGCGGCTGCGCCTTCGGCAGCTTGCTGCTGTTGCTGGGCAAACAACGCATCAAAGTTGATGGGTTCCAGCAGCAACTGCGGGAAACCACCGGCGATCGCCAGATCACAGATCTGCTGACGCGCGAAAGGGAAAATCACGTTGGGGCAATAGGCGCCGAGCATGTGCGGCAATTGCTGCTCGGGGATACCCGCCACTTCAAACAGACCAGCCTGTTTCACTTCGATCAGATAAGCCGTCTCGTCTTTTTCTTCCAGTGACACCGTGACGGTGACCGTCAGTGTCAGGCAGCACTCGTACAAATCGCCTTTCATCTTGCGCGATTCGGAGTTCAGCTGCAGGCCGACTTTGGGCTGCCAACCTTGATCTTGGATGAAGATCTCAGGGGCGCGCGGCGACTCAAAGCTCGCGTCTTTGCTGTAGATTTTGTGGATACGGAATGTTGGTGCAGCTTCTTCGGCCATGACTTAAATATCTCGATTGATTCAATAATAAGGAAAAAGGGGCAAATCTGCGGCTTACTTCTTGGTGGCGACAGGCATGTTGGCCTTGCCCCACGCGCCCATACCACCGCCCAAGCTGTGCAAGTTTTCAAAACCGTGCTTTTGCAGGGCCTTGCAAGCACGCTGCGAGCGCATGCCTGTCTCACACACGGCGATCACCGGCTTGTTCTTGTACTTGGTGATTTCGTTGACGCGTTTTTCAATCTGACCCATCGGCATGTTCATCGCGTTGATCACGTGACCGCGTTTGAAATCGCTGTCATCCCGAATATCCAGCACCAAGACATCCTCGTCGTTTTGCAAACGCGTGGCCTGTATGGGGCTGATGTTCTTTGCGGCGGCAGTCAGGCGCTCATATTCCATGAAGATGAGCAGACCGATGGTGCCCGCCAGTGCAGCAAACATCCAAGGATGATTGCCAACAAATTCAATATATTGTTCCATGATATTCCGGGTTTTAATCTGTTGAGGGCAGCTGCGCCCGAACTGGCCACCGAGACGGGCGCCAGAACCCACACAGTATAACCCAGCCTCAGCCTTTTTCGACGCGCCGCATGCGCGCCCTGCCCCACAATTCGCGGCACTGCAGTAGAGCCCGCCAACGCCATTTTGGTTCCAAGGGCCAAGCAAACTTGACGCGGAGTTTCCGTGGCGCTGGGAAACGCCACCACTGCAAACATCCATTTTGATTAATACCTGCCCCAGGCTGCGCAACTGCTCCGGTAATTCAATGCTTCCTTAACTACGCTTTAGACAGGGGAGCTCTGTCAATCACCTCCCTCAGCAAGCGTAATTACTGTGCATGGCGCAAGACTTGCGTCGGAAACGGACTGAGGACGGCGCCGTGCGCGCCTTCGGCAACGCCCTTTGCCACCACAGCGACAGCGAGCGATAGCTGCACGAGACCTCATTTTTCAATCGGGCACCCACTGGAACCCAGATGACCGACCACTCCATCATCTTTTTGATTTTTCTTATCTTTTCAGGCGCCGCCGTCTTTGCCACGGCCGCGCTCTATGCCCGACAGGCACTGACAGTCGCCTACATAGGCGTGGGCATACTGTTCGGCCCCTCGGTACTTGGCTGGGTCCCCGACCCCGCACTGATCGCCGACATCGCCAACATCGGCATCATATTTTTGTTGTTCTTGCTCGGCCTCAATCTGGAGCTCAAAGAGCTGCACAAGCTGTTCAGTGAGGCCGTCATGGTGACGGGGCTGTCGAGCGCTTTTTTTGCCGCCATCGGCTACTGGATCGCCTGGCTCGGCGGTTTCGACACCGCCGATTCGGTGCTGATCGCCGTGGCCATGATGTTCTCCAGCACCATCATCGGTCTGAAATTGTTGCCCACCAGTGCACTGCACCACCAGCACATGGGTGAAGTGATCGTCAGCATCTTGCTGCTGCAGGACATGCTGGCCATCACCGCATTGCTGTTGCTCGAGGGCTTGGCCAAGGGCGGCAACCCCGTCACGGAAGTCGCGTTACTGGCGCTCTTGCTGCCCACCCTGTTCGGCGTCGCCTACTACCTGTCGCGCTACACGCTGCTGAAATTGATCAGCAAATTCGACCAGATCAAGGAATACATCTTCCTGCTCGCCATTGGCTGGTGCATGGGCATCGCCGAGCTGGCGCAATTTTTGGGGCTGTCGCACGAGATAGGCGCCTTTGTGGCTGGTGTCACATTGGCCGCCAACCCCATCGCACGCTACATCGCCGAGAGCCTAAAGCCCTTGCGCGACTTCTTCCTGGTGATGTTCTTCTTTGCGCTCGGCGCAGGTTTTGATCTGGTGTTGTTCCAACAAGTCTGGATGCCCGCTTGCGCCCTCGCATTGGCCATGATGATCGCCAAGCCCTGGACCTTTAAGGTACTGCTTAAACAAGAGAAAGAGAAGGAGAAGCTGGCCGGAGAGATTGGCGTGCGCCTGGGGCAGATCAGCGAATTTGCCCTGCTTATTGTTATCGTCGCCACCCAGATAGAGCTCATGAGCGAACGAGCAGCCAACGTAGTGCAGGCCGCCACTATCTTGACTTTCATCGCGTCGAGCTACTGGATCGTACAGAGATACCCAACGCCCATCGCCTCCGACCCCAAGCTGCGCCGCGATTGATTGAATTGGTGGCTGGTCGGGCCGCGTTGGCCGGGCCACGGTGGTCGGGCCACGTTGATCCGGCCACGTAGGCCGGGCCACACGCTGGCCCCGATGGCCAAGTAAGCCCGTCGTCACGCCACACGGGCTGGGCCGCGCTGACGGGTTAAACCCCAGGGACACGCCTGAACCAGACAGCTGTACACACCGCCATAACCGGGCAATTCCCCCCCGACTGACGCCTTTGCTAAACACACAAAAAAAACCCGCATATAGCGGGGTTTTTTGTCGGCTAACATCGCCTACCCGGAATCGGGCAGTGCGCCTATTGCCCCGAGAGGAATTTCACCACCGTCGCCATCTCTTCGTCGCTGAAAGCGGTGCCGCCACGAGCGGGCATGCCGCCCTTGCCACTGATGGCGCTGCTGACCAGACCGGCCAAATCGCCCGCGGCGCCCAGACGCTCGGCCCACACTGCCCCGTCTCCCTTCAACGGAGCACCGGCTGCGCCCGTGTCGTGGCAAGCGGAGCACATACCGTAGAGCTCATCGGCTGTCTTCGGCGCGGCCGCGACCACTGGCGCATCAACCGTGTCTCCGGTACGCACAGCACCCACTGGCGCCACCCGCTTGGTCAACACGGCACGCGTGAGCTCATCCATCGGCTTGTCACTGCTACTGACCAGGCCGGCCAAAGTAAAAATGGTCACAGTGAACAAGACCAAAGCCCCGATCACGAGGCCGAACATCTTGTAAAAGGTACTATCGGAACTGCTTGACTGGCTCAATGACTTACCCTCTGGCGCAAAATTTTTGGATGGCAGGGCGGCTTTTAGGCCACTAAAAAGAACAACTTTAGCAATGACGCCAAGGTATAACAATATTGCATCTTCGATTAGTGTCGTGGACGGCTCGCCAAAAGCGGGCTAGACTAAGCAGCTCGCGACACAAGAGCAGCGCAATTCCCCCGCGCACGCCTCCCAGACGCTCCGTTTATAACGGCCGTCGCACTGCGAAATTAATGCGCCCGTAGCTCAGCTGGATAGAGTACCGCCCTCCGAAGGCGGGGGTCACAGGTTCGAATCCTGTCGGGCGCGCCATCTTTTTTTACAGATCCAGCTTGAACTCTCGACAAGCACTTGCTTGTCAACGCGACTCAAGCCTGACTCAGAACCATCCAAGCGGCCCACAGCTCTTCTCAGACTGCTGGCGCCAAGCTTCAATTATTTCGCCAAAGCAACTCCAGAATTTCTATCAAGAAAACTCCAGCGCTCACCCACCAAGCCACAAATGCATACCGGCAATCGAGGATTCCCCCCTCAACCTGCATGCGCAATACCCGCTATTCTGCAGCACACCCTCACATCGGCGCTGACTTCCAAGCTGGCTGAATATTGCGCAGCCCATGCTCGTCACGGGGACCCGTGGGGAACGACGAATGCGCGGGCCCTCTGCTGCCTGCTAGAACGCTCCAAAAACACGTGTGGGACAAATCTGCCATCCATTCACGCAAGGACTTCTGTTTCCAAAACGGCGCCACTCCGGACAAATCGCAATCTGCACTGACAGCGAAATCGAAGGTATTGGCAAAGACAAGTGCTACTTTTCGCTTACAGAGTAAATGCGCACAATGGGTGATATGACAAATGTCACAGCAGCAATTATGGTTTGGCGTGTGTACGGAACACGATCAAAAATTGCCATGCACCGTTCGTTGACCCTTGTAGAAATAAATTCGGAAAGGAACTCCAGTAAATGAGCAGGCCCCCAATCCCAAGCGACATGAAACGATTAGTCAGGCAGAAATGTGGATTTGGATGTGTAATCTGCCGTGTTCCGCTCTATGACTATGAGCATGTAGACCCCTACCGTATTGTCAAAGAGCACACTCTAGAGAACCTAGTTCTCATGTGCCCAAACTGCCATAGGAAGAAAGGCAAAGGGTTTATAACGAAGGAAAGAATCAACTACTGCCTTAAAAAACTTGAACGCGCCGGTTACACAGATCCAGATGATCTCCAAGTTGAGTACTACTCGCTCCGCATAGGTTCCAACGTGATCCACTCTGTTCACGGTTTCATATTCGACATCGAAGGTTATGGACGCTTGGCTATTATTCACAAGGGGATGCCACTCATAAATGGGCATATTTGTGACAGCAATGGAGAAAAGGTAATCGTTATCGAGGATAACAATTATTCACTTTCCTGCGAGAGCTGGGATGTGGAGTACGTTGGTAAGAGGCTTCGTTTCCGAAGTGCTCCAGGCGAAATATTCTGCGAAATAAAGATCGATGTGATCAAGAAGGAAATAGAGGTGAATGGCTTTTTCCGCCTTGATGATGACACAAAGATAAACATAACGAAGGGCGGCATCTACGCGAACAAAAACCTCTTAGCGAAGGACAACATGATAATGGAGTCGAAAGCGGGGATAGTTGTAACAAGCACTCCACCAAACATGAGTGTCGCCTTTCCTGGGGGCCAAACCAAGGGGAACATGTGTCATGGGTACGAAGGGATAGCTTTCGGTAATACCCGCAATAGCACTGGAAATGTCGCAGCAAGGTGTAACATCGGTTTTTTATGGACCCCTAATTTTCTTACGCACCTTGCTAAAGCAGAGTAAGCACCGCAGGAGGGGGGGGGGAATACAGTTAAGTTAGGAGTAGAACTGTAAGCAAGGATGAACACTTTGGTACTAACCTGTTCACTTCTGCATAAATATTCCCGTCAATTGACCGATAGCTGACCAACGGCATATTGATAGCATATATGCTATCATCGATTCATGATGCAAACAGTTGTTGTCGACACGAACGTCTTCGTCTCCGCCCTGCTGAAAGCAGACACCGCGCCACGAGAAATCGTCAGGCTGTGCCTGCAAGGCAAGCTAAAACCTCTCATGGGGAACGCTCTGCTAGCTGAGTTTGAAGACTTGATGCAACGCGACAAACTCTTCAAAGCCTCGCCCCTATCAGGATCAGAACGGCAGGCACTGATGAACGCGTTCTTTAAGAGCGCTGAGTGGGTCAGTGTGTATTTTTTATGGCGACCCAACCTCAAGGATGAAGCCGATAACCACTTGCTAGAGCTTGCTGTAGCGGGCGGTGCGACGCATATCATCACGGGCAACACGAAAGATTTCAAAGGCGCTGAGCTGCGATTTCCTCACATAGAAATCGTCACGCCAAGACAGTTTTTAACACCAGCCGGGGGACACTGAGATGGGCACACTGACAATACGGATTCCAGACGACAAGCACGCTCGGCTCAAGACGCTGGCAAGCTCTAGGGGGCTCAGCCTGAATAAACTGTTCGAGGAATTTTCGACACAAGCGATTGCCGAATCTGATGCCTTCACCCGCTTCCAGGCCTATGCGGCCCAAGGCAATCAGGCGGAAGGCTTGAGCGTGCTCGACAAGCTCGACGCGCACTTCTCAAAGTAGGCATTAGGTCTCTAAAGGTGAACACTTTACTAAGAAAATGTTCACTCAACGGTGTAGATCAAGTTCTAACGTTTCGGATCAGGCGCAGCTACTTGCCGTCGCCTGCATCCGGCTAGTTGGGCGACCAAGCCCGTCCTTCTATCAAATGGATGTATGGGAAATCAGAAGCTAACACCTCGAATGAGCAGAGCGGCGTGACCGGCGTCCTAGAACCGTACTCAGCCAGCGGAATGCCTTCAAACGTGATTTCGTGGTTGGCCTCTGTGAATGGGGCTCTAGGAAGTACGTAGATGCGACCCGGCCGCAGAGGGGCTGGATTGATTTTGTATGATTCCTCGTCAATCGCAAAGTCGTAGACTGACTCAATGCCCCCACGGTGGCGTCTGATGTAACAGCCATTCATCGTGCATTTCAGCCTTGATCTGTCCAGAAGGGCAAACCACATGGCCCAGAACAGATCGGGTGTCGCAAATACCTGTTTCGCCTTGCCAAACTCAGAAATGTCGCTCGACTTCCGTTCGGTGCTGAGAACGTCGATCTGGCCCGATTGTGAACCGTGGAACATGTACTCACCACCATCCGACAGTTGGCTGAAGAACTGTCGACGTTGCTCGGCATCGGCCGTTTCAATCGAGCGAAGGCCAGCCAGCGAAACACCCAATTGCGTAACAGCGTGTTGCCTCGGCATCTTCATGTCTGCATCATCCCAATCAGCGAGTTCATACAGACAAGCTGCATAAACAGAATTTTATCAAACGGCGCATAACCGCATAACGGAGAAAACGGCACTCATCTCGTGATTTGTCATACCCGCCGTTATGCGAACATACACTGCAAGCACAAAGGAGGACATTTTTACCTTGCTTTGACACATACCCAAGGGATGATCAACAACGCCCCTGCAGGCTCAAAGTCGGATACTTTGTGGGTCATGACGTGCAAGCGGTGCCGTATCGCCGCAGCCGCGAATAATCCATCGGGCGCTTGCACAGTGCGTCCCATGCGTTGGGCATGGGTCATCAGCCCCCCCCAAAGACACACCACTGGTGCACAATCTTTCCCCGAAAACTACCGGACAGATACATCGCTCCCTCCATTAGCAGCCCGTTTAAGAACAGCTGCCGTCGCGAGAGAGCACTGGTTTGAGCGGGGCGCGCATCTGTAGATTTTCGCGCTGATTGAGGCGAATAGCTGCCTAGGGGGCCCCGACGATTTAAC
>JAWSVD010000106.1:0-51627 GCA_033852095.1 Granulosicoccaceae bacterium | reverse complement strand
ACCCGCTCAATAATCGTGCTGATCCCCTGCCCCATGCCGATGCACATGGTCGCCAGGCCTATCTGTGTATCGCGCTGCTCCATCACGTTGAGCAGCGTGGTGGTGATGCGCGTGCCGGAGCAACCGAAGGGGTGGCCAAGGGCAATCGCACCGCCGTTGAGATTGACCTTGTCGTCCATCTTGTCCAACAGCTCCAATTCCTTCAGCACTGGGATCGCCTGCGCGGCGAAGGCTTCGTTCAGCTCGACGGTGTCGATGTCCGCGATGCTCACGCCCGCGCGCTTGAGCGCCTTGTGTGTGGCCGGCACGGGGCCGTAACCCATGATCGCCGGGTCACAACCGGACACCGCCATGCTTCTGATCTTGGCGCGTGGCGTGATACCGAGCGCCTTGGCTCTGGCCCCGCTCATCAGCAACATCGCTGAGGCACCGTCGGAAATCGCCGAGGAAGTGCCCGCTGTCACTGTGCCCATCTTCGGGATAAACGCCGGGGGCAGCTCCCCGAGGCCAGCGGCGGTGACGCCCTCGCGAATCACTTCGTCGCGGTCGACCAACTGCACAAAGCCATCGCTGTTGTGGCCCATCACTGGCACGATCTCTCGATCGAAACCACCGGACTCGGCAGCGGCAAAGGCACGGTTGTGGGAACGGGCGCCAAACTCATCCTGCTGTTCACGTGTGACGCCGTGCATCTTGCCCAGCATCTCAGCGGTCAGGCCCATCATCATGGACGCCTTGGCCATGTGCAGACTGGCGGCCGGGTTGATGTCGATGCCGTGCAGCATGGGGATGTGCTGCATGTGCTCCACACCGCCGACCACAAACACGTCACCGTTGCCGGTCATGATGCCTTGTGCTGCTGTGTGCAGTGCGGACATGCTGGAACCGCACAACCGAGACACGGTTTGAGCCGCCACTGATTTGGGCAGATCAGCCAGAATAGCCACGGCTTTGGCGACGTTAAAACCTTGCTCCAAGGTCTGATTAACACAGCCCCAGATCAAGTCTTCCACTTCCGCAGCGTCCGCATTGGGGTTTCGCGCGAAAAGCGCCTTCACCAACTCGGCGCTGAGATTCTCGGCCCGCACGTTCACAAAAGCACCGTTTTTCACCCGACCCATCGCAGAGCGAACGGCGTCGACAATCACTACATCACTGTCATTGAAACTCATGTCGATCTCCTAAACCGCTTTGCTGTAATAACAAGCGCCAGCACTTGCCATTTCGCGTTGTTTGTCCGTCGCTGAGAACAGCGGTCCGTGTTCACTCAAGCTGTCGGCGAGTGTTACAAATTCAGCCAGCCCCAGGTCATCCAGGTATTGCAGTGCGCCACCGCGGAAGGGTGGAAAGCCAATGCCGTACACCAAGCCCATATCAACCTCGGCTGCAGACGCGGCGATCTTGTCTTCGAGGCAGCGAGCAGCCTCTGCGCACAGCGGCACCATCAAGCGGGCGACTATGTCCTCATCAGTGAGGTCGAGCGTGCGCTCAGCAATTCGTGCCAGCAACTCGGCTGTCGCGGGATCAATGGATTTCTTGGCTTTGCCGCGCTTGTCCAGCTTGTAGCTATAAAAGCCACTGCCTGATTTCTGGCCAATGCGGCCAGTTGCCACCAGGGTTGCAATAGCGCCGTTTTCACGCTGCTGCATGCGGTCGGGGAAGCCCTCGGCCATCACCGCGCCCGCGTGATTGGCGGTGTCCATGCCCACCACATCCAGCAAATAAGCCGGCCCCATGGGCCAGCCGAATTTCTCCATTACCTTGTCGATGCGGACAAAATCCACACCGTCGGCCAACAGGGATTCAAAACCACCGAAGTACGGGAACAAAATGCGGTTGACCAGAAAACCGGGGCAATCATTGACGACAATAGGCGTTTTGCGCATGGCTTTGGCGTAGGCGACGGTTCGCGCAATGGTCTGCTCAGATGTTTTTTCACCGCGGATCACCTCGACCAGCGGCATCTTGTGCACTGGATTGAAGAAGTGCATGCCGCAGAAATTCTCGGGCCGCTTCAGTCCTTCGGCCAAGCGCGAGATAGCGATGGTGGAGGTGTTCGACGCGATCACTGTGTCATCACGCACATTGGCTTCGGCTTCCGCCAGTACGGCTGCTTTGATTTTGGGGTTTTCGGTAACGGCTTCAACCACTATGTCGACCGAAGCGAAATCGCCGTAACTCAAGGTCGGCACGATCGCGTTTGTCACCTGCATCGCTTGCTGCTGGGTGATTCGACCCCGCTTAAGCTGGCCCGCGAGCAATTTACCCGCTTCACTCAGACCCAGCTCTATAGCTTCATTGGCGATGTCTTTCATCAGTATGGGTGTGCCGGTGGAGGCGCTCTGATAGGCGATACCGCCGCCCATGATGCCAGCACCCAGCACGGCAGCACGCTGCACAGGCGCCGCGCCTTTGCTCAGCAGTTTTGCGCTGCGCTTGAGCTGTTGATCCTTTAAAAAGATACCGACAAGGGACTTGGCCGTGGCGGATTTAGCGAGTTGCGCGAAGTTCTTGGATTCTATTGCCAGCGCCTCGTCGCGGGACAATCGAGCGCCCGCCTCTACAGTCGCGATGGCTGTCATCGGTGCTGGGTAGTGTCGGCCGGCCTTTGGGCCCACCACACCTTTGGCCGATTCAAAGGCCATCATCGCTTCAAGTTTGGACAGTGTCAGCGGGCTTGTTTTGCGCGCCCGGCGCGCTGTGTAATCCAGGCGACCACTGACGGCCTGTTGCAGCACATCAAGCGCCGCGTCATGCAGTTTATCCGGTGCGACCACCGCGTCCACAGCGCCCACTTTCAAGGCCGCTGCGGCTTTGTTGATGCCGCCGCCCGCGATCCATTCGATGGCGTTGTCGACGCCGATCAAACGCGGCAGGCGAACCGTGCCGCCCCAGCCGGGCATGATGCCGAGTTTGGTTTCAGGCAAGCCCACTTTGGCTTTTTGGCTGGCGACACGAAAATCACAGCTCAAGGCTACTTCTAAGCCGCCACCCAAGGCCTCGCCGCCTATCGCCACAACCGTGGGATAGGGCAGGTCTTCAATGCGGCTGAAGAGCTGATTGACACCCGTGACGGACTTGTCTATCGCCTCAGCGGTCGCTTCGAATAAACCTATGAATTCGGTGATGTCTGCACCAACGATGAAGACCGCTTTGCCGCTGTCGATCAACAGACCTCGGACGCCGCTCAGCTTGTCGAGCGCATCGAGTGCTTGAGCGAGCTCCTGCAAGGTGTGCTGATTGAGTTTGTTGACACTCTCCCCTTGCAGGCCGAAGCGTAGGTTGAACAGACCGTCAGCGATTTCGCTGACACTGATTGCTGAGCCTTGAAACACCATGAAAGGGTTCTCCGGTGAGGATGAGTCTTATCGTGATAACGGAAGGTATTAGCAGGCGGAGGGAGAACTAAAAGACCCGCCCTCGCCCAAGCGCCTAAACACCTTCCGCAAACAAATGTGCAATCGCTGCGCACAGCGTCGAGCTGTGCGCAGATTGAGCATCTTGCTTATAGCTGGAAGTTTTGCTCTTCCATGGCCATCAGTGTGTCAGGCCCGTTCAAGACAGTGGTTTTCAGCGAGCGTGTACGTGGTAATAGCTTGGCATAATAAAAGCGCGCTGTATCTAGCTTGGCTTTGTAGAACTCAGGGTCGCCCTCGCCCGCTTCGAGTTTCTGACCGGCCACCATGGCCGAGCGTGCCCACATGTAGGCCAATACAACATAGCCCGAATACATCAGGTAATCGACCGACGCCGAGCCCACCATGTCTTTGTTCTTGGCTGACGCGGCCATCATGCGCAGCGTCAGGTACTGCCATTCCCACAGGGCTTTGCGCAGTGGCCAGCGAAATTCACTGGCTGCAGTGCCCTTGGACTCTTTGAGAAAGGCGTTAATCTCGGCGCAGAACACCTTGAAACTCTTGCCCTTGTTGAGCAGCACTTTTCGGCCGACCAAATCCAGCGCCTGAATACCGGTGGTGCCCTCGTAGAGCGTTGAGATACGCGCATCGCGCACGTTCTGCTCCATGCCCCACTCGTGGATATAACCGTGGCCGCCAAAACACTGCATGCCAAGGCTGGCCGATTCACAACCCGCTTCGGTCAAGAAGGCTTTGGCGATAGGCGTGAGCAGCTGCAGCAGGTGATCGGCTTTTACTTTGGCCGTCTCGTCTTTGGCCTCATGCGCTAGGTCGTTTTGCTGGGTGAGGAAATACACCAGCACCCGGCCGCCCTCGGCAAAGGCTTTTTGGGTCAGCAACATGCGGCGCACATCGGGGTGCACAATGATCGGGTCGGCGGCTTTATCCGGTGCTTTGGTGCCGGTCAGGGCGCGCATCTGCAAGCGGTCGCGTGCGTAGGCAAGGGAATTCTGGAAGCCCCACTCCGCGTGCGCCACGCCCTGAACGGCCGTGCCGATGCGTGCGGTGTTCATGAAGGTGAACATGCACATCAGGCCCTTGTTGGCCTCGCCAATCAGGTAGCCGGTGGCTGCGTCAAAATTCAGCGCCGCCGTGGCGTTGCCGTGGATGCCCATCTTGTGTTCGAGCGAGCCGCAGGTTACCGCGTTGCGCTCGCCGAGCGAGCCGTCGCTGTTGACTTCAACTTTGGGCACGATGAACAGCGATATGCCCTTCACGCCTTCAGGGGCATCGGGCAAGCGCGCCAAGACAATGTGAATGATGTTGTCGACAAAATCATGATCGCCGGCAGAGATGAAGATTTTGTTGCCAGTGATCTTGTAGCTGCCGTCTTCCTGGGGCTCCGCGCGGGTGCGCAGCAGGCCGAGATCCGTGCCGCAGTGCGGCTCGGTGAGGCACATGGTGCCGGTCCACTCGCCGCTGACCAGACGCGTTAAAAAGGTCTCGCGCTGTTCTTCTGTGCCGTGCTCGACCAGGGTGTTCATGGCGCCGTGGCTAAGGCCGGGGTACATGGTCCATGACCAGTTTGCGCTGCCGTTCATCTCGCTGCCCACAATGCCCAGGGATTCTGGCAGGCCCTGCCCGCCGTACTGCGTGCTGTGGCTCAGCGAGGGCCAGCCGTTCGCGACATAGGTGTCGTAGGCGGCTTTGAAGCCAGTCGGGGTGGTCACGGCTCCGTTCTCTAGGGTGCAGCCCTCTGTATCACCGCTTTGATTCAGCGGAGACAGCTCTCGCTCGGCGAACTTCGCCCCTTCCTCGATAATGGCATCGATCAGATCTTGCGTCGCGTCCTCGTATTTCCCCAGCGCGGCATAGTGCGCCGGCATTTTCAGCACGTCGTTAAACGCAAATTTGATATCTGTCAGGGGTGCCTTGTATTCGCCCATGGTGCAAGCCTCTCGCCAAGCGATTGATTATTCTCACGTATAGAGTCGGTTAGCTGCAGCCTTAGCTCAATGGCAAATTAGCACTGAATATTAGCATATTCGATCAGATACTCAATTTTGGCTGATCGACGTCACCACCGGAGGCTACCAATGCTCTGGCTGACGGCTGCACGCGTTCTTATAGCGGCGGCTGCAGCTTTTTCCGGTAGTTTCCCGGCGTATCACCCGTCCAGCGGCGAAAGGCGCGGTTGAACTCGGCCGTGTTATCGAAACCGCACAAGCTCGCCACCTCTTTGAGTGGCATGCGAGAGGTACTCAAATTGCGCAGCGCCGCACTCTGCCGGTACTGGTCTTTGAGGGTTTGGAAGCTGGTGTCTTCGTTCGCCAGCCTGCGCCGCAAGGTCGCTTCGGAGCATGCCAGCGCACTGGCCACATCGGCGGCGCGCAGGCGGTTCAGGGCGGGCGCCTGCGCGATGAGGTCGGATACACGGGCCGAGCAACTGCCCATATTCGGCTGGGCGCAGATCAAGTGATACAGCGCATTGGCCAAGAACTCCTCCAGACTGGCCTCGGTCTGCACCACCGGCCAGCGCAGCGCCTGGGGTGCGATGGCCAGGCCGTCTTCGGGCATGCCGCGCTTGATTATCTGCGGGGAGAAATGCAGCAGCTCGCCGGGCTCTGCCTCCGGGTGGCAGAAATGCACAGCGAGGGTGGGGATTGTGCGGCCCGCGAGCCAGCCAAGGAAGTTATGCCACATCAGCAACATGGTGCGCGCTCTTGCCAGTTGCTGGCGGGAGTTAAGCTCGCCACGGTCCGTTGCGTGAGGAGTGGGCTCCATGCGGATAAGCGCTCTGTCCCCGCTTTCATCCAAGACGGGCTTTACCTGGTAACCGATAGCAACATCGCAGAAGCCGGCGGCCCGCAGGATCACTTCGCGCAGGGTACGGCAGTGAATCACGCTGAGGCACATCATGCGGAAGCTGCCGTTAGGCACGCGCTTGCCCAGAATCATGCCGAAACTTTCGTCGCGCATTAGCCACAGCATGCGCTGGTATAAGCGACCGAAATGCACTGCGGAGATATCGCCGCCGCCCTGCCAGAGCTCAGGGCTGATGCCCGAATAGTCGAGCAATGCCTCCACGCTGTGGCCGTGTTGCTGGCAGGCTTCTACCAGCATTTGAGCGTAGGCACGGGGTATGGCAACAGAGGATTTCATTGGGTTCACAGTATCAAAGACCTGACTCACTCGACACACCGGAGAGAACTTTAACACTGACATCGGCACAACTAACAGCAACTAAGGCCCTAAATGTCAGTCGCTGAACAGGCCTTCACAACGCTCCACCATGTCCAGTATCTCTCGCTCGTCTTCGTTTTCTTCGAGTACAAACACGTGGGGGCCAGCAGATTTGACCGCCTCGATCTCGTATCCACTGCGGTCTAGCAGCACCAATGGAAAGCTCATGCCCATTTCTTTGAGCTGATTCAGTAGGCCAAGCATGTCACCGTCGGATTGAGAGTAGCCCCCGAGCACAGCGGAAATGATGATCTTCTCGTGCTCGACGAGTGTCTCGACGGCCTCGGCGATTGTGCTGGCCTCCAGCACCCGGTGTCCGCGGTAATTGAGCGCCATTTTCAAACGTGGCAATTTGTCGTGTTCGCCGACTAACAAAACAGCACGCTCGCCGTTCACGCGCGCTAGCAGCTCTTCCACCTTGTTCACGCCGCGGGGTTTTTCCAGCAATTCAGCCCAGCGGATTTGTTGGTTGGCATTGCGGTCCATGTCAGCGATGTACGCCGTGGCAAACACAATGCAGGAATGCGGGCACATTTTTTTGAGTCGAGGGTAGAGGTCCAAGCCGCTGTGGTCCGGCATGCGGATATCCAAAAACACCATGTGGTAGTGCTTTTCAGTGATAGTCGCTAGCGCTGCCTCTCCGCTGTGCACGGAGTCGACCTCGTGGCCATAGAATCTAATTAAATCACCGAGACTGTCGGCAAAATCAGTATCGTCATCGACGATAAGAACGGTCAGGGGCTGCACCGATGAACTCCCAAATTACATGCCGTCACATATGAAAATGCAGCTACCTGCACATGCTCACCGGCGAAACTGGCACTGATACAGATCAAGTGCCTGATTCAATGATGCGCTGTTTAAACAACATCTGCAAGTGGCGTATAGAAGCGCTTTGGGGAAGTGCTTTAACCGCCTTTGGTGCACTTTGCCTCGGACTGAACCGTGCACACTTTGCTGGTGCAGCCTCTGAGTTTGCCCTTCAACACAACGCAGCTGTTGCAGCCGTCGAACCAGATTTTGCAATTCGCGGGCACTTCAGCCGTGGCATCACGCTTCATCTCGGGCATGGTCTCAGGCGCGATGCCATCATCCACAATGGTATCGATATCGGACTTTGCCGCATCCGCAGAGAAACCAGGGGCAAACGCTTGGCATTTTGCTTCGTCGTTGCCGCCCTTGCAGGCCATTTTGGTACAAGCGCCGATCTCACCGTCCTTCACAGAGCAACTGTTGCAGCCGTCAAACCAACGGACACAGCCCTCGGGAACCGCTGCTTTAAGTGGGCTATCAGCTGTCATTTTCGCGCTGACTTCGGCGTCTGCTGGCATGCTCTCCGCCTCGAACATACTGTTCGCGCCACAGCCCGCTAGGCCGAGGGTGATTCCAAGAGCAATAAGTAGAGGAGACCAAATTTTCATGCGCACGCGTTCCGTCAGGTGGAAAACATCTATTTTAGATGTCTTTAAGCGCTCTGGATAGACAGAAAAGCTTACAATCTTCGTTTTGCTCGTCAACACCTCGTTAAAGCAGCGCTGAAAGACGCACTACAGCCACCCGGTCACTCGGAGAAAAGACATGGCAGGACCTCGCTACCACGGCTTCAACACACTGCAACTGCACGCCGGCCAGCACCCCGATAAGGAGCAGCGCGCTCGCGCGACGCCGATCTACCAAAGCACATCCTTTGTGTTTGAGAATGCCGACCAAGCGTCGTCGCTGTTTGATGCAGCACGGGCCGGTCATGTGTATTCGCGGATTTCAAACCCGACCGTGGGCGTTTTGGAGGAGCGCATTGCAGCACTCGAAGGCGGCGTTGCAGCCGTGGCCACGGCGAGCGGCATGGCGGCGATTCATCTGGTGCTGTCGACACTCTGCGGCACGGGTGCACACGTGGTGGCCTCGCGCTCCCTCTACGGTGGCACCCATAACCTGCTCAGCTACACATTGCCGCGTTTTGGCGTCGAGACGACCTTTGTCGATCCGCGTGACCCGGAAGCCTTTGCCGCGGCTGTGCAAGAAAATACCAAAGTCATCTTTGCCGAGACTATTTCCAATCCGGCGATGGAAATACTGAATGTGCCTGCGGTGGCGGCGATCGCTGAAAGTGCCGGCGTGCCACTGGTATTGGATGCCACCTTGTCCACGCCCTATTTGCAGCGACCCATCGACCAGGGCGCGCACGTGGTCGTGCATTCGATGACCAAATTTTTGGGCGGACACGGCACCACTTTGGGTGGAGTTGTGGTCGACAGCGGCCATTTTGACTGGGAGGCCAGCGGCCGCTTCCCGCAGCTCACCGAGCCCTACGCCGGCTTTCACGGCATGGATTTTTGCGAGGAGTTCGGTCCGCTGGCGCTGGCCGTGCGCATGCGCAAAGAAGGGCTGCGAGATTTCGGCGCCTGCCTGCCCGCGATGTCCGCGTTTCAGCTCTTGCAAGGGGTCGAAACCCTGTCATTGCGCATGGACCGCCACGTCAGCAACACCGAAGAGCTGGTCAAGTTCCTGCAAACACGCGAAGAGGTCGCCGTGGTGCACCATCCAGCGCTGCCGTCTCATCCGGATCATGCGCTCGCCGCCGAGCTGCTGCCCAAGGGCCAGGGCGCGGTGTTCTCTTTCGAGCTCGCCGGTGGCCGCAAGGCGGGCGAGGCGTTTATCGACGCACTGCAGGTGTTCTCGCACCTGGCTAACGTTGGCGACGCCCGCTCGTTGGTGATCCACCCGGCGTCGACCACCCACAGCCGCATGAGTGATGAAGACCTGCTCGCCGTCGGCATAGGGCCCGGTCTGATCCGTTTGTCGGTGGGTCTGGAAGACAGTCGAGATCTCACAGCAGATTTAGCGGCTGCGCTGAAACGCGCGGCGAGAGCAGCGCAACAGGCGGGAGCACAGCAATGAGCAATATGACGGACTACGTCTATCGCGGCGGTCGACCCGCTCAGCCCGCTGCCCCTGCATTGGTGATGGTGCACGGCGCGGGCATGGACCATACGGTGTGGACGCCGCTGGCGCGCTACCACGCCCGGCGCGGATATAATGTCTTGGCGGTGGATTTGCCCGGCCGCGGTCGCAGCACGGGCAAAAGCTTGCTCAGCATCGACAGCATGGCCGATTGGCTGGCGGAGTTGCTGAAAGCCGAGACGGCGCAGCGCCCCTTCTTGATGGGCCACAGCATGGGCTCATTGGTGGCGCTGGAACTGGCTGCCAGACTGGGGGACGATTGCTGTGGGCTCGCGCTGTTTGGCAGCGCAGCGCCTATGCTGGTGGGGCCGCCGCTGCTCGACGCAGCGCAGCGCAATGAGCAGGCCGCCATTGACATGGTCTGCCTGTTTGGCCACGACGTGAAGGCTCAGCTGGGCGCTAACCCCGTCTCGGGCATCCATGTGCTCAACACCGCTGTCCGCTTAATGCAACAAACGCCGCCAGATGTGCTGTTCAATGACCTGAGCGCCTGCAATAATTGGCAGGATCCACTGCAGAGGGCAGCGCAAGTCCGCTGTCCAAGCACCTTGATACTCGGCGCAAAAGACAAAATGACGCCACCCAAAGCCGCCGCCGCATTGGCCACAGAACTCAAGAACAGCGAGACAATCGTGATCGACAGCGGCCACATGATGATGGCGGAATCCCCCGAAGCGACACACCAAGCGTTGATTCGGGCGCTAAAACGGCAGTCCACTTGATCGCACGAGCGTCGATGCAATAGCCATCAATCAATGGCTTAAGCGCTCGTCAAGAGCCTTTCATCACTTGCTCACAAAACCGATGTAGTTTTACTACAGAAATAAAGCATGTAATACTGGTCAAACTACAGACCCTTTCGCCAGCTCGGTCACCCGCTGGCCAGACCCCCACGGAGAACGCTACTCGTGCGACGTAATCGCAACGCCAAAATCATTGCTACCCTAGGCCCCTCTACGCAAAGCGAAGAGGCCATACGCAGCTTATTTGAAGCTGGAGCCGATGTTTTTCGGTTGAACTTCAGTCATGGCGAGCACGCCGATCACAAAGACCGCATGACGACGATCCGCAAGCTAGAAGCGGAATACCAGCGCTACATCGCCGTGCTAGTCGATCTGCAAGGCCCAAAATTGCGGGTTGGCACCTTTGCCGACGGCCCCGTCCAGCTGGTCGAAGGTGCCACCTTCACCCTGGATCTGGACAGCAAAAAAGGCGACGGTGTGCGCTGTAATCTGCCGCACCCAGAGATATTTAAAGTGCTGGAGCCCGGTGCCGAGCTGTTGCTCGACGACGGTAAAATCCGCCTCCGGGTCACGAGTTGCGACGGCAAAAGCGCGCTGACTGAGGTGATCGTGGGTGGCAAGCTCTCCGAGCGCAAAGGCGTCAACGTGCCGGACTGCGTCTTGCCCATCTCCCCCCTCACGGAAAAAGACCGCCGAGACCTGGAGTTCGGCCTGTCAATCGGTGCGGATTGGATCGCGCTGTCTTTTGTACAGACACCGGAAGACGTCGAAGAAGCCATTAAGCTGGTTGACGGACGTGCCAAGATCCTCTCGAAGCTGGAAAAACCTGCCGCGATCACGCACTTAGACAAAATTGTGCAGCTGTCCGACGCGGTGATGGTGGCGCGTGGCGACCTGGGTGTGGAATTGCCACCCGAGCAGGTCCCCTCCATCCAAAAGCGCATCGTGCGCAAGTGCCGCTTGTACGGCAAGCCCGTTGTCATCGCCACGCAGATGCTTGAATCCATGATTGAAGCACCAACTCCAACGCGTGCAGAGGCCACCGACATTGCCACTGCAGTGTATGACGGCGCCGACGCGGTGATGCTTTCGGCTGAAACGGCAGCGGGTAAATACCCGCGGGAATCTGTCTCCATGATGAACCGCATCATCGAGACCGTAGAGCAAGACCCGCACTACAAGGAGCTGGTCGACAACGCCGAGCCCCTGCGGCAGACACGCGCTGCCGACGCCATTGCGGCCGCCATGCGCCAAGTCGCTGCGGTGATGGATGTCTCGGCCACGGTCACCTACTCCGACTCGGGGGCGACTGCCCTGCGCGCCGCCATGGAGCGCCCACACTCTCCCATCCTATGCTTCACCGCTTATGTACGCACAGCGCGCATGTTGGGGTTGGTCTGGGGTGTGCACTCCTGCGTTTGCGAGCAGATAGACAGCGTGGAGAACATGGTGGAAACCGCGTGCCGACTCGCCGCTGATGAGAAATACTGCCTGTCCGGTGAAGCCATCGTCATCACCGCGGGCATGCCCTTCGGTGAGCCAGGCCGCACCAACCTACTGCGAATCGCTCGTATCCCATAGGCGCTTTGAAAGCCAGCTGGATCTCTCAAGGCATCCTGCTGGATTCGTTGAAGTGAAAACTCTTTTTACTTCAACGAGCTTCGCCGCTTGAAAGGCGCAAAAAAGCCCGGTTCATCACTGCGACGACCGGGCTTTTTTGTGCGCGTTAATTATCGGCAACGGCGCCCGTCTTTCATGATCAGTGCCACGCCATCAGGGCCCAGCAGTGATTCGCTGTCGATGCGGCCATCCAAGTCACCGCTGCTGTTCAAGGCACGTATCACTGACTCAGACCGGCTCTCTGCAAGTGCCACACTGCGCGCACTGAGTTCCAGCTGCACGTTGATATACGAGCGCCTGGCATAGGATGTGCCGATCTGCGCCAGCATTGCGGCGCTCTTGTCGGTCAGTTCCGAGCTGCGCAAATCAGTGAACGCGACGCCGCCAAGCTTGCGGGTTGCAAACACGTCCCCACACACGCTTTTAGGCGCAACCGCTACTGGTAAGTGGCTCAAGGCCTGATCTGTGTCCCTGGGCTGCATTTCCGTCTGTTCAACGCTGCGGATCATCGCGGTATCGGATATCGGCTCCATTAGGTTAGGAACTGCTACAGGCACAGGCACAGGCACAGGCACAGGCACAGCCAACGGTACCACTGCGGTATCTATTTCCGATGCTTTTTTGTCGCGAGGCCGCAGCTCTCCGCCGCCAAAGTACCCGGCGAGCGTGACCCCGGCCCAACGCTGCTCTTCGCCCATCTGCTCGACCATCATGCGCGCCATCCAGCGCCCTTCGCGCCACTGCAAGCCTAGCCCCAGCAGCGCTTGCACATCGCCCTGCTCCGAGCTCAATCCATCCCCGGCCGCCTGCGCCATACCGGCACGAAGCAACACACTGGCACCGTCGCCTGGCGGCACGACCATGTAGTCCAGCGCCAAACTGCTCAGCGTGTGACGCTCCCCGGAACCGTCATCGGCAGACACCGGATCTTGGTAGCGGTGGCGCACTTCCCAGCGCCACTGCGGCTTAAAATGGTTGCCCAACACCAGTCCCGCGCCGGTGGAATCCTGATCGGAACCGTCTGACTCCCACTCGCTGTGCGCTATGTCCACGCCAGCGTACCAACTGGGGTAAAAGGTCGCGCTGTTACCGTTATAGGCCGCATAATCGACGGCACGCCATTGCCCCTCGCCTGCGGGCACCACATAACGGCCGCTGTTGTTTTGCGCGGCATTGACGGGGTTTATGGCCGCGGCAAATAACGTCGCGGCTACGCTGAGCTGAAGTACCAAGCGCCGTTCAATACGTGCTGAAGCAAGCGTAAACAGACCAAGACTCATTGCATTTTTCCTGAGTATTCCGGCACAAAGTGAGCGGGACACGGATTAAAAAGTGAAGCTGCAGAACCCATAACCGCGCTCGATCAACGCTGCATTTGCAGTATCTTGAATGCATTACTATATCAATACCCGAGCCAAGCAGAGCGGGCTGCCGTCACAAATTGACTAGGCAATAGTTCACATACACACCTTGATTCGGCCCAAGGGCGCTATTCGTGCGGCATCTGCATGCTACGTCACTCGCGCTATCGGCCTTTCAGGGCCAAGTGTTGAGTTATACCTGCAATCCTGTCCGCCTTGTGATGATTGACATACAGCACGGTGGTTTTGTTCCCGGTGCAGATTTTTTCAATCAAAGCCAGAACAAGCTGCCTGTTCAAATCATCCAAGCCCAAGCAGGGCTCATCGAGGATAAGCAAAGGCGGCGCTTTGACCATCGCGCGCGCAATCAGCACCAAACGCCTGTCGCCAAAAGACAGCTGTGCAAAACTCACGTTGGCACGCGCCTCCATGCCCAGCAGCCTCAACCACTGCTCGGCCACGCTGTTTTGTGTGTCGCTGGATTTTTGATAGACACCGATGCTGTCGAAAAAACCGGAGAGAATCACCTGCCGCACCGACGCACTGACACGGTACTCCCACTGCAGCGCGCTAGAAACATAACCAATGAATTGTTTGATCTGCCAAATGCTCTCACCACTGCCACGCTGCATGCCGAAAACGTAAATATCGTTGACATAACATTGCGGGTGATCGCCGGTGATTAGATTGAGCAGACAGGTTTTGCCGCTGCCATTGGGGCCCGTCACCTGCCAGTGCTCGCCTGGCAGTATCGTCCAGTCCAAGCCTGCAAATACAAGATCGTCGCCGTACGCAATTTTCAATGCCCGCATGCGCACCAAGGGCATTGCCGGATCCAACGCAGGCAAGCTCAGGCCTGAATCGGATGCTGGCAAGGTGATATCAGCGGTTTTCAGGTGCAGCAGTTTTTTTATCTCGGCGATCGAATCGGTCTCGCTGATGGGAACTTGCTGCAGCATCCGGCCTTTTTCCATGTACGCCAAGTGCGTCACAAACCCGGGGCAATCATCAAATCTGTTGAGCACCAACACCATGGGCACGCTAGCACTTATCGTCGCAAGCTCTTGCTGGAGCACCTCGCTAGATGCCGCATCTAGGCCCTCGAAGGGCTCATCTAAGACCAGCAATTCCGGGTCACAGCAGAGGGCCCGGATAATCAGTATCTTGCGTGTTTCGCCAGTGGAGAGCTTTCTAAAGGAGCGGTCCAGCTTGTCGGCGATCCCCAGCTTGGTGGCGAGTCGTTCGCGAAGCTGCGGGCTTTTACAACCCCTGGCCAATAACTCGCCTGCCGCTGTGCCCTTGGCGATGACATCGAGGATATCCGCGTCATCCACCTTGCGCTCAGCTTCTATCAGCGCTTGCTGCGCCTCAAATGAAACGACCCCCACTCGCTGAGGGGCGCCGTTCAGGCTGCCACTGATGAAATCTCCCGCTCCGTGTAGCACGGCCGCAACTGCGGATTTCCCGGCACCGTTGGGCCCGACTAAGACCCAGTGCCGCCCCTCACTGAGGCACCAATCTATAGATTCAAGCCTAAACTGCTCGTCAAACTCAACTGTGGCTCGCTGAATGCAAATCGCCATGAATAACCAACAAAACGACCATTATGCCATCAGAAAGAAAATAGCGATGCGCAATCGGCGGATGATTTGAAGTCCGAGATAGAGCGCCCCTCAGTGAGTGATCGCACGGCGTGAGCAAGCAAGCCAGAGAGGAGCTAGAACCCCCCCCGCTGCAGAAGGCCCTGTCCTCACCTAAGTGCTCAGGAATCGGCCCGAATTAAGCGCTTGGAATTGGCTGGATTTCTGAATGTCATTGGCACGGACTCAGGCTGCTCAGCCGCTGCTATTGCCTCGGCAATCTTGTGGTGATGAGGCGATTTGCTGCACACAGGGTCGGCATTGGCCGCATCGCCCGTCAGCATATAGGCCTGGCAGCGGCAGCCGCCAAAATCCTTTTCTTTTTCGGGGCAACTGCGGCAGGGCTCAGGCATCCAATCAAAGCCGCGGAACTTGTTGAGCGCATTTGAATGTTCCCAGATGGCGCCCACAGAATGCTGGCGCACATTGGGGAAATCGATATCTGGCAACTGACGTGCAGCATGGCAGGGCAGCGCAGTGCCGTCCGGTGTGACAACCAAGAACACATCACCCCAACCGTTCATGCAGGGCTTGGGTCGGTCTTCGTAGTAGTCAGGCACCACGTAAAAGACTTTCAGAGGGTCGTTTTCTGCTAGCTCCGCCCTGAAATCATTGACCGCTTTTTCTGCGAACACCACCTGCTCTCGGGTGGGCAATAAGGCATCGCGATTGAGAAAAGCCCAACCGTAATACTGAGCCGTTGCGAGCTCTATATAATCTGCGCCCAGCTGCTTCGACAGCTCCAGCATTTGCGGCACACTGTCAACATTTTTACGGTGCGTAACAAAGCAGAGCACCATGGGAAATTCAAACTCTTTGACCGCCCGCGCCATTTCTAGCTTGTGCTCAAAGGAATCAGCCCCCGCGATCCAATCATTGAGCTCCGCACTGGAGGCCTGAAAGCTCACCTGGATGTGATCGAGCCCGGCTTTCTTCAGGGATTCAACCCGCGAACGGTTCATACCCACGCCGGAAGTGATCAAATTGGTGTAATAACCCAAGTCGCGCGCGGCCGTGACCAATTCCTCCAGATCCTGCCGCACGATGGGCTCCCCACCGGAAAACCCCAGCTGCGTAGCACCCAGCTCTCGCGCCTCTTCAAAGACACGGATCCACTCTTCAGTGGTCAGCTCTCGGTCCGTGGCGCGCGCAAAGTCGGTGGGGTTGCTGCAATAGGGACACTGCAGCGGGCATTTGTAGGTCAGCTCTGCCAGCAACCAAAGCGGGGGCTTTACTTTTGATTCAGTTACTTCAGTCATTGCACCGCACCCAGCCTTGATCGATCATGCTACACAGGAACTCCAATACATCTTCATCGAGTTCCGCCGCCTCTCCGTATTGTTTTCTCATCTCAGTGACAACCTCATCTGTGTTGCGCACACCGTCGAGAGCACGCAAAATATCCGACGCCACCTCGTCCAGCGTCACCATGCCCTCTGGGTACAGCAGTACCCAGGCCTGCTGTACTTTTTCAAACTGCAGCCGGACACCGGGCGCAATTTTACAAACCTGACACTTATCGATAACTGTGTTCATGCGCTCAGCGGCTCCGTGTTGAAATAAGGTGGCATCTCCACCACATAAGCCAGATAAATAGCGTCTGACATGGACCACAGCACATCGAGCTTGAACTGCAAGGTGTCCACGGCCGTTTGTTGTTTTTCAGCCGTGTCGCAATAGGCCAGGGTCAGCGCCAGACCGTGCTCTACATCGCGCCGCGCCTCGCCCAATCTGTTTCTGAAATAATCCAGACCTGAGGTTTCAACCCAGCTGTAATCTTTGGGCCAATTTTTGAGTCGCTGCTGGTGGATTTCAGGTGCAAACATCTCGGTCAAAGAAGAAGCCGCCCCCCAGTGCCAGTCCGCGTCGCGCACAAAATTCACGTAGGCATCGACGGCAAAACGAACACCCGGCAAGACCAGGTCACCGCTGCGCAGCTGTTCTAAATCAACCCCCGTGGACACGGCCAAGCGCTCCCAAGCGGCAATTCCGCCCTCGCCCTCAGCATGGCCATCGTGGTCCAGCACCCGCTGCACCCACAGAGCGCGTGTTTGCCTGTCAGGGCATCTGCTCAAAAAAAGCGCATCCTTCTTGGGGATGCTGGTTTGATAATAATATCGGTTTGCAACCCAGCCCCTGATTTGATCCGGGCTGAGCTCGCCCGCGTACATCGCCTTATTGAAGGGGTGATAGATATGGTAACGGCAACTCAAGGATCGAAGTTTCGCTTCGAAATCAATGGCGTTGAGCGGAGCGGTCACAGCGCTATCTCCATGCCATCATGGCAAACCTCAATGCCTGCAGCCGTCAGCGTCGCTCGCTCAGCTGAATCCTCGTCGAGGATTGGGTTTGTATTGTTGATGTGGATCAAGCATTTTCGCTGCGGGAAGTCCGCCAGCAACTCGATCATTCCGCCCGCCCCGCTCTGCGGCAAATGCCCCATGTCAGCGGCGTGCTTGTCGCCCACCCCGCGCCACAGCATTTCATCTTCACGCCAAAACGTGCCATCCACCATCAGGCAATCACTCTGCGTCATCGCCTCGCGCACCTGCTCAGTGTAACCGCCCATGCCCGGTGCATAAAACACGCTGCTGCCGCTGTTCAGATCACTGATGCGAACAGCGATGTTGTCCCCCAGGTGCGGGTCATTGCGGTGTGGTGAATAAGGCGGCGCCTTGCCGGGAATTGGAACAGGCTCGACTGACAAGCCCGGCACCTCTGGCACGCTGAAAGGCTTGCCGTCGGGATCGATGGCCCGGTGCTCCAGGCCGCAGTAGAATTCCAGCATGGGCTCGAGCGGAAAGCCTTTGTTTAAATCTTCTCGGACTTGCGAGCTGCAGTAGAGCGGCAGTCGCTGCCCCTCACGCAAGCTCAGCAGGCCTGTTGTGTGGTCAATCTGGCTGTCCATTAACATGACAGCTTGTATGGCGGTGTCTCTTTTGTGCCGACCCGGCTGGCCCTCTGGCCAGGCTTGCAGCTGGCTGGCAATATCCGGAGAGGCGTTGATCAACAGCCAATCAGTCCCGTTGCCGCTGACGGCGATGGACGATTGTGTGCGCGCCTGCCCGCGGAGCGTACCGTTTCTAAAACCAGCACAATTATCACAATTGCAATTCCATTGCGGAAAACCGCCGCCTGCTCCCGAACCCAGAACCCTGACTTTCACCGCCACCTCCATTGCTTCATCAAAAACGGCGACACCTCGTGAGAAGTGCCGCCGTCAGGGGAATTACCGAGTTTGGATGTAGAGATTGATCTCAAAGCCCAAACGACGGTTTTCTACGGTGGGTTTAGTCCACTTTTTCATGACACGGATCCTTTAACTTAAGTTGTAGTATCCGGCCCCAAGCCCTCAGGCCAAGGCCCCTTGCACAGCTAACAAGTCAGCGTGCAGGGCTACATTAACAAGGCAGGCACTGCTGTTCATGAACGGGAGATAAAGTGCCACCCTGGAAGGGCGGCGCAGCTCAGTGGCGAGCAAGGAGACCCGGGAGGCCGAGGCCGCTGAAGAGTGCGAGCGGACAGCCCGCGCTCGCCCGTCCCGGGGCAGCCGGGCGATACAGCAACATATTTATCTGGCCGTTGTTTTTTCAAAAGCGCGGCTGAAGAACACCGATTCGGCGTCGAGCAAGGTCACAATATTTTCCTTCTTTGCGTAGCCGTGGCGCTCATCTTCAAATATCAGCAGCTCAACCAGCAGGCCACGCGCTGTCAATGCGCTGTGCATTTCAATGGCCTGGTTCACGGGCACCACCTGATCCAGACGGCCGTGACTGATAAAAATGGGGCAGCGGATGGCGTCCAGATGATGAATCGGTGAGCGCTCGATGTAGCGCGACTTGCTCGCGGGGTAAGGGCCGATCAAATGATCCAAATAGCGGCTTTCGAATTTGTGGGTATCACCGGCCAGCAGCTCCAGATCGCCGATGCCGTAGTGACAGGCCGCTACAGCGAAGACATCGCTGCTAACGGCTGCTGCCAAGGCGGTAAAGCCCCCCGCACTGCCGCCGCGGATCGCCACCCGCTGCGCATCGATCAGGCCGCTCTGAGCCAAAAAACGGACACCGTCTTCACAATCTTCCACGTCAGCAATGCCCCACTGACCGCCCAGTGCCAGGCGGTAGGCGCGACCGAAGCCCGTGCTGCCCCGGTAATTGACATCAAAGACCGCGAAACCACGGCTTGTCCAGTACTGCACAAGCGGCTTGAAGAATGCGCCGCAAGCCGTTGTCGGCCCGCCGTGCATCACCACCACCAGCGGGGGCGGGGCCGCATCAAGGCCGGAGCAAGCATCAACAGGGCTGTAAAAAAAACCCTGCGATCGGCTGCCGTCTCGGCTCTTGAAGTCGATGGACACCGGCCTGCTGATAAGCTCTGGCGCCATAGGCGCGGCAGCCGGCGGCAAGGCAGCAGCGGCCTTGCCGAGCTCAAAAATTCCCACGCCAGCCGTGCTGCTGGCCCCTAGATAAGCGCAGGCATCACCGCTCGTGCAGAGCCAAGACAGCTGCACCTGATCTGTATCAATCTCCGCCCATTTACCGGCTTGCAGGGAAGCGCTTAGCAGGCGCTCACCCCCTCTAGATGAAGCGATGGCGTGAACAGTGCCGTCGGGACCGACCTGGTAGCTACTGCTGCTCAGCTCCCACTGCGCACGCCCTAGGTCCTTATCGATGGGCAACAGATGCTCACACGCAGCGCTTGCACCGTTTTGTTGCCACAGGTTCCACCAACCGGACTGATCATCGAGGAAATAGAGCAGCCCCCCTGCCCCCCAGCTTGGCTGCCCCTTCGAGCTCGGGCTCTGCGCGGCCACCTCAATCGCTGTTGCAATCGTGCCATCGGCCAAGAGCTGAGCACGCCACAACTTGTTGCGGTTCCAGGGCATGTGGGGATGGCACCAGCTGATAAACGCAAGCTGCGACCCGCAGCTGCTCACCGCGGGCGCCGCGTAAAAATCATCACCCGCTGCCAAGCAATACACGGAGCCCGATGACAGCGACACGCTGACCAGCTCATTGACAACGCCATCGGCACCGTGGGTTTCACGTACCGCGATCAAGCGCCTTGCTTGTTTGTGTTCACAGAGACCGCCGAATCGCGCAGCCGGATCATTGGTGATGGCAGTGGGCCTTCTGCCCCCTTCGAGCCGCATGATCTGCTGCGTTTGCTCATCCACATAAAAGACACCCAAGCTGCTGGCGAGGTAGGATCCACCGCCGTACTCGTGCACCCGGCTGCGGGCGCTGGCAGCCGGGGGCAGCAGCTCTTCCACTTCGCTGCCGCTCACCCTCAACAAGCACGTTCGCCCCTGCTGCTCTGGCCGGCGCTCCAGCAGATAAAAGCCGCCATCGTGGTATTGCAACTCGCTGCGCACTTGCTGCGCCGTCGCAGCCACCTCTGCAGCCAATGCATTCGGCCAGGTGGCGGTAGTGTTTTTAGCTTTCATCGGCGGCACTGTTTCACAGGGAAGGTAGAGAAACTTTGCTGTAAAAACACAGTGAGCGCAAGCCGGCCAAAGGCGAGGGACCAGTAAGTGGTCGTGGCGGGCGGAGTCGGATTTTTAGGAAGAACAATACATAACAGCGTCCGCATGGGCCGAGCGACTACTTGACTTCAGCAGTCGCGCACGTGCCCGGGGCTGTTAGCAGAGAACGCCAGAGCGACGCCTGCCGCGGCACGCGTTTGCAGTTGAGCGCCGGCTTAATTGGAAGCCAGCGTCACAGGGCTGCTTTGCTCGGCGCTTAGATCCAAGCTTTCGTATTGATTGGAGATCACGCTTGAAGCGATGGCACACAATGTTGCCATGGCCAGCACCAAGCTGTGCACGCCGAGCGCACTTGGCAAAGCGGCCCGCAGTGTATGGCCCATTGAACCCAGAACGGCAAGATTCCCGTAGGCCAAGGAACAGATAACACTGGTCAACGCAACACACATCAATCCGACGAGTAAAATTGCTGTATCAATCATGTTCGAAACCCTCTTCAGTCTGAGAAACCACTGGATAACCAGCACCACCAGTGACAGCTGGGGCGCGAACTGAACGAAACACCACTGTTGGCCTGCAAACTAAATATTAGGACAAAATAAAGATTTTTTGAGAAATTAGGTGACGAGAATACGCCGCCTTCGCCGTGCACTGCCGAGCCGCAAATTTTCGCCAAATAACCACCGCATTGAATACCGGGCCGTGTATTTGACACCGCCGCAATTGCTCGGGCACAGCGTTTCGCGTGCGGCCAAAATACGCGGGCTAGGCGGCGCCCTCGCTGACACTCATTGCTAGCCGCGACCTGCAAGGCGCAGAAACGCCAAAAAAAAAGCTGACTCGTGTCAGCTTTTTTTTAGCGATAGAGGGACTGTCAGTTGGCTACTTTTTAGCGTCAATCTCCGACCAGCCAGCGATAACCGCGTCAACGTCGTTGCCGTTTTGGCGCATGCTGCTGTCAAACTGACTTCTGTAGGTCTTGCCCAGATTGACCCCTTCAAATATCACGTTCCTGATGATCCAGTCGCCGGGCGATTTCGCCAACAAACTGTAGCGAACACCGACCTTGGTGCCGTCTTCCTTGGATCGCGCGATCATGTCGACAGATTTCTTGTTCGGCTTCGAGCCCTTTGCCGCCAGCACCTCGATTTCCAGGCCACCAAAACCCGCCAGGGCCTTGCTGAAGACGTTCACCAACCCGTCCCTGAAAACACCAATAAAGGCCTCTTGCTGCGCGCTGTCCGCCTTCGCGTAATATTTCCCCATCACGATACGAGATATCCCCTGGAAATCGACCACCGTGTCGAGCAGGCCGCCGATTTCAGCCTGCAATTTTTCAGGGTCTGTTTTGTAGTACTCCTGAGCGCCTTCGATGATTTCCACCAAACTGGCAGATGTCCGTTCTGCGAAATCAGTAGCGGTTTCGGCAGCAACGGCGCTATTTGCGCTCAATACACTGGCTAAACCCAGCACAACACTGGCTAGAAAGTGTCGACGTTTGCCCATTTGTATCTTCCCTGTGAATGTCTTTTCGGTCATAAATAAAGCACCCATGCGAATCTCTATCCCGCCGGGCTTGGTTTAGACAGCGCTTAATGCAAGTAGTTCAACGATAAAAGCGAATCAGTAGACTCGGTAGTACAATCAAATTCGCCATGGTCGCCAAAGCCATTGCCAGCGCCGTCAGCAGTCCAAAGTACACAGTGGGGATGAAGCTGGAAAAAGCCAAGATGCTAAAGCCGGCGATGATGGTAAATGAGGCGTAATAGAGCGCATGGCCAATACTGTCGTGGCTGAGACGCACTGCCGCCACTGCGTCTCCGCAGCGCTCAAATTCTATTTTAAAACGGTGCAAATAGTGGATCGCGTTGTCGACGCCTATGCCGATAGAAATAGCGGCAATGGTAATGGTCATCATGTCCAGGGGTACCCCGGAAAAGCCCATGACGCCCAGCACCGTGCCTGCGGCCACGATGTTGGGCAGCAAGCCCATCACGGCCAGTCTCAGGGAGCGCAGCAGCAGGGCAAACATCGCCAAGGTTGCCAGCACCACGAAGACAATCGTCGATGTCTGTGACGCAAACAGCTGTTTGAGCATGTTGTTGAACAGCACCATCATGCCGGTGGTGCGCACCTGCCCCGGTTGCAGCGACAGCTCATTTTGGGCGAATTGATCAATGCTCTTCAGTAGATCGTCACGCGAAAATGGCTTGCCGCTTTCGATGACGCGCACACCGATGCGCAGCTGACCCATCTCAGGGTTGGCGTAGGGATCGACCAGCAGACTGCGCACTTCAACCGGAACCGCACTCATCACGCCTGCCAGAACAACCGAATCCAGAGCCTTGCCGTCGTTAAAGTCCCGCGCAACCTGCTCCAAACTGGCCAGAGAAAGTACCTTGCCCACCTGCGGCATGGCGGCGATGTGGTTGTGCAGCCGCGCCAACAGTGCCAATTTGTCAGGCGTGAACCAATAGCGCTGCGGGTAGGCATCCGCCCCGGCATCGTTGCTGAAATCGTCCGCGAAGTCGTCGCCAAAATCATCATCAAATTCATCCCCTTCCGCCGCGCCCGGCGCCTGCCACGGGTCCAGCTGCAGGACCACATCAAAGGGCACCGTGCCGCCTAAATGCTGGTCGATGTACAGCATGCCTTCACGGATCTCCGTGCCGCCGCGAAAATAGTCGATGAAACGGTTGTCCAGGCTCAAGCGAGACATGCCGAACACCGAAGCCGCCGCAACCAGCACGGTGCACACCAGCACCACAGAGGAAGCGCGGCTGACCAGCTCCGCCAGCCAGCGTGTCAACGCCGGCGAATCGCTCTTGGCGCGCGCCCGCTCGCCCTTGGGCAGCAACAGCAGCAGCGCGGGGTACAGTGCGCAGCTGCAGACAAAGGACAGCGCGACGCCGATGCACATGATCCAGCCAAAATCGATCACGGGCACAATGTCGCTGCTGATCAATGAGGCGAAAGCGACCAAAGTGGTCAGCGCGGTGTAGAAAATGGGTGCGAATTTGCTCAATTGCGCCTGCACCACCAGGTCCTTGTGCGAGGCCTCGGGCTGGAGCACCACAAGCTCACGATAACGCACCACCAGGTGGATAGAAAATGAAATGGTGAGGATCACCAGCAATGAGATGAAGTTGCTGGATATGACGGTTGCGGCCTGCCCCATCCACGCCAGCAGGCCCGTCGTCAGCGTGACGCTGCCCATGGCCGTCAGCAGCGGGATAACAATCCAGCGCAGGCGGCGAAAGAACAGCCACAGTGAGGCCATCACAACCAATAACACCAAACCACCAAAGACCAGGATGTCGTTTTTGACAAAACCTATCATGTCGGAGGCTACCATGGGGACACCGCCCAGGTAGGAGCTTGCCGTGGCGCGGTGCTCGTCGCGGATGAGGCGAATGTCGGCGAGCAATTGTTCACGCTGTTGTAAGAAGACGGCGCGCTGCTGTGCATAGGTGAGCTCCGCATCCGCCAGCGCCCGCGCATCAACAGTACCCGTGGCCTGCTGGTCGCGCAGCTGCTCGCGTGTGGCCAATAGTTTATCGTGTAGGGTGTCGGGTGCGAGGTCTATGCGCAGCGCCGTACTCGCCCCGTTAGACGAGACAAGAAGATCCGAAAATATCGGGCTGTTCTTCAGCTCCTCCACGGCGAGCTCGCGGTCCACACCCGGGCTGAGCAAGGTGTTGTAGCCTGTGCTTAGTTCCAGCAGCGGGATTGGCGGGCTCTTCAGCAGGGGCGCGTCGAGTACGCTGAACACACCGCGTACCCCGGGCAAAGCCACCAGTGAGCGCTGCAGCGATCCGATATCCGCCAGGCTGCTGTCGCTAAAGATACCGCCATCGAGCGGTGCGTAGGTCAGAAACAGGAATTCTTCTGCGCCAAAAGTTTGATTCAGCTCTTGGAAAAACAACAGATCGGGATCACTGCGCGAGACCAGGGTGTCTGAAGAGGCGTCGAACGAGAAACGCGGCACCTGCCAAGCTGCCAGCAGCAAAGCGCACAGCATGATCGCGAGCAACAAGAAAGGCGCCCTGAGCAACGCGCCGTATCCGCGAGAAAACACATCAAACATGGGTCAGCCTGCCAGGGTATAGCGATAAACCATCGAAGAAATCAGTCGAGGAAGGGGTCATCCACCTCTCCGTCTGCAGCGAGATACTCACGCTGCTGCACATAGGCGTCTCTAAAAAACAGGTAGCGATCACCGCTGAGCAGATTTTCGGCGTCCGCCAGTTCAACCCGTCGATTGAGCGTCCACAGGGTGCTCAGTGCAATGCCCTCACCCGTCGTCAAGGCGTAGGTGGGTGGATAGAGAAAGGTATCGGGGATATCACCCAGACCAGAGCGAAGGGTGACCCCGCCCCAGACAGGGAAAACCATATAGGGCCCGGGCCCCACACCCCACTTGGCGAAGGTTTGGCCGAAATCTTCATCGTGCTCAGGCAGCCCCCAGCGTGTTGCCACGTCGAACAGCCCCCCCACACCGATGGTGCTATTGATCAAAAAGCGCGCCGAGTCGTCCATGCCAAGCGCAAACTTGCCCTGTAAAAACTGATTGCTTATCACGATGGGATAGGACAAATTTCCGAGGAAATTGCGCACACCGCTGCGGAAAAAGCGCGGCGTCACCTTTTTGTATATTTGTGAGGCGGGCTTGATCACGTACTTATCGCCCACGTCATTGAAACGCTGTACTTTGCGATTGAATTTTTCGAAAGGGTCGTAGACTTCGTCGCTGGCCAGCACACTGGCCGAAGCAAGGGCCGAAACAACGGCTAGGGCGATCGCCAGCGAAACAGGTTTCACACGAGGCCGGTTTTGCGAATTCACAGCTTTTTATTCCACTCTCAAAAAGGGTAAGTAACGTTCGACAGACTCACGAGACCGCCACAAGCCCGGCCAAAAAGCAAAGACAGCGAATGCCGCACTGGCATTCGATCTGTTTAATTTTATTGGTGCTGCGGCAGATACTCGCAATCAAAGCAAAGTGTAAATCAACTTGGCCGAATCACCAGTTTTTGCTGCTTATCAGACGAAAAACAACGAAGATCACGTCCAAAAGACCCATCGCAAGCCAAAGTTGACGCATTCTGCATGCCAAAGCGGTACCCGCCAGCGCGCGAATTGTCAGGGAAACATTGCCACTTGCTCAAGCCCGGTGACTTCTGGTAAGCCGCACATGATGTTGAAGTTCTGCAAGGCTTGGCCTGCAGAGCCCTTGACCAAATTATCCAGCGCCGCTATCAATATGACGCGGCCGGGCACTCGGTCTTCGTAGGCGTTCAGCAGCACGCGATTAGAACCGCGCACAAATTGGGTCTGCGGGTAGCTGCCTTCAGGCGGCAATGCAATGAATGGCTCATCCGCGTAGCGCTCAACCAATGCAGCCCGGCAATCCTCAAAAGTAGCGCCGGGCGTCAATTTGGCGTAGGCCGTGATCAGCTCCCCCCGACTCATGGGGATCAAGTGCGGGGTGAAATTCACGGTGACATCCTGCTTCGCGGCCAGTGATATCTCTTGCTCAATCTCCGGTGCGTGGCGGTGGCCCGCCACGGCGTAGGGCCCCATGCCCTCACCCGCTTCCGCCAGTAAAGTCATCTGTTTTGCCGAGCGGCCCGCGCCCGTCGTGCCAGACTTCGCATCGATGACCAAGTCCGTGGCATCGATCAAGCCCGCTGACACTACCGGCAGCAACAAATTCAGCACTGCCGTGGGGTAACAGCCCGGGCAGGCGACGATGCGCGCGGAGGCAATGTGCTCACGGTAGTGCTCCGACAAGCCGTAGACCGCTTGGGCTTTGAGCTCCGGCGCTGGGTGCTCGCCGTACCATTGCTGGTACGTGGCAAGATCGCGCAGGCGGAAGTCAGCCGACATGTCGATTATCCGTACACTCTGTGGCAGGTCTTTGATCACGGCGGCACTGGTGGCGTGCGGCAATCCGCAAAAGGCGACATCAACCGCAGACCAATCCACTTCATCGTTGGTGACCAGCGACGGCAAACCATAACCCCCCAGATGCGGGTAGACCTGATCGATGGTTTTTCCCGCCTGCGCATTAGCCGTCAACGCGACTATCTCGATGAAAGGATGGCGCAGCGCCAATCGAATTAAGTCCGCACCGGTGTAACCAGAAGCACCTATGACCGCGACTCGAACCCGTTGTTGCGACATGACCGCCCTACCTCATAGAATCAAAAAACACATTCTACGTTCAAAAAGCGAGCAGTAACACCACCTTGCGTGTAACCAAGTATTGCGGTTTCAATGCAGTTACCCGATTAGCGAGCGATTGCCTGGCTGAGCAGTACTATCGGGCTACGCTTCCTCTGCAAAACTGATCACCGGCTCCATGGCGTTGAGCACTGATTCATCCAGATGGCACATCATCTGGTGCCCGTCTTTGAACGCTCTAAGTGGCGGTACCACGTACTCGCACAGCCCATCGCTCACCTGCGGTTTAAAGCGGCAACGCGTTTGAAAAGGACAACCTGAGGGCGGGTTCATCGCCGAGGGGATGTCGCCCTGTAAGACAATGCGCTTCTTTTTCACCGAGGTGTCCGCGATGGGGATGGCGGAAAGCAGTGCTTCGGTGTACGGGTGATAGGGCGGGGCAAATATTTGATCCGTAGTGCCCTGCTCGACGATGTAACCGAGGTACATCACCACGACCCGGTCGGCGATGTAGCGAACTACCGACAAGTCGTGGCTGATGAACAGCATTGTCGTGCGCGATTCGCGCTGTATGCCCATCAACAATTCCGTGACCGCCGCCTGCACTGAGACATCAAGTGCCGAGACCGGCTCATCCGCCACCACCACCCGTGGCCGACCGGCGAAGGCACGGGCCACACCGATGCGCTGTTTCTGGCCGCCTGAAAGTTGACGCGGCATGCGCTTGGCAAAAGCCCGCGGCAGCTTCACCATGTCCAGCAGCTCCAGCATCTGCTCGCGCCGCTCGCTGTCGTTGGCGCCAATGCCGAATTTTTCCAGGGTGCGGATGATCTGGTTGCCCACCGCGTGGCTGGGGTTGAGCGTGTCGAAGGGGTTTTGAAACACCATCTGAATGGAGGACACGGTCTTTGCATCGCGCTCGGCAACCGGCAGTGATTGGATTTCAAGCCCATCGAGCTCGACCTTGCCAGCGCTGGCGGTCTCCAGCCCGAGCAACACCTTGGCGAGCGTTGACTTGCCGCAACCAGACTCCCCCACAATGGCCACCGTCTCGGCCTCACGGGCTTCAAAGCTGATGCTCTCGTTCGCTTTTACCGTGCGCACATTGCTGCCCGTGCCAAAGCTGCTCGCGGAGACGTGGTAGTGCTTGCGCAATTCAGAGATTCGCAACACTGGCACCCCCACAGGCACCTTTGCGGTCTCGGCACTGCGGCTCGGCGCGGCATGCCAATCCAGTTCGTCAAAGCGCTCACAGCGAGAGCGGTGTAGAGCGTGGCCGTCCACGTCCAACATCGGGATTTCCCGCGTATTGCACACACCCTCGGCAAAATGCTCACAGCGCGGGCCGAAATTACAGCCCTTGGGGCGCTCGTGTGGCAGCGGTAGCTGGCCGGGGATGGTCATCAACGGCCGCGTGTTTTTGTCCGTGCCCGGCAAGGGGATTGAGCGGAACAGACCCTGCGTATAAGGATGACGCATACGATCGAAGACATCGCCAATACCGCCGGTCTCCACCGCTTCGCCGGAATACATCACGGTGACGCGATCACAGGTCTCCAGTATCAAACCCAAGTTGTGTGAGATGAACACCATCGACGTGCCGAAATCGCGGCCCAGGTCCTTCACCAGCTCAACCACCCCCGCCTCCACGGTGACGTCCAGAGCGGTGGTGGGCTCATCGAGCAACAACAGCTGTGGGTTTGACAGCAACGCCATGGCAATCACGATGCGCTGCTGCTGGCCGCCCGAGATCTGGTGCGGGTAGCTCTTCATGATACGGCGCCCGTCAGGCAGACGCACCGCATCGATCATATCAAGCGCGCGCTGCTCCGCCTCAGCCACGGACGCACCCTCGTGGATCATTGGCACTTCCATCAACTGCCGGCCGATGTGCATCGCCGGGTTGAGGCTCGCCATGGGCTCTTGGTAGATCATGGCGATCTCCGACCCACGCAATTTGCGCAGCTCGAGCTCGCTCATGGCGCCCAGGTCACGGCCCTTGTATTTCACCGAGCCGCCGACAATGCGCCCGTTAGTCCCCAAGTCCTGCATGATACCCAGCGCCACAGTCGACTTACCGCAGCCCGATTCACCCACCAAACCCATGGATTCCCCCGGCATCACCGAGCAGGAAAAGTCCATCACCGCGGGGATCTCCCCCGCTTGGGTGAAAAAACTGATCGAGAGCTTGTCGATTTCTAAAATGGCTTGTTCTTTATCGCCCTGTTGCATGCAATGCTCCTCAGTCTTTTAGGCTCTGCTCGCGCAGACCGTCGGCCAATAAATTCAAACCCAATACCAAAGACATCAAGGCAAAGGCCGGCGGCAGCGCAGGGTGTGGGTACAACGAGAGCAGCTTTCGCCCTTCGTTGATCGTCATGCCCCAGTCCGGGCTTTCGGGACTGACGCCCAAGCCAAAGAAACCCAGGGTGCCGAGCAATATCGTGGTGTAGCCAATGCGCAGGCAGAAATCCACCAACAGTGGCCCGCGCGCGTTGGGCAGTATTTCCCACAACATGATGTACCAGGGTCTCTCGCCCCGTGTCTGCGCTGCTGCCACATAATCACGGGTGTGAATATCCATAGCCAGGCCGCGCACAATGCGAAACACCGTGGGCGAATTGACAAAGACCACCGAGACAAAAATATTCAGCAGATTGGGGTCCATTGAAAACACGCCGAACGGGTCCGCGTTGAAAGCTAAACCCGAATAGGCCCACAGGCCCAGCACCAAGGTCACGCCGAGATAGGGGTAGAGTTTCTCGGGTTGCTGCGCGTAACGAGAGTGGAACAGCACCGCAAAAAAGATGATGGGAAAGGCGAACAGCACGGCGGCGATGTACACC
This sequence comes from Granulosicoccaceae bacterium, assembly GCA_033852095.1. GTDB lineage: Bacteria > Pseudomonadota > Gammaproteobacteria > CALCKW01 > CALCKW01 > CALCKW01. Next base: position 22,186 of record JAWSVD010000106.1, on the reverse strand, counting down.
GGAATACCTGTTTCACGAATTTCAGGGGTGACCAATAAAAAGAACAGCAGGATCACTGGGAAGGCCAACACCAGATTGGCGAGAAAGCTCAAGACAGTGTCCAACATCCCGCCAAAATACCCCGCCGGCAGGCCAAGTGTTACCCCGACCATAAAGGCGAACAGCGTTGCCGCAGGCGCGATGGACATGACCGTGCGACTGCCGTATACCACCCGCGAAAAAACATCCCGAGCAAGCCTGTCCCCGCCGAGCAGAAAATGCCCCTCCTCGCCGCGAATGGGCCAGCCGGGCTTTTTATTCTTCATGCCCGAAAACTGATCGAGCGCTTCATAGGGCGCGATCATGTCCGCAAACAGCGCCGTCAGCACCCAGAACAGCACCAGGCCGAGCCCGATCATGCCGACCGAGCTGTTGAACAGCTTGCCGTACAGTCCGAGCCGATCTTTAAGCAGCAGGGAAACGGCGAAAATCAACGCCAGAGCAATCCACACGGGCAGAAAATGCCCGGCCATTTGCGCCGTTATTTCAAACCAATTTAATCTTTCCATTGCCCCGCCCTCACTGAATTCTGATACGGGGATTGAGGTAGACATAGCCGATATCTGATATCAGCTGGGTCACCAATACAACGATCACGGCGACGATCGAACAGCCCATCAATAACTCGATGTCGTTGTTGCTGGCCGCCTCCACCATGACCCAGCCAAAACCCTTGTAATTAAACAAGCGCTCGACGATCACAACACCGGTTAACAACCAAGGAAATTGCAACATGATGACGGTAAAAGGTGCGATCAATGCATTGCGCAGCGCATGTTTGATCACGATGTTGGGAAAACTCACGCCCTTCAGGCGAGCGGTGCGGATGTACTGCGCTGTCATCACTTCCGCCATGGAGGCGCGTGTCATGCGCGCCACGTAGCCCATGCCGTAGATCGCCATGGTCATCACTGGCAGCGCAAAGTTTTCAAAGGTGATGCCGTCTGTGGCTGATGTCGCGGAACCCTTCATCCACTTCAGGCCCACCGCCGAGGAGGCGAAGATCACCGTGAAGATGACCCCTGAGACGTATTCCGGGGTCGCCGTTGTGCTGATGGATACCGTCGACAGGACCCGGTCGGTGACCGAGCCCTCCCGCATCCCCGACAACACCCCCACAACCAAGGCCGCTGGAACCATCACGATCATCACCCAGAACATCAACTTGGCGGTGTACCACAGCCGCTCACTGATGATGGGATTTACCCCTTTGGAAAAGCGGGTTGACTCACCCCAGTCTCCCTGGACAAAACCAGCCAGCCATTCACCGTAGCGGCTGACAAGCGGCTCTCGATAACCTTCACGCAACAGCCAGCTCTCCACCTGTGCGTCGGACATGCGGGTGTTGTTTTGCTCTTTGGCGAGTTTCTTGAGATTGGGCTCAAGATTGGTGAGGCAAAACACCACAAAGGTCAGACACAGGGCCGTGAGCACCATCACCCCCAAGCGTTTTAAGGTGAATAAGAGCATGAGATGGCATCTCCTTGCCGCACGGCATGTCGCGACGATTGCGTGAGTGCAAAGGCGACAGACCGCAGGTAGTGGAATAAGGCATGGGCGCGAGGGCCCTGAGAAAATGGGGGACGTGTTCCCCCATCATTCTGGCAAAAAACCTAGGCGTCTAGCCAGATTTTCTCGTAGTGCAGCTCATAGGTCGGGTGCATCTCAGCGCCTTTGACGTGCGCTTTGAAGTGGCGGTAGATCGAGCGCCAGTAGGGTTGGATGATCACGCCCTGCTCCTGCATGATCTGCTCCACGCGTACCATCACTTCACGGCGCTTGTCCGCGTCGGCAATGGCCAGCGCCTTGGTGATCAGATCATCGAACTCCTTGTTGGCAAAGGCAGATTCGTTCCAGGCTTCACCGGAGCGATACGCCAGGGCCAGTACCTGCACACCCAGCGGGCGCATGTTCCAGTTGGTGGTGGAGAAAGGGTATTTCGCCCAGTCATTCCAAAAGGTCGATCCCGGCAAGATGGTGCGCTTGACGTTGATGCCCGCATCCCGCAGCTGACCCGCGATCGCGTCAGTGGTCGCTCTGCGCCAATCATCGTCGATGGACAGAAGCTCGTGCTCGTAGTCTTCCATGCCAGCTTCTTTGAGCAGTTCCATCGCCTTGGCCGGGTCGCGCTCTATCTTCGGCAGCTCGGCGTATTCGGGGTGTATGGGCGAGACGTGGTGGTTTTCAGCCACTGTGCCCAGACCTGCCACGCCGAGCTCCAGTACTTCGGCTGGATCCACAGCCAATGCCAGTGCACGCCGCACACGCGCATCGGCGTATGGGGTTTTACCATCGATCTCTGCTTGTTGATTGGTACGGCAGACGATGGTGGACGCAGTTGAAGCCTCGGATTTCTGCAGATCCAGGGAGTCAAATATCTCCACGAATTCGCCGTTGGATTCCCAGTTCATGTCGATTTCATCGGACTCATAAGCCGCGATAAAAGCTGAACTCTCGGTGCCGTAATCGGTGAATTCAACGGCGTCCAAATAGGCGTCCCCGCCCCACCATTTACCCGGGCCGCGGTTTTTCATCACGGTTTTAACGCCCACCTCGTGCGAGGCCACCTCGAAAGGTCCGGTGCCGAGCACGGCCGCGTCGGTCACGTCACTGCCATCATAGTCGCGGTGCACGATCAGCGCAGGGTAGTCGCACATGCCGGGAATAATGGAGATATCGGGCTTGGGCAGGCTGATGCGAACGGTCATGTCGTCGACTTTCTCGAGCACACCCTCCGCGACCTGTCCTGACTCCTCGTCGATCAAGGACGCCATGCGGCCGGCCATCGAATTGCCTTCGGCTGACTTGTCACACCAGCGCGTCAAGTTAAAGATGACGTCGTCCGCGTTAAAGCTGTCGCCGTTTGACCATTTCACTCCGGACCGTACTTTCAAGGTGTACTGCGTGGCGTCCTCGTTGACGTCCCAGCCTTCGAGCAGGTAGGGCTCAAAGGTCGCGTCGCGGTTGTAACGCACCAGATTCTCTAACTTGCCACGGGCGATGGTCGCGATCTCGCTCCAATCGAAAATCCGTGGGTCGGGGACGCGTTTGATGTCCATCTGCATGCGCAAGGTGCCACCCATTTTCGCGGCGCTGTGGCCGTCGGCAACCGCGAGCGAGGGAGCTGTTAGCCCCAACATGCCATAAGCGGTCATCGTCGAAGCGCCGAACACGCTGGCGATGCTTATAAATTCACGCCGGTTCACGCCTTCGCCTGCGGTTTTTGCAGATTCGGCCATGTCCAAAATCTGCTGCGGCATCGCGTCGCCGTTTCGTGTGAAAAATTTCATCAATACTCTCCGAAAATTGGGATGTCTATCGCCAGTCGGTCAAAACAGATGACCTGCCGCACAAAAGCGACCAGTCATATAGTTCATGTTCTTTCGGACAATGATCCACTGAGAGGTTAACCCGCACAGTCCTAAAAACGAACTGATTTTGTCGCCCAGGCGACAGTATGGAAATATTGCTTGCTCGCGCAGCGGATAAAACCGTCAATTCTAGGGGTTTGTTGATTGGGCATAACAACCGGCGGGCAGCCTTTGGCCGCAGTTGTAGCATGGACTTACAGCATTACAAATACGTATCATCTGAATGCGGCGAGAACATGCGCAACATAGTGCCAATTCCGCCCGGCTGAAAATGCAAGGCGCACCCTGCCCGCTTTCCGGCTCTGAAATCGGTGCTCAAGCTGGACTTAAACGCAGGATTTAAGCAGGCCTGACGATTCCCTTGAGGTGTTCAAAGGGCATGTCTTTGGCCAGCAGTAAAAATTCGCGCATGTAGGGCTGCTCGAGTGATTCCGTTCTGACGGCTGCGTACAGGGTGCTGAACACCCCTTTGCCGAGCGAGCGGTAGGCGACGTAGTCTCGGCTGGTGTATTCCTCTGCCGCCCAATTGGGCAATACACACAGCCCGCGGCCACCCGCCACCAGGGCCATCATCATGACCGTCAGCTCGCTGCTGCGCAGTTGGGCCGGTTCCACCCCCGCCGGGTGCAGAAACTGCCGGAACACGTCCAGTTTTTTGTGCGGCACCGGGTAGATGATCAGTGTCTCCTGTTGCAGGTCTTCTGGCTCTATCAGCGCTTTCTCCAGCAGCGCGTGGCCGTGCGGCAGGGTCAACACACATTCGTATTTAAACAGGGGCACAAAGTCTATGCCGGGCAGTTGCTCTGGGTCGGCCGTGACCACCAGATCGAGATCTCCGGCCAACAGCGCCTCAAAACCATCAAAGGCAAAACCCCCGGCGATATCGAGCTCGATCTGCGGCCAGCCCTGGCGGTATTGATCAAAGGTCGGCATCAACCACAGATAACAGCTGTGGCATTCAATGGCGATGTGCAGGCGGCCGCCGTCACCGTTGGCCTCGCGCTGCAGGTCTTGCTCTAGGCGGTGCAGGCGCGGCAGCACATCCAGTGCGGTGTCGCAGATCCGCCTGCCGGCCGCCGTCAGACCGACGGGCTTGGTCTTGCGCTGCACCAGCGCCAGACCGAGGCGGTTCTCCAGCTCGCGCAATTGGTGGGAGAGCGCGGACGGCGTCAGGTGCATGCGCTCGGCGACTTGCACCAGTGTTTCGCATTCGTCAATCGCCTGAATCAGCTGCAAATGCTTGCGCTGGATATGCATTGAATAAATCTCAACATAATCTGAAATAATTTGAAATTGTAAGACACTCCTTGATTGCCGACAATACCGTACAAGCTCACCACAGGAAGAACATCGTCATGACGCGCCATTTAGAAGCTGTTCCCGCAGGAAATCGAGATCAAATGCGCCTTTCATTCGAATTCTTCCCGCCAAAGAACGAGCGCATGACCCGCTGCCTGTGGCGCAACATCGGCCAGCTGGAGCTGCTGGCGCCGGCATTCTTCTCCCTCACCTACGGTGCGGACGGCAGTGAAAGAGCCAGAAGCTTGGACACACTGGCGCATATCCAAGCCGAGTGCCCAGTGCCACTGGCCGCGCACTTGACTTGCGCGGGCCACAGCCGCGAAGAGGTGCTGGAGATCGCCGCCGAGATCCACAACCGCGGCATACGCGCCATCGTGGCGCTGCGCGGAGACGCCGAAGCCGTACCAGGCGGTTTTGAAGACACCGCCGATTTTGTCGCCGCCTTAAAAACTGTCGCCGATTTTGATATCAGTGTGGCGGCCTACCCCGAAGTCCACCCCATGGCCGCCAGCGCCGAAGCCGACATCGCCCAGCTGGCCAGAAAGCTGGACGCCGGCGCCAACAGAGCCATAACCCAATTCTTCTTTGACGTGGAGAGCTTCCTGCGCTTTCGCGACAAGGCCGCGGCTGCGGGCATAGAGAAAACCCTCGTGCCGGGCATTTTGCCGATCCACAATTTTGAGCGCGTGGTCTCTTTCAGTGCGCGCTGCGGCACCGACGTCCCCAAGCGACTGCACCAGCTCTTCGAGGGCACCGAGGGCAACACTCAGGTGCAACACGCCCTGTCCACCGACATTGCCGTGGACATGTGCCAGACCCTGCTCAGCGAAGGGGTGCGAGACCTGCACTTCTACACCCTGAACACGCCCTCTCTCACCTTTGAAGTGACACGCCAGCTGGGCATTCAGGTGACGCGCTCACTCGCCAGCGCGGCCTAACAGGCATTTTCAGATCACAGCGTCCGAGCGAAGCCAGCCCTAGCTTGCTCGGGTCGCTGAGCCTGTTCTGCCCGCAAGACCAAGAAGGGAGTGCCCTGCGCCCAACGCAGATCAGCGAACATCTGCAGCCGCCATCAGCGGCTTCAAGCGCAACAGCAGCACAGCGCCGATCACAAAGAGTATCAGCACCGACAAGATGCCGAAGCGCGGACTGCCCGTCAAAGCGGCCGATACCCCGACCAACATGGGGCCCATGATCGCGGCCGACTTGCCCAGCACATTGTAAAAGCCGAAGTATTCGGCGCTCTTGTGCTGCGGGATCAGCTGGCTGAACAGTGAGCGGCTGAGCGCTTGCACGCCCCCTTGCACCAGGCCTATCGCGGTGGCCATGAGATAGAACTGCCAAGCCTCTTGCAGCATGGTGGCATAGATTGTCACCAGCGCATAGATACCCAGCGCCAGCCAGATGCCGTTGAGCGCACCCCAGCGCTCCCCAATACGGCCAAACACCAGGGCAGCGGGAAAGCCGACAAACTGCACCAGCAGCAAAGCGGTGATCAGCGCATCCGAGGGCAGCCCAATGGACAGACCATAATCCACGGCCATGGCGATGATGGTGTGCACGCCGTCGATATAAAACCAAAACGCCAACAGGAAAGCCCAGGCGGCCGGCTGCGCCCGCAAGTCTTGGGCGGTTTGCCACAGCGCGGCGAAAGCGCCTTTGATGCCCAGCCGTGCGGGCGCTTCTACCACCAACGGCTCTTTGACCACGAACAACAGCGGGATGCTGAACAGCAGCCACCACAGCGCCACGCTGACAAAGGACCAGCGCACACCCTGCGCGGCATCGGTCAAGCCAAACCACTGGGGCTGCAAGGTCATCAGCACATTGACGGCAAACAACAGCCCACCGCCCAAATAACCCAGGGCGTAGGCGAAGGCGGACCAAAAATGCCGGTCGCGACGCCCACTGATCACCACAATAAGGGAGTCGTAAAAGACATTCGCACCTTCAAAACCCACACTGGCCAGGGCAAACAACAGCACAGCCCAGGGCCACTGCCCTTCGGCCACCAGCGCCAGCGCCGCTGTGCAGACCGCGCCCAGCACCATGAAGGAGAGCAACATGCGCTTGCGCAGTCCGCCGCGGTCGGCCATCGCCCCGAGCAGCGGCGCCAATACCATCACCATCAGCGCCGCCAGGGAGTTGCCCAACCCCAGGTAGAAGGTGCTGGTGGTGACGGCTTCACCCGCGCTCCAATACTGCTTGAAAAAGAGCGGATAAAAGCCCGCGAGCACGGTGCAGGCAAAGGCGGAGTTGGCCCAGTCGTAGAGCGCCCACGACAGCGCAGCCCTGTTCTTCAAACGGTGTGCCATGTTCATGGTCCCAGCTGCTGTTGTCACTGTTGTTTATTCATTGAAACGTCCATAACGACGAACTTGAGCCTCATTCTCTCCCGAGCCTGCCCGCCAATACCAACCGAATCGATCCCGCGCTCAGTTTTGGGACAGGCTTTCACTGGCGCGGCCCTAGCACCCTTGCGCCGCAGCCAAACACCGCAGGGAGTGAGCCGCGAGCGCTACCGCAGCGCAACAACCGCCGCTTCAAAACCGGTTGCGGACAGCAACTATGCGCGTCGGAGTCGCCAATCGCACCGAAGTTGATTTAGAATCGAGACGGTTAACAATTTCACGTTTGGAGATTTCCCATGAAAAAGACACTGCTCGCCACTGCACTGGCCTGCGCTTGCGCCACGGCATCGGCCGCTGATAACTACAAAGTCGGCGTACTCTTGGGCTACACAGGGCCTATCGAATCCCTCACACCCGACATGGCCGGAGCGGCCGAATTAGCGCTGCAAGAGGCCAGCGACAGCGGCCTTTTACTGGGCGGTGCAACCTTGGAACCCGTGCGCGGAGACTCCACTTGCGTTGACGCAGCAGCGGCTACAGCTACAGCTGAGCGCCTGATCACGGCGGACAATGTGGTCGCCATCATGGGCGCCGATTGCTCCGGTGTCACCACCGCCATCGCCAGCAGTGTGGCTGTGCCCAATGGCGTTGTCATGGTCTCGCCCTCTGCCACCTCGCCGGCCCTGAGCACGCTCGACGACAAGGGCTTGTTTTTCCGCACCGCACCATCTGACGCACGTCAGGGCGAGTTGCTGGCCGACATCTTGATCAAACGCGGCATGATGTCCATGGCTGTCACTTACACCAACAATGATTACGGCAAGGGCCTCTCGGACTCTTTCACCACCATCTATGAAGCACTCGGTGGCAAAGTCGAAATCGTCGCTGCGCACGAAGACGGCAAGGCCGACTACAGCGCTGAAGTCGCGGCTCTCGCAGCCTCAGGTGCCGAGCACCTCGCGGTCTTTGGTTATGTGGATCAAGGCGGCAAAGGCATCGTTCAGGCCTCAATCGACACCGACGCCTTCAGCAGCTTCGTCTTCGGCGACGGCATGATCGGCGATTCCATCGTCGATAGCATGGGCGCCGACCTGGAAGGCGCGGTTGTGGGCACAGTGCCCGGCAGCGATTCATCCAATGCAACAGTCTTTGATGAGATGGTCAAAGCGGCCGGCGTCATGGGCGACGGCCCCTACCGCGGGGAGTCCTACGACGCAGCCTCACTGATCGTGCTGGCCATGCAGGCCGGTGGCAGCGCCGACCGCGCGTCTATCCAAGCCAACATCATGTCGGTGGCCAACGCCCCGGGCGAAGAGATAGGCCCCGGTGAGCTCGGCAAAGCCCTGAAGATCTTGGCCGACGGCGGCGAAGTCAACTTCGAGGGCGCCACGGGCGTCGAGTTCACTGAAGTCGGTGAGACCATGGGAAGTTACAAAGAGCTGGAAGTTCAAAACGGCGAGTTCATCACCATCAAGGTTCACTGATCTCTGACTGAACTCTTGACCGGCGATTCCCGCTCTGGGGACGCCGGTTTTTTAGCTTCTACTGAGGTGAAAACCTCGCCATCGGAATGCTCTTTCATGATCCGTGTAGAAAATTTGTACAAGCAGTTTGGCGGCATCAAGGCGGTCAACAACGCGAGCCTGGAAATCAAATCAGGCTCAATCACCGGTTTGATCGGCCCCAACGGGGCGGGCAAAACCACCCTGTTCAACGTCATCGCCGGCGCCTTTCCGCCGACATCGGGAAAAGTGTACCTGGACGATCAAGACATCACCGGTCTGCCGCCACACGAGTTATTTGGCCGCGGGCTGTTGCGCACTTTTCAGATCGCGCACGAATTCTCCTCCCTGACCGTGCGCGACAATTTGATGATGGTGCCTGGCGGCCAATCGGGCGAGAGCCTCTGGACGGCGTGTTTTAAACCCGCGCGCATCAAACGCGAAGAGACGGCTATCCGCCACAAAGCGGACGATATCATCGAATTTTTGAACATCGGCCACCTTGCCGATGAGCAGGCAGGCAACCTCTCCGGCGGGCAGAAAAAACTGCTCGAACTGGGCCGTACCATGATGGTCGACGCCAAGATTGTATTTCTCGACGAAGTGGGGGCCGGCGTCAACCGCACCCTGCTGAACACCATCGGTGACGCCATATTGCGGCTTAACCAAGAGCGCGGTTATACCTTTTGTATGATCGAGCACGACATGGAATTCATCAGCCGCCTCTGTGACCCCGTGATCTGCATGGCCGAGGGCGGCGTGCTGGCCGAGGGCACGGCGGAAGAGGTGAAATCCAACGAGCAGGTGATCGAGGCCTACCTCGGCACCGGCGTCAAAAACAAGCGTGAGAAACTGCCGCCTGGAAACGACGAGCAACGTGCGGAGCAGCGCCCATGAGCTATTTACAAGGGCGTGCCATGACTGGCGGTTACGGCGGCGGAGCGGATATATTGCACGCCTGCTCGCTCGCGGTCGACAAGGGCGAGATCGCCGTGATCGTCGGCCCCAACGGCGCCGGTAAATCCACCGCCATGAAAGCGGTGTTTGGCATGTTGCCGCTGCGCCGCGGCACCGTCACCCTGGGTGACAGAGACATCACCAAGCTCTCCCCACAGGAGCGCGTCAAAGCCGGCATGGCCTTTGTGCCGCAGACCAATAACGTCTTTGTCAGCATGACAGTCGAAGAAAACCTGGAGATGGGCGCCTTTATAAGGGACGACGATTTCAGCGGCACCTTGGAGCAGGTCTACGAGCTCTTCCCCATCCTTAAAGAGAAGCGACTGCAGAGCGCAGGCGAACTCTCCGGTGGACAGCGCCAACAAGTCGCGGTGGGCCGCGCGCTGATGACTCGCCCCACGGTGCTGATGCTCGATGAACCCACCGCCGGGGTATCCCCCATCGTCATGGACGAACTCTTTGATCGCATCATTGAAGTGCGCAACACCGGCATCGCCGTTTTGATGGTCGAGCAAAACGCCAAACAAGCGCTGGCCATCGCCGACACCGGCTACGTACTCGTCACAGGCGAGAACCGATTCACCGACACCGGCGAGGCACTGTTAGCCAACCCCGATGTTCGACGCTCATTCCTCGGAGGCTGACATGCCGGACAGTGTTGAAATAATCAACGCCTTGGTGATGCTGGCAAATTTTGTCATCGTGCCAGGCATCGCTTATGGCGCTCAGCTGGCGCTGGGTGCGCTGGGCATCACGCTTATCTACGCCGTGTTGCGCTTTTCTAACTTCGCGCACGGCGACACCATGGCTTTCGGCACCATGATCACGGTACTGCTCACCTGGTGGTTGCAGTCCGCAGGGGTGTCGCTGGGCCCACTGCCCACTGCCCTGCTGGCGCTGCCAGTGGGCATAGCCACCACGGCGGTGCTCTGCCTCACGCTGGACCGCGTGGTCTACCAGCACTACCGCAACAAACGCAGCGCACCGGTGGTGTTCGTCATCGCCTCAGTGGGTATCATGTTTGTCTTAAACGGCGTGGTGCGTTTTGTCATCGGCCCCAACGATCAGCGTTTTGCCGACGGTGAGCGCTTTATCATCAAGGCGCGTGAGTTCAAGCGCATGACTGGTCTGAGCGAAGGGCTGACCATCAAGGTCTCCCAGGGGCTGACCGTGGTCATGGCCATCGTGGTAGTGGCCGCCCTGTTCTGGTTCCTCAACCGCACGCGCACCGGCAAATCCATGCGCGCCTTCTCGGACAATGAAGACCTGGCACTGCTGTCCGGCATCGACCCACAGCGCGTGGTGATGATCACCTGGCTGATCGCCGCCGCACTGACCACCATCGCCGGCGTAATGTACGGCCTGGACAAGAGCTTTAAACCCTTCACCTATTTCCAGCTGCTGCTGCCGATGTTTGCCGCCGCCATTGTGGGCGGGATCGGTCAACCGATCGGCGCCATTGTGGGCGGTTTTTTGGTGGCCTTTTCAGAGGTGACCATTACCTACGCCTACAAGAAATTCGTGCGCTATTTAGCGCCTGAAGACATGCAGCCGGACAGCCTACTGCAACTGCTGTCCACGGATTACAAGTTCGCCGTCTCTTTTTTGATTCTGGTGCTTGTCTTGCTTATCCGGCCCACGGGGATCATGCGGGGTAAAGTCATATGAACCATACGATTCGCTGTGTCTTATCAGTTGCGGTGATCATCGCCGCTCTGGTCACTATAGGCCAGATGCAATCCTGGTCCCTCAGCTTTGCCATCATCAACCTGTGTCTGATCTCCGCCCTGATGTCGCTGGGCCTGAACATCCAGTGGGGTTATGCGGGGCTTTTCAACGCGGGTGTCATGGGTTTTGCCGCACTTGGCGGCGTTGCCGCGGTGTTGATCTCTCAGCCACCTGTGCCAGAGGCCTGGGCCGCGGGAGGGACCGGTATTGTGCTGGCGGGCCTGGCGCTTGTTGCCGGCGCCTACATCACCGTGGCGCTGCGGCGGCGTCTGGCCAAAGGCCGACTCAAAACGTTGCTCACCACCCTGCTGGTCGCCATCACCTGGTTCAGCTGCAGGGAAATCTACACCCCCGCCGCCGAAGCCATTGAAGCGATCAACCCGGCAAAAACAGGCTACTTAGGCGGGCTTGGACTGCCGATTATCTTGGCCTGGCCGGTGGGAGGCGTGCTGGCGGCGGGTGCGGCCTTCCTGATTGGCAAGGTGGCGCTCGGGCTGCGCTCTGACTACCTGGCGATAGCCACTCTGGGCATATCGGAGATTATCGTCGCCATGATAAAAAACGAAGATTGGCTCACCCGCGGGGTTAAGAACGTCAGCGGTCTGCAGCGCCCCGTGCCCTATGAAATCGATCTTCAATCGGCGCAGTGGTTCAGGGAATTGGTGGTGCGGCTCAATGAAACATCGCTCGCGGGTCTGGATGAAGTGGCGCGCAACGCGGCCATCCAGCAGCTGACCATCGAGGGTTCCAGCCTGTTTGTCAAAGGCAGTTACGCGCTGCTCTTCGCCAGTGTGCTCGCTATCATCTATTGGCTTGCACAGCGCGCGCAGCGCTCCCCCTGGGGCCGCATGATGCGTGCTGTGCGCGACAACGAGGACGCGGCAGAGGCCATGGGCAAAAACGTCACGGCGCGCCACTTGCAAATATTTGTGATTGGTTCCGCCGTGATCGGCGTGGCTGGCGCCATGCTCACCACCTTGGACGGCCAGCTGACACCCGGTTCCTACACGCCCTTGCGCTTTACCTTTTTGATTTGGGTGATGGTCATCGTCGGTGGCTCCGGTAACAACTTGGGCTCTATATTGGGCGCCTTTTTTGTCTGGATACTCTGGATTGAGGCAGAGCCCGTGGGCACCTGGCTTATTCAGACACTCACCGCTGGTATGGCCGAGGGCAGCAGCTTAAAAGCCCATCTGCTGGCGAGTGCCCCGCACATGCGCTTGATCGCCATGGGCAGCATCTTGTTGCTGGTCTTGCGCTTCAGTCCGCAGGGCTTGATACCGGAACGGGTGCGACGCTAGCACGGCACCGCACTGCGTATTGTCTGTGTTGGCGGCGCCCACTCTGGGTTTGCCGCCAACACTGACCAGTCGACATAAGACCAATCCCCTCGCGACACCCGACGGCATCCATTTCTGCGCATTCGCCGCGGTCGATACAAGCCTGTAACTGAGCTCCTCCATGCCGCTTTAGTTGCCGCTTTAAATATCCACATGCACAAAACTGCTTGCAATTGCGCTCGCTGCCCGCAATATATAAGCAATATCTCCCCTATACACCCGACGAGGTCATCGATGTCATTCAACGCACTGGTCGTCAGCAAAGACGACGACGGAATTACCCACGCTGCAGTACAGCAATTGAGCCTCGATCAATTGCCCGAAGCCGAGGTTCTTGTCGCGGTCGAATACTCCACCGTCAATTACAAGGATGGCCTGTGCCTAGGCAGCGGCGGTGGTTTGGTCCGCAATTACCCACACGTGCCGGGCATCGACTTCGCCGGCACCGTCGAGCGCTCAGATGATCCGCGTTACAAGGCGGGGGATAAAGTGCTGCTCACCGGCTGGCGTGTCGGCGAGGCCTGGTGGGGCGGTTATGCGCAAAAGGCGCGGGTCAAAGCCGATTGGTTGGTGCCCCTGCCCACGGGGCTGAGCACCCGCGACGCGATGGCGGTGGGCACCGCGGGCCTGACTGCCATGCTCTCCGTGATCGCACTGGAAAAACACGGTTTAACACCCGGCGACAAGCCCGTGCTGGTCACCGGCGCTGCGGGTGGGGTGGGCTCAATGGCCACGGCGTTGCTGGCCAATCTGGGTTATTCGGTTGCAGCGGTCACCGGCAGACCAGAGGCTGCTGATTACTTGAGTGCGCTGGGCGCCACGGAGATTGTCGCCCGCGATGAGCTCAATGAAGTGATCAAACGACCGCTCGAAGGCGAGCGCTGGAGCGGTTGCATCGACGCTGTGGGTGGCGCCATGCTCGCCCGCATACTCGGCCAACTGGCCTACGGCGGCTCGGTGGCGTCGGTGGGTTTAGCCGGCGGCACGGCATTGCCCGCCACGGTCATTCCCTTTTTACTGCGCGGGATCAACCTGCTCGGCATAGATTCGGTGATGCGCCCCTACGCCGACCGCGTGGAGGCCTGGCAGCGACTGGCCAGCGATCTACCGCTGGACAAGCTCAACGACATGGTGCAGCCCGCTAAACTCAGCGACCTGCCCCAGCTGGGCAAGGACATACTGGCTGGCCAGATTCGCGGGCGGATGGTCGTCGATGTGAACGCCTGAGCGCACAACTTCACAGCGCAGTTGCGCTGTGAAGTCTCAGTGGACATGAGCGAGCCATTTGCTCAGCTCAAGGCTCAATTTACTGCTCGGTAGCGCGGGTCCATTCCTGGCCACGGCAGAACACGAAAATACAGCCACTCACTTCCAGTGTGTTCTCGTCCAACAGCGCCATCTTCGCCTTGTAGGTTTTGTCTTCGTCAGGCGCCCAAATAGTGCCGCCTTTCCAAGCGCCCTCACCGTTTGCCTTCATGTCTTTGATGATCCATTTCCCAACCGTGTCGCTCTCACTTTCCGCACCGTCTTTGAAATAACCGGTGATCAATCCACATTTGAGTGCAGCGTTGGTCTCACAGGGCGCGATCTCCACCTGTATATATGACTGATCTTCATCACTTGGCTCACTGTTCCAACGGCCATCAGCGGCAAAGGCATTTCCGGCTGCGCCAGCTAACAACAACACGGGCAGGATCACTCTAGAAAACATAGTTTTTCTCTCTCGATAAAAATGGGCGCGCGGGCCCAGGTATACATTCAGGATTAGCGGCTCAGGGACAATTCACACCTGGAGCTGTCAGCCACCATAGAAGTGGAATGGACCTGATCACTTCTTCATTAAATCAATGACTAAAATCCCACTCTGATACGCGCCTGCGCGCGCAGGCAAGCTCAGATCAATAGTGCGGCGGCACCTCATCACTCGCGCTGGGCAGCCCGCCCGCCTCTGCATTGGCGTCTATGCTGTCGACACGGCGCAGCAGTTCACGGCTCACCCGCTCGAGCTTCTGTAGCGCAAGCTCCTGTTTTATCAGGGCGTTGTTGAGTTCGTCGATAGTTTGTTCTTGATAGGCGACTTTTATTTCTAAGTCGATCAAACGCTGCTGCAAAACACCACCTGCGCGGTTAGGGGATAAGCTGCTGACTTTAACCCACTCAGCCCCGTGTTCACACCGACTAATGCACATTCAACTTGCATTGACGTTTACGTAAACGTAAAGTAGCTCGCGTACTGTGCACCCGAACGGAGAACTCGCATTCTGCCACTAACTGCTACAGTCCATGCACGTGTGGAGAGCCTTCTGCACTGTTTTAATATCAGACACCGGAGCACACCGTGACAGATCAGCTGCCACCTGCCAGCCCATTCGCCGAGGTCAGCGCAGACGCCTGGCGCCAGCAAGTTGAAAAGCTGTTAAAAGACCGGCCGTTTAGCTCGCTGCTGACAGAGACCGACGATGGCCTGCTGTTGCAGCCGCTCTACCCCTGCGATGAACGGCAAGACAGCGCGCCCGGCGGCGGAGATCGGCGCCGCGGCACTTCAAATGGTGCCGGTGCATGGCAAATCCTCGAGCGGGCGCAGCACCCCAATCCTGTCACGGCCAACCGTGCCCTGCTCAAGGGCTTGGCGACTGGCGCCACAGCACTGCAGCTGATGCTACAGCCCGACGGCTATGAGGCGTCGACCGGTGTGCGAGTGGTCAATAGCGACGATCTTGACGTCTTGTTAACAGATGTGTCTGTTGAGGCACTGCCGATCATTCTCGACGCGGGCCCACACGCCACCGCCTACGGCAAGGCCCTGCTGCAGCTGGCCACTTCACGTGGTATCGCCAGCGATGAGCTGCAGTTGTATTTCGCCAACGACCCAGCAGCAGCGCTCGCCCGGGACGGCAGCCTGCCCGGTGGCAATGAAGAGATATACACGCTTGCGGCCAAACAAGCGGCGCATCTGCTGCAAGTCGCGCCCAGCAGCCGCGCCCTCGCCGCAGATGGCCGCGTCTACCACGCCGCCGGCGCCAGCGATGCGCAGGAGCTCGCGGCTGTTATGGCCTCGGCGCTGCAGCACCTGCGTGCTCTGGAGGCCGAGGGCGTCGCGCCCGAAAATGCTGCCTCACAAATATTGTTCAGGCTCACCCTGGACGCGAATATTTTCAGTGGCGCGGTCAAACAGCGTGCGCTGCGGGTGCTCTGGAGCAACATCTGCGCTGGCTGCGAGGCACCGAAGGCTGCCGACAGCCTGTTACTGCACGCTGAGAGCGCGGCGCGCATGCAGCACCGTTTCGACCCTTGGGTGAATCAGTTGCGCTGCACCGCCGCCACCCTCGCCGCGGCGCTGGGCGGCGCGGACTTTGTATCGACTCACGGTTTTGACGAAGTGGGCGGCGCACTGCCATCCGCGCTTGCCGTGCGCAACGCGCGCAACTGCCAGCTGATGTTGCAGCAAGAATCCCATCTGCACGCGGTCAGCGATCCGCTGGGCGGTGCGGGATTTGTCGAAAGTTACACGGACGAACTCACGGCAGCCGCCTGGCAAGAATTGCAACTGATCGAAACCGAAGGCGGTCTAATTGCCTCGTTGAAAAAAGGCAAGCTTCAAGCTCGAATCCAGCAAACAAAAGAGACGCGCTTGCAAAAAATTGCCACGCGCCAACAGCCACTGACCGGTGTCAGCGAGTTTCCCAATCTCTGCGACATGGCTGTTGAAGGCGAAACGATTAATTGGGCCACTGAACTCAATGCAGCTTTGGCGCGCGCGGACACACGCCTGATCGAGCTGCCGGACGGCGCTCCGGCTGTGGCGGAACCACTGCTGCCAAGCGTACTGGGCGAGCAGTACGAATCCCTGCGCATCGCCGCACTGGCGCAAGAAACACCCTTGAAAGCCTGCCTGCTCACGCTGGGCACACAGGCGCAGTTCAGCGGCCGCTCAGCTTTTGCCAGCAACCTCTTGGCAGCAGGCGGCATACACACGGAGAGCACGGGGCCAATCGCTGAGGTTGACGCCGCGGTGGCGGCTTGGCAGGCGGCGGCAAGCACCGTCGCGATCCTTTGCAGCAGTGACGCCGTCTACCAAGACACTGCGGAACACACGGCAGCAGCATTGCGCACAGCGGGCTGCGAGCACATCTATATGGCCGGCAAACCAGGTGAGCTGGACGCGGCGCTGCAAGAGGCCGGGGTCAAAGCCTACGCCGTGCTGGGCATGGACGCGATCGCCTTTTTACAGCAGCTGCACACTGATCTGGGAGCGCAGTCATGAGCAAGATACCCAACTTCGCAGATCGCGCGCTGCAAGAGATCAAAGCCAGTGAGCCCGCTGCCAGAACAGATCGTCGCACTGAAACACCCGAAGGCATCACACTGCGCGGTCTCTACGATTCAGCGGACAGAGCCGGGCTCGACAGCCTCGACACCCAGCCGGGCAGCCCGCCCTATCTACGCGGCCCCTACCCGACCATGTACGTGCAAAAGCCCTGGACTGTGCGCCAGTACGCGGGCTTCTCCACCGCTGAAGAATCCAACGCTTTTTATCGCCGCAACCTGGCCGCCGGTCAGCGCGGTCTGTCAATCGCCTTTGATCTCGCCACGCACCGCGGCTACGACTCCGATCACCCACGGGTGGCGGGGGACGTGGGCATGGCGGGCGTGGCGATCGACTCCATCCTCGACATGCGCACCCTGTTTGAGGGGATTCCGCTAGACAAGATGTCCGTCTCCATGACCATGAACGGCGCCGTGCTGCCCATATTGGCCCTGTACATTGTCGCCGCCGAAGAGCAAGGCGTGCCCGCTTCAATGCTCACCGGTACCATCCAGAACGACATCCTCAAAGAATTCATGGTGCGCAACACCTACATCTACCCGCCCGAGCCGAGCATGCGGCTGATATCGGATATATTCTCCTACACCGCGCAGCACATGCCGAAATACAACTCCATCTCCATCTCCGGCTACCACATGCAGGAGGCCGGTGCCTCGGCCGATTTGGAGCTCGCCTACACCCTGGCCGACGGCATCGAATACATCCGCGCCGGTGTTGCAGCCGGCCTGGACGTGGACAGTTTCGCGCCGCGGCTGTCTTTCTTCTGGGCGGTGGGCATGAATTATTATATGGAGATCGCCAAGCTACGTGCGGCGCGGCTGTTGTGGGCAAAGATGGTCTCTGCGTTCAACCCCAAGAACCCCAAATCCCTCGCCCTGCGCACCCACTGCCAGACCTCCGGCTGGAGCCTGACAGCACAAGACGTGTACAACAACGTCAGCCGCACGGCCATCGAAGCCATGGCCGCGACGCAGGGGGCCACCCAGAGCTTACACACCAACTCCCTCGACGAGGCGCTGGCGCTGCCGACGGACTTCTCCGCGCGCATCGCCCGCAACACCCAGTTGTTCCTGCAGCAGGAGAGCGGCAGCTGCGACATCATCGACCCCTGGGGTGGCAGTTATTTTATGGAAAGGCTCACGGCGGATCTCGCGGATCGCGCCATGCGCCACATAGAAGAAGTGGAAGCCCTGGGCGGCATGGCCAAAGCCATCGAGCAAGGGCTGCCCAAGATGCGCATCGAAGAGAGCGCGGCGCGCACCCAAGCGCGCATCGACAGCGGCACCCAGACCGTAGTGGGCGTCAACAAATACACCCTCGATGAAGAAGAAAACATCGAGGTACTGAAAGTCGAAAACAAGGCGGTGCGAGAGCAACAATTGGCCAAATTGGCTAAACTGCGCAGTGAGCGAGATGAAGCGGCCACGCAGCGCACGCTAAAAGCCCTCGAGGACGGCGCCCGCGGCGAGGTTAATCTGCTCGCGCTCGCGGTGGACGCTGCACGGGCCATGGCGACAGTGGGGGAGATATCCACTGCGCTGGAAAACGCCTACGGCCGACACGTCGCAGAGATCCGCGCCATCCAGGGCGTCTACCTAAAAACAGCAGGGGCGAACAGTGAAATGATTGGCAGTGTTGAAAAACTTGTCCGAGCTTTCGCCGAACAGGAGGGCCGCCAACCGCGCATTCTGGTGGCCAAGATGGGCCAGGACGGGCACGATCGCGGGCAGAAAATCATCGCCAGCGCCTTTGCTGATCTGGGCTTTGACGTGGACATAGGGCCGCTGTTTCAAACGCCAGAAGAAGCAGCCCGACAAGCGGTGGAGAATGATGTGCACCTGGTCGGTGCCAGCTCCTTAGCCGCCGGTCATTTAACCCTGATACCCGCCCTGCGCCAAGCGCTGGACGATCAGGGCCGCGACGACATACTGATCGTCGCCGGCGGGGTGATCCCGCCGCAGGACTACGACCAGCTGATGCAGGCCGGGGCTTGCGCTATCTTCCCGCCGGGCAGCTCCGTCGCAGAATCAGCCAAGACACTGCTGCACACCCTCGCCAGCCACCTCGGCCACAGCCTCAATGGCTAGAAGGCGCGAGTTCAGCACAGCACAGTGGGTAGAGGGCGTGCTCTCGGGCGACCGGGCAATACTCGCGCGCGCCATCACCTTGATTGAATCACACAAAGCCGCGCACCGCGATGAGGCCCAGCGTGTACTGGCCGCCCTGCTGCCGCACAGCGGCGGCTCGCGCCGCATTGGCTTGTCAGGTGTGCCAGGCGTGGGCAAGAGCACCTTCATCGAAGCGATGGGCAAGCACCTGTGTGCGGCAGGCCACAAGACAGCCGTGCTGGCCATCGACCCCTCCAGCCAGCGCCACAGCGGCAGCATCCTGGGCGACAAGACCCGCATGGCAACGCTCAGTGTGCACCCCAACGCTTTTATCCGCCCCTCCCCCACCAGTGGCACGCTTGGCGGCGTCGCAGGCATGACACGGGAAACCATCCTGCTGGTCGAGGCCGCGGGTTATGACACGGTATTGGTGGAAACCGTCGGTGTCGGCCAGTCCGAGACACAGGTCTCGGCCATGACCGATTTTTATCTATTGCTGATGCTACCCGGTGCGGGTGATGATCTGCAGGGCATCAAGAAAGGCGTGCTGGAACTCGCCGACATGGTGGTCGTCAACAAGGCCGACGGCGACACGGTGATACGGGCGAAACAAGCCGCCAGAGACTACCAAAACGCACTGCACATGCTCAGCCCCACAGACCCTGAGTGGGTTGTTCCTGTGCAGACCTGCTCAGCTGTCGAAGGGCACGGTCTGGAGGAACTCTGGTCCACGGTCGAGCGCTATTTTGATCAAAGCGGTGCCGCTGAGCGCATCGCCGAGAAACGGCAAAAACAGCAGCTGCAATGGATGTGGACAATGGTGCAGAGCGGTCTCAAAAACATGCTGAAAGACAGCGCTGGCCCCTTGATTGCCGAGACAGAATCTGCCGTTCTGAAGCAAACACTTAGCGCAAAATCTGCCGCCCGGCAGTTATTGTCCACTCTGAAAAAAAGCCCGCCGCCGCCCTAGAAACAGCCCAATGCTGAGCGCTAGCGCTGCTGAATAGTTGATCCAATGGCGCGCCAGCACCCTGCTGCTATTTGCTGCACCGCAGGCATGGCCCAGTGGGGCTGGTGACTCAGCCCTGCGCCAGTTGCTCAGCACTGCGCTGGTAGCGCTGTGGATCAAAGAGCCGCTGATGGAACAGCGGTTTCACATCTTCGGCCGACATGGGTTTGGCGAAAAAGTAGCCCTGTCCTCTGTCGGCGTCGAGTGTGAGCAGCTCGGTCAGCTCTTCTGCGGTCTCCACCCCTTCCGCGACCACTGTCATGTCGAAGGCGCTCGCCATGCGGATGATGGTATCCACCAGGGCGACATCGCGCTCACCGTCAATCAGTGACGTGATGAACGCCCGGTCAATTTTCAAGGTGTCGGCGGGCATGTACTTGAGCTTGGCAATGGAACTGTGGCCAATGCCAAAGTCATCAATGGCGATCTCGACCCCCATCTCCTGCAATTTGGCAAGGTAACCCAGCGCCTTTTCTGAATAGTCCATCACCACGTGTTCGGTGACTTCGATGCACAGGTTTTTTGCTGGCAGCGCGTACTTCAACAGCAATCCGCTGATGTCGATTGCCAGATCTGTGCCCATCAATTGCGCTGGGGACACATTGATTCGTATGGTTGTATCCAGACTCGGGTCCTCCCGCATCCACGCCGCTTGCTGCGCTATCGCAGACTCCATCACCTGTTTGCTCAGCGGCACCACAAGCCCGGTGCGCTCGGCCATCTCGATGAAGCGCCCGGCAGCGAGCAGACCCATCGTGGGGTGCTGCCAGCGCGCCAGCGCCTCACAGCCGACCAGCTCGCCGGTGCGCAGATCGACTTCAGGCTGATAGTGCACAATGATTTGCTCGCCTCGTGTCACCGCGTCGCGCAGTGCAACTTCCAGCTCAACCTGCTCGCTCTTTTTACGCGCCAGCTCTTGATCAAACAGAATAATCTTATTGCCCTTGGCGGCACCCAAACTTTGAATTGCGGCATTGGCCTCTTGGAACAATGCCTCGATATCGATGTCCCGATCGTAAGTTTTGGCGATGCCTATGTCGAGCGTGAGCGTGATGTGGCGCTCGCCGATTTGCACTGGGATGCGCAAGGCGGCAAACAGCCGGCGCGCTATACCGAACAGCTCTTCATCATCGCCCGTGTCCTGCATCAGGATGCCAAAACCGTTGCCGTTGATGCGACCACACCAACCCAAGGGCGTGCCGTGCGCGCGCAACGCCGTTGCGAATTGCAGTATCAGTTTATCGCCCGCCTGACGGCCCAGGGTGTCATTGACGGTGCGCAAGTCTTCGAGCTCTATTTGAATGACGGCAATGGGCACGTCATTGTCCAGCATGGAGCTGCCCGCTTCGAACACGCCCTGCCGATTGGGCAAACCCGTCAGTGTGTCAATAAACGCAGCTCGGCGCAGCGCGCGTTCGGCCATCAGGCGCGACTGGGTTTGCATGAACATCGCCGCGATACTTTCCAGCGCCAAGATCTCATCGCTGCGCCAGGGGCAATGCCCCGCACGCACTAGCGCGATCAGCCCCTCGGTGTGCAGCTCTGTGGTCAGTGGCACAAAAATCACCGTGACTTCGTCCAGGCCGGCGGCCTTTGCAATCACGTAGCGGTGCGGCGCGGATTCGAGCTCGCCCGGGACAAGAGTCAAGGGCTGCTTGAGGTGCTCGGAGAGTCCAATGGCAAGGTTGTCATCGAAACCGATGACCGCGACGGGGTCAGGTGTTGGCACCCGCGCACGCTGAGGCCATTCCGCCACCAGGATGCTCTGCCGCTTATCGCGGTCGTTGCGGCGATAGTAAGAGGCCGCCACGGAAAAATTCTCGCAAATATAGGCCAACAATTTTTCGCACAGCGCCTCTTCGCTTTGCAGCGAAGCCGCCATTAAGCGTTTGGCAGATTCAGCGACCAATTGATTCAAATCAACGCTGCCTTCGCCAGTGGGGTGATCACTGCCACGATGCTCCATGCTTTCTTAGCCTTTGCTTCATTAATACTTGTCCATATAACGGCGATTCTCACCAATAGTTCAGCAAATCAACACGCTCACTGCGTGCTTTAACCCGAATTCTGATGACCCAGGGTTCTCTTTTTCTCTTTTTTCGTCCCTTTTCTGCGGTGGCCAGCGCAGCAGTATGAAATGACGCGATTTCAG